>NZ_CP031337.1:311250-622500 GCF_003355495.1 Crenobacter cavernae
TGGGTGGTCAGCGACGCGTCGTAGACGTTACGCGCGACGGTGAAGGCCTGGTCGATGGTCGGCTGCGCCTGGGCGGCTTGCCATTCGGTCAGCGCCTTGGCGTCCTTCACTTCGGACAGCGACTTGATGACCTTGGCGTTGTCGGCCAACAGTTTGCGCGACAGTTCCAGCTGCAGGCTGGCGAAACGCTCGGCGCTGCCGAGCAGGATCGCGGAGAAACGGACGGCCTTGTCCAGCTGGGCTTGGCCGAGGGCGGAAAACTCTTGCTGATTGATCGACATGTCAGACACTCCTCACTTATTGGTTGGCACGACTCGGATTAAACGACCGGAACCGCTTTGCTGCATTGCACAATCCCATACTAGGAGCGCCGCAATAGCATGTCAAATGTTTTTTTGCACTGCAGCAACCGGCAAGCCGCTCTGTTTACTGATATTTTTATCACACTCTATAGAAATGTCATGATTTTTGCGTGACACTCTGCTGCAGTGCACTGCGGCACGGGTGGACAAGGTGCGACACCGGCGCCGGCCAAGCGCGATAAAGCGCCATCAAGCCGTTGAAAGGCCCACGGCAAGGCTTTAAACTCGCTCATATTCATTGAAGAAATCTATCTTCCGGATAGCGACCATGAGCCAAACGGCGACCGCCTTCGACATCAAATCCGCCAGCCTCGACCTGCTGGCCCTGCACCTGAAAACCGCCGATGCCGGCGCGCTGATCGCAGCGCTCGAAGAGCGTTTCGCGGTCGCCGACGAGACCGAGGCTTTCGTGCTCGACCTCCAAGCGCTGAGCGAGCCGTGCGCGCTCGACCTCGGCCGCCTGCTGCCCGCCTTCGCGCGCCGCGGCGTGCGCGCGGTGGCGCTGCGCCACCCCGACGAGAACGTCGGCACCCTCGCGCGCCGCTTCGGCCTCGCGTACACGCCGAGCCCCTGTACGCGACACCAGGAAGCACCGGCCAAGGCCGAGACACCGCGCCCGGCCGAAGCGCCCGCCGCCGTGCCGACGCTGATCGTCGACAAGCCGGTGCGCGCCGGCCAGCAGATCTACGCGAAGGGCGGCGACCTCGTCGTGCTCGCGATGGTCAGCGCCGGCGCCGAGGT
This sequence comes from Crenobacter cavernae, assembly GCF_003355495.1. NCBI lineage: Bacteria > Pseudomonadati > Pseudomonadota > Betaproteobacteria > Neisseriales > Neisseriaceae > Crenobacter > Crenobacter cavernae. The sequence continues at coordinate 312,354 of NZ_CP031337.1, forward strand.
GATCGCCGACGGCAGCATCCACGTCTACTCGCACTTGCGCGGACGGGCGCTGGCCGGCGCTCGCGGCAACACTTCTTCACGCATTTTCACTTACGCGATGGAAGCCGAATTGGTATCCATCGCGGGCGTCTACCGCACCATCGAACAGGCGCTGCCGGCCAGCATCAAGGGCCGCCCGACCCAGGTCTACCTGGAAAACGAGCGTCTGGTGATGAGCGCCCTGGGCGAATAACCGACATCCAGTTTCATTGAGGAAACCACCGTGGCACGAATCATCGTTGTAACGTCCGGCAAGGGCGGCGTGGGCAAGACCACCACCAGTGCGAGCTTCGCCTCCGGGCTCGCGCTCAGGGGGAACAAGACCGTCGTGATCGACTTCGACGTCGGCCTCAGAAACCTCGACCTGATCATGGGTTGCGAGCGCCGCGTGGTGTACGACCTCATCAACGTCGTCAACAAGGAAGCCAGCCTCAACCAGGCGCTGATCAAGGACAAGCACTGCGACAACCTCTACGTGCTACCGGCGTCGCAGACGCGCGACAAGGACGCGCTGACCGAGGACGGCGTCGAAGCGGTGCTCAAGGACCTCGCCGACATGGGCTTCGACTACATCGTGTGCGACTCGCCCGCCGGCATCGAGAAGGGCGCGCTGATGGCGCTGCACTTCGCCGACGAGGCGCTGATCGTGACCAACCCGGAAGTCTCGTCGGTGCGCGACTCCGACCGCATCCTCGGCATCCTGTCGTCCAAGTCGCGCCGCGCGGTCAACGGCCAGGAGGCGGTCAAGGAGCACCTGTTGATCACCCGCTACGCGCCGGGCCGCGTCGACAAGGGCGAGATGCTGTCGGTCGACGACGTGAAGGAAATCCTGCGCGTGCCGCTGTTGGGCGTCGTGCCCGAATCGCAGAGCGTGCTGCAGGCGTCGAACTCCGGCACGCCGGCGATCCACCTGAACGGCAGCGACGTGTCCGAGGCGTACAAGGACATCGTCGCGCGCTTCCTCGGCGAGGAAAAAACGATGCGTTTCCTCGACACGCCGAAGGTCGGGCTGTTGAAACGCTTGTTCGGAGGCTAAACCATGTCGCTGATAGATATGCTGTTCGGCAAGCGCAAGAAGTCGGCCGACACCGCCCGTGAACGGCTGCAGATCATCCTCGCGCACGAGCGCGGCCGCGGCGGCGCGCCCGACTACCTGCCGGCGCTGCAGCGCGAGTTGATGGAAGTGATCTCGAAGTACGTGTCGGTCAACCAGGACGACATCAAGGTGCACCTGGAGAGGCAGGACAACTTCGAGGTGCTCGAGGTCAACATCGTGCTGCCGGAGAACCCGCGCTAGACCATGACGCTGACCGAACTGCGTTACATCGTCGCGGTCGCGCGCGAGCGCCACTTCGGCCGCGCCGCCCAGCGCTGCTTCGTCAGCCAGCCGACGCTGTCGATCGCGATCAAGAAGCTCGAGGACGAACTGGGCGTGATGCTGTTCGAGCGCGGAGGCGCCGAGGTCGCGGTCACCGAGATCGGCGAGCGCATCGTCGAGCAGGCGCACCGCGTGCTCGAGGAGGCCGACGCGGTCAAGCGGCTGGCCGGCGAGCACCAGAACGAGCTGGTCGGGCCGCTGAAGCTCGGTGTGATCTTCACCATCGGGCCGTATCTGCTGCCCAAGCTGATCCCGGCGCTGCGCGTGCTCGCGCCGGACATGCCGCTGTATCTCGAAGAGAACTACACGTCGAGGTTGGCCGAGATGCTCAAGCGCGGCGAGGTCGACGCGATCATCGTCGCCGACCCGTTCGACGAGCCGGGCACGCTCGCCTACCCGCTGTACGACGAACCGTTCGTCGTCGCGACGCCCAAGGGCCACCCGTGGGAGAAGCGCGCCGCGGTCGAGGCGCAGGAACTCGGCAACGAGGGCGAGAGCGTGCTCTTGCTGACGCAGGGCAACTGCTTCCGCGACCAAGTGCTCGCCTCGTGCAGCGAACTGGCCAGCCGCCAGGCGCAGCACGGCGGCCTCGCCGGCATGCTGCAGGGCAGCTCGCTGAACACCATCCGCCACATGGTCGCCAGCGGCATGGGCATCACCGTGCTGCCGAGCACCTCGGTCGGCGCCGGCGACGCGACGCTGTTCTCGGTGGTGCCGTTCACCGACCCGACGCCGCTGCGCCGCGTGATGCTGGTCACGCGCAAGCAGTTCTCGCGCAAGAAGGCGGTAGAGACGCTGCAGCAGGCGGTGTTCCGTTCGGGACTCGCCGGCGTGGCGATGCTCGAAGACGAAGCCGGCCAGGCGCAGTAAGCCGGCTGCCGCCTCAAACAACAGCTCGGCCAACCTTTACGGGTTGGCCGAGCTTTTTTGTTCAAGCCTGCCGTTCAAGCCCTCTTAGGCGCCCGCGGCGCGCAGGATCGCTGCCAGCCGCTTGATACCCTCCTCGATCCGTCCGGCCGGCGCGTGGCTGAAGTTGAGCCTCAGGTGGCCGATGCCGTCGTCCGGGTCAGGGAAGAATGGCTCGCCCGGCATGAAGGCGACGTCCTCTGCTAGCGCCAGCGGCAGCAGCTTGCGCGTATCGACGTCGCGCTTGAGGCGGAGCCAGAAGAACAGCCCGCCCTCGGGCGTCTGCCAGTCGGCGAGATCGGCGAAGTGGCGCTCGAGCGAGCACTGCATCGCATCGCGCCGCTCGCGGTAGAAACCGATCAGGCCGGCGACGTGCTCGGCCAACTTCGACGTGCCGAGCCACTGTTCGGCTTGCCACTGCGCGTAGCGGCAGCTGTGCAGGTCGGCCGCCTGCTTCAGCTTCACGAAGTAAGGGAACAGTTCGGGCGAGGCGACGAGGAAGGCGTCGCGCAGGCCGGGCGCCAAGGTTTTGGACAGCGTACCGGTGTAGATCCACGGCGCCTTCTTCAAGCGCGAACAAATCGGTGTCGCCGCCACGCCGTCGAAACTCAGATCGCGGTACGGGTCGTCCTCGAGCAAGGGCACGTCGTACGCGTCGAGCAAGGCGGCAACCGCGTCGCGCGTCGCGTCGTCGTAGCGCGCGCCGGACGGGTTCTGGAAGGTCGGGATCAGGTAGGCGAACGCGGGTTTACGCGCCTTCAGCTGCGCTTCGAGCGCGGCGACGTCGATGCCGGTAGACGTGAGCGGCACGCCGAGGCAGTCGGCGCCGAACAGCCGGAACACCTGCAGCGCGGCGAGGAAGGTCGGCCCCTCGACCAGCACCGGCGTGCCGGGGTCGACGAAGAGTTTGGCGGCAAGGTCCAGCGTCTGCTGCGAGCCGCTCACCACCAGCACCTGATCGGCGCTACACGGCAGGCCGAGCGCGCTGACATGCTCGGCGAGCTTGGCGCGCAAGGCCGGCTCGCCCTCGCTCATGCCGTATTGCGCGAGCGATTTGGGCATCGCGCTCCAGTCGAAGTCGGGCAGCTTCTCGGCCGCCGGCAGCCCGCCGGCGAAGGAGATCACCTCGGGGCGCTGCGCGGCGGCAAGGATTTCGCGGATCAGCGAACCGGACAGGCGATTGATGCGCTCGGAAAACATGCTACCCTCCTAATTAGGTCAGTCAGATTGACCTAAAGATCGCGCAAACATCGAATCGAGTCAATATGCTTGACGTAAACAAGCCCGCACCGAGCGCCGAAACCGACCTGCGCGCGGCGATGGAACACTTCTTCTTCGCCTACCAGGCGTTCACCGCGAAGCCCGACGAAATCTTAGAACGGCGCGGCCTCGCGCGCGTCCACCACCGTGTGCTGTTCTTTCTCGCGCGCCATCCGGGGCAGTCGGTGAAGGCGCTGCTCGCAACGCTGAACGTGTCCAAGCAGGCGCTTAACATGCCCTTGCGGCAGCTGATCGAGATGGGGCTGGTGAACGCCGAGGCCGATCCGGCGGACAAACGCATGAAGCGGCTGTTTCTGAGCGCCGAAGGCGCGAAGCTCGAGGCGACGCTGTACCGCGAACAGGCGCGCCTCTTGGAGACGGCGCTCGAACGCGCCGGCTGCGACGCCGCCACCGGCTGGCACGCGTTCAACCACGCGCTGTCGCCGCCACCTGACGAGGAGGCCCCATGACCGTTCCCATCGTCCAAGAAGACCTCGACGCGCTGCGCGCCGAATGCCGCGCGATGGTGCGCCGCCGCGCCGCGCTGTCGGCGTCGGTCGCGGTGGTGCCGCTGCCCGGCATCGACGTCGCGACCGACCTGACCTTGCTGATGGAGCTGATCCCGGCGATCAACGCGCGCTTCGGCCTGACGCCGCGAGAGATCGACGGCCTACCGCTGGAAAAGCAGGCGCTGGTCTACAGCGTGGTGAAGAAGGCGGGCAGCCTGTTGATCGGCCAGGTGATCTCGCAGGAGCTGCTGCTTGCGGTACTCAAGAAGGTCGGCGTGCGGCTCACCTTGAAACAGGTCGCACGCTTCGTGCCGCTGGTCGGCCAGGCCGCCGCGGCGGGGCTCAGCTACGGCGCGATGGTGTATCTGGGCAACACGCATATCGAACAGTGCTACCGCGTCGCGCACGCGTTGCGCGAAGGGCATGATTGAGGCGACAACTTGAAGCTTGGCCGAGCCCTGGCGCCGCATAGCAGAACGCAAAAAGGTTGGCCGAGCTTTTAGCTCGGCCAACCTTTTGCCGCCTTGTCCCTGCCGAACGGCGGGGCTTACTCGATGCGCTGGTACGCCACCTCGAGGATCTCGATCTCCTCCGCCCCTTGCGGGCCGTGGAAAACCACCATGTCGCCCTCGCGCGCCTTGATCAGCACACGGGCGATCGGCGAGATCCAACTGATGTGGCCGCGCGGCAGGTCGATCTCGTCGACGCCGACGATGGCCAGCCTTTGCTCGTGGCCGTCGCCACGCGACACCGTCACCGTCGCGCCGAAGAAGACCTGGTCGGTCGCTTCGCGAATCTCCGGGTCGACCACCTCGGCGATCTCCAGCCGCTTGGTCAAAAACCGGATGCGGCGGTCGATCTCGCGCAGACGGCGCTTGCCGTAGATGTAGTCGCCATTCTCGGAACGATCGCCGTTGCTGGCGGCAAGGTTCACCGCCTGCACCACCTCGGGCCGCTCGCGCTTGACCAGGTGGTAGAGCTCGTCCTTCATCCGCTGCCAGCCGGCCGGCGTCAGATAGTTGCGCGTCGACGCCGGCAGTTTCTGTTCGGGCGGCAGATCGTCTTCGAGATCGTCGCTTTCCTTGGTGAACGCCTTGCTCATCGCTCGCCCGCCTCCCGCCCTTAACGCGCCGGCTTCTCGGGCTTGACCTGACCGGTCACGGTCAGGCCGGCCCATTTCATCACGTTGGCCACCTCGAGCTCGTTCAGCTCGTAGAACTGGCCGCGCTTCAGCCGCGCCGGCAGCCCGATCGGGCCGAAGCGCAGGCGGATCAGTCGGCTCACCGTCAGCCCATAGCCTTCGAACATGCGGCGCACCTCGCGGTTGCGGCCTTCGCGGATCACGACGCGGTACCAGTGGTTGATGCCCTCGCCGCCCTGATCCATCAGGCGGTCGAAGCGCGCCGGGCCGTCGTCGAGCAGCACTTCGCTGGTCAGCGCCTTCTTCTGCTCGTCGGTCAGTTCGCCGAGTACGCGCACCGCGTATTCGCGCTCGGCCTCGAAGCTCGGGTGGGCCATGCGGTTCACCAGCTCACCGCTGGTGGTGACGATCAACAGGCCCGAGGTGTTCACGTCGAGACGGCCGACGGTCACCCAGCGGCTGCTCTTGGCCTGCGGCAGGCGGTCGAAGATGCTGACGCGGCCTTCCGGGTCGTCGCGCGACACGATCTCGCCTTCCTGCTTGTGATAGATGATGATGCGCGGCAGACGGTCGGGCCACTTCAGCTTGACCTGGTGGCCCTGCACCAGCACCTTGTCGCGCGGGCCGACCTTGTCGCCGAGCGTCGCCTTCTTGCCGTTGACGAAGACCTGGCCGGCCTCGATCAGCTCTTCCATGTCGCGGCGCGAACCGGCGCCCGAGTTGGCGAGCGCCTTTTGCAGACGCACCGGCTCGAATTCGTCGATCTTGACGCGCGTTTCGCGCAACTGCTTGGTGCGCTGCTGGATGGTGTTCGACGGGTCGCGCAGCGCCAGTTTCTTGGCGCGCGCGACCGGTGCGGCTTTCTTGCCCTTGCCGAAATCGCGCGCTTCGCCGAAGCCGCGTTCCTGCGGATCGCGTTCGAAGCGGCGTTCGCCGCTGTCATTGCGCTTGTCCTCGCGGTGGTACGGTGCGTTTTCGCGGCGCGGCTCACCCGAACGGCTGCGCGGGGTTTCGCCCGGCTTGCCGAAACGCTTGCTGTCGTCGCGCTGGAACGGCGCGTTTTCGCGGCGCGGCTCACCCGAACGGCTGCGCGGGGTTTCGCCCGGTTTGCCGAAACGCTTGCTGTCGTCGCGCTGGAACGGCGCGTTTTCGCGGCGCGGTTCGCCGGAACGGCCGCGCGGGGCATCGCCCGGCTTGCCGAAACGCTTGCTGTCGTCGCGCTGGAACGGCGCGTTTTCGCGGCGCGGCTCGCCGGAACGGCCGCGCGGGGCATCGCCCGGCTTGCCGAAGCGCTTGCTGTCGTCGCGCTGGAACGGCGCGTTTTCGCGGCGCGGTTCGCCGGAACGGCCGCGCGGCGCGTCGCCCGGCTTGCCGAAGCGTTTGCTGTCGTCGCGCTGGAACGGCGCGTTTTCGCGGCGCTCGTCGGAACGGCCGCGCGGGGCATCGCCCGGCTTGCCGAAGCGTTTTTCTTCGCGCTGGAACGGCGCCTTGCCCTGGCCGGCCGGCTTGACCGGGCCCTTGCCTTGCTGACGCGGCGCGTCGGGCTGGTTGCGGGTCACACGCGACAGCGGTTGGCGCGCGTGCTGACTTTTGCTCTTAGACATAACTTTCCTGTTCAGTATCGGGGTCGACCGCCTGCTCGCGGGCTGCTTCTTCAGCCTGTTCGACAAGGTCGGGCAACGGGTCGACCGCTTCGGGCACGATCAGCGTGCCCAGTTCGGCCAGGGGCGGCAGGTCTCTCAACGAGTTCAGCCCCAGGTCGTCGAGAAATTTGCGCGTGGTCGCGTAGAGACCGGGGCGGCCGGGCACGTCCTTGTGGCCGATCACCTCGATCCAGCCGCGGTCGTTCAGGCTCTGCATCACGCTCGAGGACACCGACACGCCGCGGATCGCCTCGATGTCGCCGCGCGTCACCGGCTGCTTATAAGCGATGATCGCCAGCGTCTCCATCACCGCGCGCGAATAGCGCGGCGGCTTTTCCGGGTTGAGCCGCGCCAGATACGGGTTGAACTCGGCCCGGGCGCGAAAGCGCCACCCGGACGCGAGCTTGACCAGCTCCACGCCACGCCCGCGCCATTCGGCCTGGATCTCGTCGAGCATCTCGTTGATCAACGCCGCCTTGATGTCCTCGGTGAATAATCGTTTGAGCATCGGCACCGACAAGGGTTCGCTGCTGGTGAGCAGCGCGGTTTCGAGAACCGTTTTCAGGTACTTGAGGTCGGTGAAGGTGGACATAGGGGCAGTGTAGCCAACGAAAAGCTCAGACGCGGCGCCAAGGTCGCGGGAAGGCGCGGATTTTACACGGTTTTTTGCCAAAACAGGACATTATCGCAGCCGGCGCCGCCGCAAGGGCTTGGACTAGCCTTTATAACAGCGCCAGGCGCACGTAGATCGGCTGGTAGGCGGCGTCCTGGCTGACCTTGATCAGGCCTTCCTTGACCAGTTCGAGCACCGCGATGAAGTTGACCACCAGGTGCGGCACGCCCTTCTCGACGTCGAACAACTCCTCGAATGCGACGTAGTCGCGGCCGGCGAGCAGGCGCAGGATCCAGCTCATCTGTTCCCTGACGGACAGCTCGTCCTTCTCAACCTTGTGGTGGCGCGTGTGCTTGGCGCGTGACAGGATGGACATCCACGCGAGCCGCAAGTCGCCCGGGTTGACGTCGGGCAGGCGCTCCTCGGTGCCCTGCTCGATCAGCACCGCCAGCCACGCGAAGTCGCGGTCAGCCTGCGGGATCTTGTCGAGCTCGAGCCCGGCGAGCTTCATCTGCTCGTACTCGAGCAGACGGCGCACGAGTTCGGCGCGCGGATCGTCGGGTTCGCCCTCGTCGTCCTTCGGCGGGCGCGGCAGCAACAGCCGCGACTTGATCTCGATCAGCAAGGCCGCCATCAAGAGGTAATCGGCGGCCAGTTCGAGCCGCTCGGCGCGCATGCTGTCGATGTAGGCGAGATACTGGCGGGTAATGGTCGCCATCGGGATGTCGAGCACGTTCAGGTTCTGCTTGCGGATCAGGTACAAGAGCAGGTCGAGCGGCCCCTCGAAACTGTCGAGGAAGACCTTCAGCGCGTCGGGCGGGATGAACAGGTCCTGCGGCACATCCAGCACCGGCTGACCGAATACCATGGCGATCGGTCCGGCGGCATCGGGCGCTTGCGGGCCGGGGTTGGCCGAGCCTTCGGCGGCGGGGAAGAGGTCGGAATCGATGGGGAGGTCGGACATGGGCGAAGGATAGCGGTTTCGCCGGGGGCGGGCCAGTTTCACCCGACGATGAAATCGTCGTCGTCCTTCTTCTCCTTCTTCTCCTTGTCGCGCCGCTTCTCCCTCTCCTCCTCGCGCGCCTTCAGCGCGAGGAAAACAACGAGCGCGATGAAGCCCAGCTCGAGCAACGACTCGAGCGCGTCGAAGCTCTCTTCCGACATCCCCAACAAGCGCAGCAGTACAGCGCCGGCCAGCGCCAGGATGCCGAGCGCCATCAGGAAACGGCCCATCGCCCCTCCTTCGTATTTAACAGCGCAAAGGTAAAAAGGTTGGCCGAGCGATTCCTTCGCGACGCGACGCGACCTCGCTCAGTCTCGGCCAACCTTCACACGCGTTCGGGGTGGGCGCGAACTCAGAAGCCCAGGCCCAAGCCCATCGCGTCGCGCACCTCGTCCATCGTCGCGCGCGCGACCTTCTCGGCGCGCTCGCAGCCGGCGACGACGACGTCGCGCACCAGCGCCGGCTTGTCGAGGTAGGCCTGCGCGCGCTCGAACATCGGCTGCTGCTCGCGCAGCACGCCGTCGATCACCGGCTGCTTGCAATCGAGACAGCCGATGCCGGCGGTGGTACAGCCGGCCTGCACCCATTCGCGCGTCTCCGCGCTGCTGTACACCCGGTGCAGCTGGAATACCGGGCAACGGCTCGGGTCGCCCGGGTCGGTGCGGCGTACGCGTGCCGGGTCGGTCGGCATCGCGCGGATCTTCTTCGTGACGTCGGCCGGGTCTTCCCTCAAAGCGATGGTGTTGCCGTAGGACTTAGACATCTTGTGACCGTCGAGGCCCGGCATCTTCGACGCCTCGGCGAGCATGGCCTCGGGCTCGGGCAGGATGGTCTTGCCCTTGTTCTCGAGGTAACCGGCCAGCCGTTCGCGGTCGGCGTGGCTGACGTTCTGGCTGGCGGCGAGGATCTCGCGCGCGGCCATCAGCGCCTCGCCTTCGCCTTCCTGCAGGTAGCGGGTGCGCAGACGGTCGTAGTCGCGGCCGGCCTTGCCCATCTTCTTGACCGCGGCCTTCGCGTTCTCCTCGAAGTTGGGTTCGCGACCGTACAGGTGGTTGAAGCGGCGCGCGACTTCGCGCGTCAGTTCGATGTGCGGCACCTGGTCTTCGCCGACCGGCACGCGGCCGGCGCGGTAGATCAGGATGTCGGCCGCCTGCAACAGCGGGTAGCCGAGGAAGCCGTAGGTGCCGAGGTCCTTGTGCGACAGCTTGTCGATCTGGTCCTTGTAGGTCGGCACGCGTTCGAGCCAGCCCAGCGGCGTCATCATCGACAGCGCGAGGTGCAGTTCGGCGTGCTGCGGCACTTTCGACTGCACGAAGATAGTCGCCTTCTCCGGGTCGACGCCGGCGGCCAGCCAGTCGATCACCATGTCCCAGACGCTCTTGCCGATGATGGCGACGTCGTCGTAGCTAGTGGTCAGCGCGTGCCAGTCGGCGACCATGAAGTAGCAGTCGTGGGTGTGCTGCATCGCCACCCAGTTCTTGATCACGCCGTGGTAGTGCCCGAGGTGAAGCTTGCCGGTCGGGCGCATGCCGGAGAGTACGCGGTCTGCGGACATGTAACGATTTCTGAGAAATTAGAGGAAAAATTGCAAGAGATCATACATCAGGTTGATCAGCGGCCGCAGGACGGCCGACAGCAAACCGGTGACGATCAGGCCGATCAGGATCCACATGCCGTAAGGCTCGAGCCGCGAGTAGCGGTAGGCGACACCCGGCGGCAACAGGCTCTCTACGATGCGCCCGCCGTCGAGCGGCAGGATCGGCAAGAGGTTGAGCACCATCAGCGAGATGTTGATCGAGACGCCGATCTGGCTCATCAGCCGCAACGGTTCGCTGAAGTAGGAATCGGTGCTGACCGCCAGTTTGAACAGCAGCGCCCAGCCTATCATCATGCCGAAGTTGGCCAGCGGGCCGGCGGCGGCGACCCAGCGCGAATGCTGGCGCGGCTTGCGCAAGGCGCCGAAGTTGACCGGCACCGGCTTGGCCCAGCCGAACAGGAAGCCGCCTATCATCAGCGTCACGATCGGCAACAGCACGGTGCCGATCGGGTCGATGTGTTTCAGCGGATTCAAGGTCATGCGGCCGAGCATGTAAGCGGTCGCGTCGCCGAAGCGTTTCGCGGCGTAGGCGTGCGCCGCTTCGTGCAGGGTAATCGCCAGGAGCACCGGCAAGGCGGCGACGGCGATCTGCTGGATCAGGGAGGTGTCGTTCATTCGTTGTCTTTAAAACGGCGGAAGAATCGGTAAGACGTCGCGGCGGCGCCGAAGTGCCTTAGCCGGACATGAGAAAGCTCAGAAGCCGAAGCGCGCCGGGTCGCCCTTGCCGCGGCGCACCAGTTCGACGCCGTCGGTCATGTCGATCACGGTGGTCGGCTCGAGACCGCACCAGCCGCCGTCGATCACCAGGTCGACGCTGCGCTCGAGCCGGTCGCGGATCTCGTACGGGTCGGTCAGGGGTTCGCTGTCCCCGGGCAGCAGCAGCGTGCACGACAGGATCGGCTCGCCAAGCTCGGCCAACAGCGCGAGCGCGACCGGGTTCTCCGGCACCCTGAGGCCGATGGTAGAGCGTTTCGGGTTCAGCGTGCGGCGCGGCACCTCGCGCGTCGCCTCCAGGATGAAGGTGTAGCTGCCCGGCGTGGCGGCCTTCAGCAGGCGGAACTGGCGGTTGTCGACCTTCGCGTAGGTCGACAGCTCGGACAGGTCGGCGCACACCAGCGTCAGATGGTGCTTGAGATCGAGCTGGCGCACCGCGAGCAGGCGCTCCATCGCCGCCTTGTCGCCGAGCGCGCAGCCGAGCGCGTAGCAGGAGTCGGTCGGGTAGACGATCAGCCCGCCGTCCTTGACGATTTTTACCGCTTCCCGGATCAGCCGCAGTTGCGGGTTGTCCGGGTGGATCATGAAGAATTGGGCCATGTTCTCAGGGGTTGTTGTCTTCCAGCTTGGCCGAGGCCTCGCCAAAGCGCGACCACACCGGCTTGCAGATCGGCGGCAAGGGCTGGGTCAGGCCGACGTCGCGCGCGCCCTCGCCCGGCGCGTGAAAGTCGCTGCCGGCGCTGGCCAACAGGCCGAAGCGCTCGGCGAGCAGCGCGTACTTGTGCGTCTCATCCAGGCTGTGGCTGCCGCTGACCACCTCGATCGCCTCGCCGCCGGCGGCGATGAAGTCTTCGAGCAGGCGTTCGGTCAGCGTGCGGCCGAGGTCGTAGCGCCCGGGGTGCGCGATCACCGCGACCCCGCCCGAGTCGCGGATCCAGCCGACCGCGTCGGTCAGCGGCGCCCATTCGTGCGGCACGTAGCCGGGCTTGCCCGGCGTCAGGTATTTGCGGAACACGGTGCGCACGTCCTTCACGTGGCCACTGGCTACCAGCCAGCGCGCGAAATGGGTGCGCCCTATCATCTCGGGATTGCCGCAATGCGCCATCGCGCCGTCGAACGCGCCTTCGATGCCGACCTTGGCGAGGCCGTCGGCCATGTCGCGCGCGCGCTGCACGCGACCGTCGCGGATCGACTGCAGGCCGGCGACGATAGACGGGTGGGCCGGGTCGATATTCAGGCCGACGATGTGCAAGGTGTGCTTGCCCCAGGTGACTGAGACCTCGACGCCATCGACGAAGGCGACGCCCTTTTCTTCGGCTACCGCGCGCGCGATGGCGAGCCCGGCGGTGCAGTCGTGGTCGGTCAGCGCGACGAGCTTCGCGCCGCGCTCGGCGGCGCGCGCGATCACGTCGGCCGGGGCGAGCCCGCCGTCCGACGCGGTCGAGTGAAAGTGCAGGTCGACCGGCGTCATGCTGATTTCACCCTGGCCGCTTCGCGCGCCTGCCAGGCTGCGAGTTTGGCGCGGTACTCGGTCAACTGTTCCTGATACAGGTCCCACACGCACGGCTCGCAGCCCGAACCGCAGCACAGGTCGTCGCTGGGCGCCTCGGGCGCTTCCGGCATCGGGTCGAAATCGTCGTCCAGATCAGGCATCGGCCGCGACCACCTGGATCGAGAAGCCCGCGCCGCTCACCGTCTGGCCCGGGCGAATCTTGCACGTCTTACGCAATTCCTGCTGGCCGTCGACCGAGATCTCGCCGGCCGCGACCAGCTGCTTGCCGGCGCCGCCGGAGTCAACCACGCCGACCACTTTCAACAGGTCGCACAGCGCGATGTAGTCGTTCTTGAGGGCAAAGGTTTCGTTCATGTTTTCACAACCAGACTGAATAGCCCTGTGGGGCGCCTGTGGACAGGTGCCGCAAGGCCTTGATGAGGAATCTCTTTTTTCGACCGCCCGTTTTTTAGGCAGTTCGACGCATTTGTTCACAACGCCTTGGGACAGCGGTGTGCATCGCCTGTGGGTAAGGCAATCAAGCCTTTGATTTAACTGAAAAAAGCCACCGGCGATTAAAAATTAGGCAAGTCGCGCGGCTCGCAAGGCCTGCCATGCGGCGTCGACCCGCGCTTGGTCCAGGCCACCGATTTCCGCCGACGCCACACCGGCAGCGGTGAGTTTCGCGCGGTAGCGCGCGAACAGCATGTCGCGCTCGTCGGGATGGCTGCGTAGCGGATCGGGCGCCCACGGCAGGTCGGGCAGCGGCAACAGCGTCAGCGCGTAGTCGCGCGGCCGGTTCAAGGCGTGCAATACCCGGCTCGCCTCGCCAAAAGCGACCTCGGCCCACACCACGCAGGTCAGCACGGTGCTGTCGCACACCAGCACCCGCGCGCCGGCGCCGACGGCCACCGCCTCGGCCGCGAGCTGGCCGGCGGCGATCGCCTCGATGTCGGCCATCGTCGGCCGGTACGGCCGCGTCGCGTAGTAGTGGCGCGCGTATTCGTCGATGCGCGCGACGCGGGCTCCCTGCTCGGCCAAGCTGTGCGCCAGTGCCGCCGCCAGCGCGCTCTTGCCGCACGACTCCGGGCCGACGAGGGCGATGCGGGTAACAGCGGGAAGGGACATGGCAGAGGCAGAGATGGCGACGGAAAACAAGAATTATAAGACGCGGGGGACGACACCCCGGAAATTTTCACAGCCGGCGAGGACAAGGGTGTGGGCCGGCTGTGGAAAATTCATCCAATCATTTGAAACGACAGCGATTTTCGGAACGGGTCAAAAATTAGGCAGCTCGCCCGGGCTTATCCCGGCTTCGCGTAGACAAGCTTGTGGGCCGCCTGTGGACAAGCTCGGCAAATGCCTGACGCGACGGGGCTTTTTCATCACCGCCCATTTTTTAGGCAGCCCCCCTCCGCCGCCTTGCCCCCGGACGAGTCAGGCTCGGCCAAGCTAGCCGAGCGCCTCACACCGTCCACTCGCCGGCCCAGTCTTCCATCAGGCAAGCGCGTTTCTCTTCGGCCGTCCCCGGCAGCGACGCGAGCACCGTCAGCTTGGCGAGCGCCGCCTCGGGCGTGAGGTCGGCGCCCGGCAAGGCGCCGGCGCGCGCGAGCGGCTGGCTGGCCGCGTAGGCGCCGACCTTTACCGCACCTCTGAACACCTGCGTCAGGTTCAGCACCAGCGTGCCGGCCTCGGTCGCCTTCTTCACGCCTTCGAGCAGCGCCGCTTCGGCCGGCGCGTTGCCGTTGCCGTAGCTCATCAGGATGGCGCCGGCCAGATCCCCCTCGGCCAACCTCTTGCCGAAGATCGCCGCACCCTCGCCCGGCGTCAGGAACAGCGCGACGACGCGCGCCGACTCGTCGAGCTTCTGCGCCGAAAACGCGCCGGCCGGCTTGGCGCGCCAATGCTCGCGATGCCAGCGCGCGGCGATGCCGAAGGCGGCCAGCGGCGGCGCGTTGGGGCTGTCGAAGCCGGAGAAGCTCGCCGCGCCGACCTTGCGCGCGCGGCAGCCGCGCAGCAGCAGCCTGTCGAAAGCGATCGCAACCTCGGCAAGATCCTTCTGGCTCGCCGCCTCGAAAGCGTCGGCGAGGTTGCTCCAGCCGTCGCTCCTCGGGTGCACCAGCGGCAGCTGCGAGCCGGTCAGCACCACCGGCTTGGAAAGGTTCTTAAGCGCGAACGCGAGCACGCTCGCGGTGTAGGCCATCGTGTCGGTGCCGTGGATGACGACGAAGCCGTCGTAGGCGGCGTAGCGGTCGGCGATGTCGGCTGCGATGCGGTTCCAGTGCGCGATCGTGATCGCCGACGAGTCGATCAATTCCTCGTATTCGATCAGGTCGAAGTCGTGGCCGGCATCGGCGAGGCGCTGCATCAGCCGCGGCAACAGGCCCGGCACCGGCGCGAGGCCGTCGGGCGTGTGGTCCATGCCGATGGTGCCGCCGGTGTAGAGAACGCAGAGTCGGGTCATGGGCAGTCCTTATCCATTCAGGGTTGGCCGAGCTTAACGCAAAAACGGCGCGGGAAAGCCGCGCCGCTCTTGAATGTCGGCGATGGTCCAGCCACCGACCACGCTATAGAAGGTGTAGATCAGGAAACACACCAGCACGCCGACAAGGAGGAAACCGAGGCGGGAGCCCCATCGAGAACGCGCGATTGCCCATCGAACGAAAAAACATAAGGCGCCGTTCCGGGTAGGAACAGCGCCTTCTACGGCGGACGGTAATCCGCCACGGACAGGGGGACGGCGCCGGCGGGTCGCCGGGGCGGTCGTAAGATGCGCAGCGAGCACAAGCACCGCTCCTGCGCCGGGTAGACGCAGGCGACGCGAGCCGCCCGGCGCGCCGGGGTCGCGGGCGCTAAGCAGAACGCGGTCGGGCCGAAAACGCCGATGCCCGCGCGGGCGGGCATCGGGTGAAGACTTGCCGACGGGGTCGCCGCGGCACGGCTTCTCACAACGGGGACGGATGCGTTTGCGCGGTCTCGAGCCTTTATCGAAAGGCTGGGCCGAGCTTATTGCGCAGCACCATAACAGTCGTTTAATTGAAACACGAATAGGGGAAAACCCCGATTCGATTGGCGGCACGGCCAGGCACGCGCACCCAAGGCAAGGGGCCGGCTACAAGCCTGGCCGGCCTTCGCCACTGTCAGCGGCAAGAAAAATCGCGCCCCGAGGGGCGCGATTTTTCCTAGCGGCAAAGCAATCAGACCTTGGTGCGCGCCTCGATCGCCCGGCAGCCGGTGTCTGCCGCCCTCACCCAGCGCGGGCCCTTAGGGCCATAGACCTCGGCCGGTTCCGGGAACAGCCACAGCATCGCCAGGTACAAGAGGCCGGCCATCGACATCGCCACCGGCAGGCTCAGGTCGATGCCGCCGGCCAGGTTGCCCAGCGGGCCGACGAACTGGCCCGGCAGGTTGACAAACATCAGGCCGACGAGCGCGCTCGGGATCCACGCGCCCATGCCGCGCCAGTTCCAGCCGTGGTGGAACCAGTAGACGCCGCCCTGCTGGCCGCGCGTGAACACCTGCAGGTCGTCGGCGCGGTAGTGGCCGCGGCGCGTCAGGAAGCCGAGCATCATGATCACCATCCACGGCGTGGTGCAGGTGATGATCAGCACCGCGAAGGTCGACACGCTCTGCACCAGGTTGGCGGCGAAGCGGCCGATGAAGATGAAGCCGATCGACATCACACCGATCAGGATCGTCGCGCGCACCCGGGACAGGCTGGCGAACACGCTAGACATGTCGAGGCCGGTGCCGTACAGCGACGTGGTGCCGGTCGAGAAGCCGCCGATCAGCGCGATCAGGCACAGCGGCAGGAAGTACCAGCTCGGCGAGATTGCAAGCAAGCCGCCGACGTAGTTGTTGGCCTGGATGTACTGCGGCGCCTGGCTGGCGACCAGCGTCGCGGTGACGAGGCCGAAGAAGAACGGCACCAGCGTCGCGACTTGCGACGCGAACGCCGCGAACATGACCTTGCGCTTGGGCGTGTCGGCCGGGATGTAGCGCCCCCAGTCGCCCAGGAACGCACCGAACGAGATCGGGTTGCTCATCGCCAACAGCGTCGCGCCGACGAAGGCGGGCCAGAAGCCGGCGGCACCGGTGTCCGCGAACTGGCCGGCGTAGCCGGCGTTGAACTGGCCGCCGAAGGCGAAGGCGCCGAGCACGAACATCAGGCTCGCGCTCCATACCGCGATCTTGTTCACCCACAGCATGAAACGGAAGCCGTAGATGCAGATCGCCAGCACCAGCACCGAGAACAGACCGTAGGCACAGGCGAGCGTGAAGTCGGTCTCGGGCAGGCCGACGAGGCGCTGCGCGCCGCCGACCAGCGCGTCGCCCGAACTCCACACTGACAGCGAGAAGAAGGCGATCGCGGTCAACAGCGACAGGAAGGAGCCGACGATGCGGCCGTGCACGCCGAAGTGCGCACCGGACGACACCGCGTTGTTGGTGCCGTTCAGCGGGCCGAACACCGCCATCGGCGACAGGATGACGCCGCCGACGAGGACGCCGGCGAGGATGGCCATCGCGCCCTGCCAGAACGACAGGCCGAACATCACCGGGAAGGCGCCGAGCACGGCGGTGGCGAAGGTGTTCGCGCCGCCGAAGGTGATGCGGAACAGGTCGAGCGCGCTCGCGCTGCGCTGGTCGTCGGGAATCTGTTCGACGCCGATGGTCTCGATCGTCGTCATCGACGTTGCTGTCTTGCTTGCAGACATGGTCATTCTCCTTGATAGACAAAAACCGCGTCCGTCGTCCGGCACATCTGACGGTGCCGGTCCGGCAGGCCCGGGAAGAGCGGGGTGGGCGCTTAAGCCGCGCGCGGCGACAGGTGTTCGTGCCAGGCGAGCCAGCGGCCCGATTCGTCCTGCCGGAACACGATGGTCTCGCGCTCGGCCAACGTCGCCTCGCCGTCGCGCGTCGAGATCGTCGTGTTCACGTCGTGCATAAACAGCGCGATGCCGTCGACGAACTGCACCGCGCGGTTGGACGAGACGCAGTCGAGAACGCGGAGGTCCGAATCGGCGACCCAGCCGTCCCACTCGGCGCGGTAGGCGTCGCGCGACATCAGCCGCACGGGCGTCGCGTGGAAGATGAAGCTCGCCTCGGGCGCGAAGGCGCCGAAGTAGGCGTCGACATCGTTGGCGGCGAAGGCCGCGATGAGCGCGTCGGCGGCCGCGAGAACTTGTTGCGTGGCATCCATCGGATCGTCCTTATAGAAGCATCGTGACCGACTTGGTCTCGAGGTAGGCGTCGAGCTGTTCGCGCCCGAGTTCGCGGCCGACGCCCGACTGGCCGACGCCGCCGAACGGCATCGCCGGGTCGACCACCCAGTGGTTGTTCACCCATACCGTGCCGGCGCGCACCGCGGCCGACACGCTGTGCGCGCGCGACAGCGACCGCGTCCACACGCTGGCGGCCAGGCCGTAGCGCGTCGCGTTCGCGAGTTCGATCGCCTCCTCGTCGGAGTCGAAGGCCGCGCACACCAGCACCGGGCCGAAGATCTCCTCGTCGACGCAGCGCATGCCGGGTTTCACGTCGGCGAACACCGTCGGCGCGACGAAGTGGCCGGCCTCGGGCAGCTTTCGCGCGCGCGTCAGGCGCACCGCGCCCTCGGCTTCGGCAATGTCGATATAACGCTCGACGGTCGCGCGCTGCGCGGCCGACACCAAGGGCCCCATGCCGACGCCGTCGGCGAAGCCGTGGCCAAGCGCAAGCGCGTCGGCGTAGGCGGCGACCGCGTCTGCCACTTCGCGGTAGCGGCTACGGTGCACGTAGAGGCGCGAGCCGGCGGTGCACACCTGGCCCTGGTTATAGAAGATCGCGTTGCACGCGCCGGCGATCGCCGCGTCGATGTCGGCGTCGTCGAACACCAGCACCGGCGACTTGCCGCCCAGCTCCAGCGTCACGCGCGCCAGGCGACGCGTCGCCTCTGCGCCGATCTCGCGGCCGACGCGGGTCGAACCGGTGAACGCGATCTTGTCGACGTCGGGGTGGGACACCAGCGCCGCACCGGCGATCGGGCCGGTACCGGTGACGATGTTCACCACGCCGGCCGGGTAGCCGGCCGCTTCGACGAGCTCGGCCAACCTCAACGCGGTCAGCGGCGTCTGTTCGGCCGGTTTGAGCACCACGGTGCAGCCGGTTGCGAGGCACGGCGCGACCTTCCACAGCGCCATCGAGAACGGGAAGTTCCACGGCACGATCGCGCCGACGACGCCGACCGGCTCGAGCCGCGTGTACGCGAAGCTGCCCGGCACGCCCAGCGTCTTCACGCCGCCGTCGAGCTTGGTCGCCCAGCCGGCGAGGTAACGCAAATAGTCGACCGCGCCGGCGACGTCGTCGCGCGCTTCGGCCAAGGGCTTTCCGTTGTCGAGCGTCTCGAGCTCGGCCAAGGTCTCGGCGTCGGCTTCGACAAGCTCGGCCAACGTCGTCAGCAGCCGTTCGCGGTCTCGCGGGCGCAGCTTCGGCCACGGGCCGGATTCGAACGCGCGGCGCGCGGCGGCGACGGCTAGTCCGACGTCGGCGGCCGACGCTTCGGCGACATTAGCGATGGTCACGCCCGACGCCGGGTCTTCGACGGCGAAGGTCTTGCCGCCTTCGGCGTTCTGCCAGCGGCCGTCCAGCCACAGCGATTTGGGTTCGGCCAGGAAGTCACGCGTTTCGGCGCGCAGCGCGTAACGCTTGAACAGCGCGGTGCGGCCGGTGATTTGATCGTTCGTCACGGTCGCCTCCTCAATCGCGGCGCACGACGCCGGGCAGCACGCACAGCATCTCGAACGCGAGGTTGGCGGCGAGCAGCGCGGTGGTGCCCAGCGGGTCGTAAGGCGGCGCCACTTCGACGAGGTCGGCGCCGACGATGTCGAGCCCCCATGAACCGCGGATGATCTCGAGCGCCTGCGGCA
Source organism: Crenobacter cavernae (assembly GCF_003355495.1). Lineage (NCBI taxonomy): Bacteria > Pseudomonadati > Pseudomonadota > Betaproteobacteria > Neisseriales > Neisseriaceae > Crenobacter > Crenobacter cavernae. Next base: position 331,551 of record NZ_CP031337.1, read on the forward strand.
CGGTCAGTCCGGCGATCTCCGGCGTGCCGGTGCCGGGCGCGTAAGCCGGGTCGATGCCGTCGATGTCGAAGCTCAGGTAGACCGGACCGTCGCCGATCAGCGCCTTCACCTCTTCCATCAGCGGTGCGAGCGACTTGCCCCAGCACTCCTCGACCTGCACGACGCGAAAGCCCTGCTTGCGGCACCAGTCGAAGTCCTCGGCGGTGTAGCCGGTGCCGCGCAGGCCGATCTGGACCGTCCTATTCCCGTCGATCAGCCCCTCCTCGACCGCGCGGCGGAACGGCGTGCCGTGCGCGATCTTCTCGCCGAACATGGTGTCGTTGACGTCGGCGTGCGCGTCGACGTGAATCACGCCGACACGGCCGTAGCGCTTGTGCATCGCGCGCAGGATGGGCAGCGCGATCGTGTGGTCGCCGCCGAGCGAGATCGGCCGGCAGCCGCTGGCGATGATGTCGTCGAACGCGGCCTCGATGCGGGCTATCGAGTCGGCGAGGTTGTACGGGTTGGTCGCGACGTCGCCGATGTCGGCGACGCGCAGCGAGTCGAACGGCGCGGCGCGCGTCGCCATGTTGTACGGGCGCAGCAGCACCGACTCGCTGCGGATCTGGCGCGGGCCGAAACGCGCGCCGGTGCGGTTGGAGGTGCCGAGGTCGAACGGCACGCCGACGAAACAGGCGTCGAGTTCGCGCGCGGACTCGACGTTGGGCAGGCGCATCATGGTGGCGATGCCGCCGAAGCGCGGCATGTCGTTGCCGCCGAGCGGCTGGTACAGGAATTCTTGGGGCATGACGCCACTCCGTGTGCTGGGGATACAGGGCCAGCGTAGGGGCGTGTTGCAGCGATAAAAATCACAATGATGAATTGTTTACATTGATATTTATCGATGCATATAGTGCAAATGCGCTTTCCCGCCCCGGCGAAGCCGCCAAACCAAGGGTAAACACCAATGCTCGGCAATCTCTCCGACCTCGACCTGCGGCTGATCCGCGTGTTTCTGGCAGTCGTCGAAGCCGGCGGCGTGTCGGCGGCGCAGAGCACGCTGAACGTCAGCCAGTCGACGATCAGCAGCCAGCTCGCCGCGCTCGAGACGCGGCTTGGATATCGATTATGTGAGCGCGGCCGCGCCGGCTTCGCGCTGACGCCCAAGGGCACGCAGTTCGTCACCGCGAGCCGCAGGCTCTTGGAGGCGGTCGACGACTTCTGCGTAGAAGCGCGGCAGATGGACAAGCAGCTCGTCGGGCATCTGAGGATAGGCGTGATCGGCCACACCGCGATGAGCGCCAACGCGCGGCTGTCCGAGGCGATCAGGCGCTTCCGCTCGCGCGACGAGGCGGTCGAACTGACGCTGTCGATGCTGCCGCCGGGCACGCTCGAGGAGGCGGTGATCAACGGCGTCGCGCAGGTCGGCATCGGCTACTTCTGGCACCGCGTGCCGAGCCTCGACTACGTGCCGCTGTTCTCCGAGCACCAGGTCGCGTACTGCGGGCGCGGCCACCCGCTGTTCGATACGGCAGGCGCGCTCGGCTTCGACGCGGTCGCCGCTCACGACTGGGTGTGGCGCAGCTACCCCTTGCCCGATATCCCGCTGCCGACCGAGAACTGGCACGTCACCGCGCGCGCCGACAATATGGAGGCGGTCGCGGTGCTGATCCTGTCCGGCCACCACCTGGGCTTCCTGCCCGAACACTTCGCCGCCGCGATGGTCGAGCAGGGCCTCTTGGCGCCGCTCAATCCCGAAACGCTGTACTACGACGCGACCTTCCACATGGTCACGCGCCAGCAGGCGCAGCGCGGCGAGGTGCTGCAGGCCTTCCTCGACGACATGATCGAAGCGCACGCCGATACGCACCGCGTCCTCGGCCAACCTTGACGGCCCGGTACAAAAAAGCTCGGCCAACGTTGGCCGAGCTTTTTTTCACGCCCGCTTCGCCCGCGCTCAGCCGCTGCGCGCTTCCAGCAGGCGCTGGTAGAGCGCCAGGTCGCCCGCCGAGAAGCAAGCGAAGATCACCTCGGCAATCGACGACGGAGCGGCGACGAAGTCCGACACCGTGTCGACCGCGACCGTAGCGGCGAGCTCTAACGGGTAGCCGTAGACGCCGGTGCTGATGCACGGAAAAGCGATCGACGCCAGCCCCTCGCCCGCCGCGATCTCCAGTGAGCGCCGGTAGCACGACGCGAGCAGCTCCGGCTCGCCGTGCGTCCCGCCGTGCCACACCGGGCCTACGGTGTGGATCACGTAGCGCGCCGGCAGCCTGAAACCCGGCGTGATCTTCGCGTCGCCGGTCTCGCAGCCGCCGAGCCGCCGGCACGCGGCCAAGAGTTCGGGGCCGGCCGCGCGGTGGATCGCGCCGTCGACGCCGCCGCCGCCGAGCAGGCTCTGATTGGCGGCGTTGACGATGGCGTCGACGGCTAGCGTCGTGATGTCGGCGTGCAGCGTATAGAGGCGGGAATCCATAGCGGAGGCGTCCTTTGCTCGGTATATGTCCCAGCTTAGAAAACGGGTCCGCCGCGCGGCAAGCCGGGATTGGAGGGGGATTAGGGGGTTGTTGGAATGTGGAGTAGCGGCCCGACGTCGCCGTTTTTAAGGCCTGGCGACAGCGGCGGTTCACGCCGCGCTATAGGGCTGCTTTTTCATCGGCACGAGAAGGCCGGGCGTCTCCGCATCGCGCGGGAAAACGGCGCAGCACGCGCAATAGACTTCGCCCGCCATGATCGCGACGCCCTTCATTCCCGTTCCCCCGACGAACTCGTGGCCGCATTGCCGGCACTGCCATTTGTAGCGGGTGCGCGGAGGCGTCCGTTCGCGTCGATCCAGTTCATCGTAAATCTGCTCCAGCGATGCTTCGGTCAGGTCCATTCGGTTCTCCAGAGAGGCAGGTTTCGGAAGCCGGGAGCAGTCGTTCTAGCGCCATTGACGCGCCGCTTCGGCCGACAGCGAGGGCGTCCGGGATGCCTGACTATCGGGCGACCGGTTCGCCGGACCGATGGCGACGCCGGCCCCCACACCTTACACCGGCATTACTGGTATTACCAGTAGAATAGACAAGCGTCCTGCTGGACACGGAAATGAAGCGTCGCCGGCGCTCGCGGCCGCCGATACCCCGTCCTGCACGAAAGTGCTTTACTTCTTCGTAAAAAAAATGTGTAATTTTTTTACGAAGAACCTCCCCCACAGCCGACCATGTCGCAAGCCCCGATAGGCACGCTGATCCGCCAGCTGCGCAAGCAGCGCAAGGCGACGCTGGAGCGGGTCGCCGACCGCGTCGGCCGCTCGCCGGCCTTCCTGTCGCTGCTCGAGCGCGGGCTGAACGAGCCGGCGATCGACGACCTGATCGCGATCGCCGACGCGCTCGGGGTCAGCACCGCCCACTTCTTCTCGGCGCCGGCCGCGCCCGCCCACCCGTGGCGGGTGAACGGCGACGCGCGGCGCGAGATGAGCTACCAGGGCGGCGTGCACGACACGCTGCTGTCGCCGACGCTTTCCGGCCGCTTTCACATGCTGATGGGCGAGATGGAGGCCGGCGCGACGTCGGGCGACGCCGAGATCCGCGAGAACGGCGAGCAGGGCGGGCTGCTGCTCGAAGGCACGCTGACGATCTGGGTCGACGGCGAAGAGCAGACGCTCGCCGCCGGCGACAGCTTCCAGTTCGATTCGTCGCGGCCGCACCGCTACGCCAACCTCGGCGACACGGTGGCGCGGGTGCTGTGGGTGGTCGCTTAAGACAGCTAAAGCCCGCGCGGGTGCTTCATCCCGCGGCAGCCTCAACGTGTCGGCTGCTAAAACATCGATGGGAGTCGTCCTGTCCATGCGACCGGGCGCTTTGGCCGGCAGGCTTGTGCCGCCGGCCTCTGCAAGGAAGCCATCATGCGCCGCTCCTTTCCCCTTCTCGCCGCCGCCGCGGTGTTCGTGCCGTCCGCCGCCTTCTCGGCCGGCGGCGTCGTCAACTTCTACGGCTGGGCCGACTACCTCGCCGACACCACGATCCCCGACTTCCAGAAGGAAACCGACGTCAGGGTCCGCTACGACACCTACGACAGCAACGAGCTGCTGCAGACCAAGATGCTGACCGGCAAGTCGGGCTACGACGTCGTCGTGCCGTCCAACGTGTTCCTCGCCAAACAGATCCCGGCCGGCATCTACCTGCCGCTCGACAAGAGCAAGCTGCCCAACTACAAGGGCCTGGACCCGGCCATCCTCAAGCTGATGAACGCGTCCGACCCGGGCAACAAGTACGCGGTGCCGTTCTTCTGGGGCATCAACACGCTGGGCATCAACGTCGACAAGGTGAACAAGGCGCTCGGCGGCCCGCTGCCGGCAAAACAGTGGGAGCTGATGTTCAACCCGGCCTACGTGGCCAAGCTGAAAGGCTGCGGCGTCAGCATGCTCGACTCGCCGGGCGACGTGTTCCCGGTGGTGCTGAAATACCTCGGGCGCGATCCGGCAAGCCGGAACGAAGCCGACTACCGGGCGGCGCTCGCGCATCTGAAAACCATCCGCCCGTACATCACGCGCTTCTCGTCGTCCGGCTATATGAACGAGATGGCCGGCGGCGGCCTCTGTCTCGCCTTCGGCTACGGCGGCGACCTCAACATCGCCAAACGCCGCGCCGAGGCGGCGAAGAACGGCGTGAGGATCCGGCCCCTGGTGCCGAAGGAAGGCGTCGCGGTGTGGATAGACAGCATGGTGATCCCCAAGGACTCGGCCAACGTCGAGAACGCGTACCGCTTCATCGACTACAACCTGCGCGCGAAGGTCGCCGCGGCCAACGCCAACTTCGTCACCTACGCGCCGGGCAGCCTCGCCGCGCGCCAGCACATCGACGCGAAGCACTTGGCGAACCCGTCGATCTTCCCCGGCAAGATGGAAATGGCGAACAGCTTCGTCCAGGCGCCGATGGACGCGAAGATCCAGCGGCTGACCACGCGCCTGTGGGTCGAATTCAAGACGCGCAAGAACTGAGCGGCCCGCCCTCTTCACGGGGCGCGACCCGTGGCAGCCTTTACACGTCGGCTGTTGAAAGATCGATGGGAACACGCGGCGGCCGCCGGCCGCCGCGAGCGAAAGCCCCGCGACCATGCTCGAACACGTCCAACCCGTCCCCGACTGCGCCGAACTCCTCTACGGCGACGGCGCGATCCGCCGCACCTCCCTTTACGGCAGCGGCGTCGAAAACACCTTCGGCGGCACCTTGAGCTTCCTCAGGCGCCGCTACACCCGCGACATCGAAGGCGCCGACGTCGTCGTCAGCGGCATCCCGTTCGACCTCGCGTCGCCGTTCCGCCCCGGCGCGCGCTTCGGCCCGGCTGCGATCCGCGCGCTATCGGTGATGTTCTCCGACCTCAAGCCCTTTCCCTACGGCGTCGATATCTTTGACGAACTGGCGGTCGCCGACTATGGAGACTGCTGGCTCGACGCGCATAGTCCGGCGGGCATCCCGGACACCATCGCCGAGCACGCGCGCGCCATCCTCGCGAGCGGCGCGACGATGCTGACCTTAGGCGGCGACAGCGCGATCACGTATCCCTTGTTGAAAGCGCACGCTCAAAGGCTCGGCCAAGCCTTGAGCCTGATCCGCTTCGGCGCGCACGGCATCGGCCCCGTGCACGGGCCGATCGACGCCGAACGCTCGGTGCAGATCGGCCTGCGCAGCGCGGACGCCGGCCCGCAGGACATCCAGAGTCTCGACGCGCGCTGGGTACACGCGCACGGCCCGCAGAAGACGCTGGAGCGCATTCTCGACGTCGTCGGCGACCGGGCCTGCTATCTGAGTTTCGACATCGGCTGCCTCGACCCGTCCGCCGCGCCGGGCACCGGCAGGCCGCTGCCGGGCGGGCTCACCAGCGCCGACGCGCTGCACATCGTGCGTGGCCTGGCGCCGGCAAGGCTGGTCGGGATGGATATCGTCGAGGTGTCGCCGCCGTACGACCGCGGCGACATCACCGCGCTCGTCGCCGCGAACCTCGCGCTCGAGATGCTGTGCGTGCTGCATAGGAGGAAAACCGGGCCCTGAGCTCCCGCACGGCGTCGTAGCGGCGGCGCTTAAAAAAACGCCGGCCGCGTCATGCGGCCGGCGTCTCGTGCTTGCGCTCCGTTCTCTACGCGCCGCGAAGCGCGCAGAGCAGCGCCTGCGCCGGATGCGGCAGCGCTACGCCATCGATCAGCGCCGTCTGGCAGCGGCACGAGTAGCCGGTCGCCAACAGTTCGGTGCCGGCGCGCCCGGCGACGATCGGCGCCCAGCTGAGCTGGTAGATCTTCTCCGACATCGCGCGCTTGTCCGCCTCGTGGCCGTAGGTGCCTGCCATGCCGCAACAGCCGGCGGCCTGCACCTCAAGACTCGCCCCCAGCGCCGAAAACACCTTCTGCCAGTCGGCCACCGCCGCCGGCGCGTTGGTCTTCTCGGTGCAGTGCGGCAGCAGCGCGTAGCTTTTTTCCGAATCACGCGCGCGTTTCGGCAAGGCATCGAGCCGCTCGGCCAACCATTCCTGCAAGAGCGCGACCCGTGGCACCGCGCCGACGCCGAGCGTCTTCGCGTATTCGGCGCGGTAGGTCAGCGTCATCGACGGGTCGACGCCGACGAGAGGCAGGCCGGCGGCCTCGAACGCCTTCAGCATCGCCACGTTGGCCGAGGCTGTCTTCCGGAAACGGCCGAGAAAGCCGTGCACATGCAGCGGCTTGCCGTTGGCGCGGAACGGCGCCAACAGCGGCACGAAGCCGAGCTCGCGCAACAGCTCGAACACGTCGAGCACCAGCGGCGTCTCGAAGTAGCTGGTGAACGCGTCCTGCACGACGACGACCGCGCGCGCCCTGTCGGCCTCGGCCAAGCTTGCGACCGATTCCGGCGTCGCGAGCGCGAAGCCGCGCCTCGCGAGCTCCTTTTGCAGGTCGACGCCCGACAGCAGCGGGCTTTCTACCAGGTTCAGCTTCTTCATCAGCGCGCGGCCGACGCCGCTGCCTACCAGCGCATTGTAGAGCCGCGGCGCGCGCGCCAGCGTCGGCAGCGTCGCCTCCAGCGAGCCGATGAAATGGTCCTTCAGCGGCCGCAGGTAACGCCCGTAGTAGAGCTCGAGGAACTTGGCGCGGAATTCCGGCACGTCGACCTTGATCGGGCACTGGCCGACGCACGACTTGCACGCCAGACACCCGCTCATCGCCTCCATCACCTCGTGCGAGAAGTCGGCCTCGCCGCGCCGTTTGGCGAGCGTATTCCTGACTTTTCCGACAAGGCCTTTCAGCGCGCCGCCCGCACGCAAGCGTGCGCTCTCGGCCACCGGATCGAAGCCGGCATGCGACAGCTGACGCAGCCATTCGCGCAGCAGCGATGCGCGCCCCTTCGGCGAATGACGGCGCTCGCGCGTGCCCTTCCACGACGGGCACATCGCGTCGTCGGGGTCAAAGTTGTAGCAGGCGCCGTTGCCGTTGCAGTGCAGCGCTTCGTCGAACTTTTCGCGCGCCGCGATCGGGATCACCCGGTCGTGCTGGCCGCGCGTCGGCACCTCGTCGATCTTCAGCAGCTCCGCACCCGCCGGCGCAGCGATCTTGCCGGGGTTCAGCTGGTTGTGCGGGTCGAACGCCGCCTTGATCTCTTGCAGGCAGGGGTAGAGCGGGCCGAAGAATTCCGGCGCGTATTCCGAGCGCACGCCCTTGCCGTGCTCGCCCCATAACAGGCCGTGGTACTTCTTCGTCAGCGCGACCACGCCGTCGGTGATCTCGCGCACCAGCGTTTCCTGCGCCGGGTCCTTCATGTCGATCGCCGGGCGCACGTGCAGCACGCCGGCGTCGACGTGGCCGAACATGCCGTAGAAAACGCCGTGGCTGTCGAGTAAGGCGCGGAACTCGGCGATGTAGTCGGCGAGGTTCTCCGGCGGCACCGCGGTGTCCTCGACAAACGGAATCGGCCGCTGGCCGCCCTTAAGGTTGCCGAGCAGGCCTACCGATTTCTTGCGCATCCCCCAGATGCGCGCTACCGCCGCGCCGCGTGCGACGGTGTGGCCGCAGCGGCCGTGCGCCGCTCCCTCACGATCGAGCCTCGATACGACCTCGGCCAACCTTTGCTCGAGTTCCGCGTCGCTGTCGGCGAGGAATTCGACCAGGTTGATGCCCTGCGCCGGCGTCGCGTCGTCGGGAAAGAACTCGCGCACGCCGTGCCAGACGATGTCCTGGCGCGCGAGACCCAGCACCCTGGAGTCGACCGTCTCTATCGACGCGGCGTTCAGCGCCATCAGCGCCTGCGCGTCGCGCAGCGCGGCGTCGAACGTGATATAGCGCACGTTGACGAGCGCGCTCGCGCGCGGGATCGGCAGCACGCCCAGCTTGGCCTCGGCGACGAAGCCGAGCGTGCCCTCGGCGCCGCACAGGATGTTGTTCAGATTGAAGCGCCCGGCCTCGTCGCGGATGTGCGCGAGGTCGTAGCCGGTCAGGCAGCGGTTGAGCTTGGGGAAACGCTCGGCGATCAATTCGGCGTTGTCGCGCTGGATCGCGTCGAGCAGCCGGTGGACCGCGCCGACCTTGTCGTCGCGTTGCTTGATCGCCTCCAGCTCTTCCTCGGCCAACGTTGCCGAATGCCAGAGAGTGCCGCCCAAGAGCACGGTGTCGAGTTCCAGCACGTGGTCGCGCGTCTTGCCATAGAGGCACGAGCCCTGGCCGCTGGCGTCGGTGTTGATCATGCCGCCCAGCGTCGCGCGGTTCGACGTCGACAGCTCGGGCGCGAAGAACAGGCCGTAGGGCTTCAGCGCGGCGTTGAGCTGATCCTTGACCACGCCGGCCTCGACGCGCACCCAGCGCTCGTCGGCGTTGATCTCGAGGATGCGGTTCATGTGGCGCGACACGTCTACCACCAGTCCGTCGGTCAGCGACTGGCCGTTGGTGCCGGTGCCGCCGCCGCGCGGGCTCAACACCAGCGCCTCGAAGCGCGGCTCGGCGGCGAGCTTCGCGATCAATACCAGGTCGTCTGCATGCTTCGGAAACGCGACCGCCTGTGGCAGCAGCTGGTAGATCGAGTTGTCGGTGGCCAGCACGGTGCGGTCGGCGTACGCGTGGCTCAACTCGCCGGCGAATCCCCTCACCTGCAGTTCGGCGATGAAGTCGAGGTAGAGCGAATCGGTGGGCGCGCTGGCGGTCAGACGGGGAATCATGCGGGGGCCTTCGTGGCGTGGCGTCAAAAAAGCCGCCCGCGCGGTGCGCGGACGGCCGAGACGGGACAGTTTCAAACGAGCACCTCGGCCAACGCGTCCTTGATCAGGGCGAAGCCCTCGTCGAGCTGCTCGAACGAGATGGTCAGCGGCGGCAACAGGCGCACGACGTTGCCGTGTTCGCCGGCCGCCATCAACAGCAGACCCCGCTTGCGTGCGGCGGCGAGCAGCGCCTGCAAGCGCTGCGGCGCCGGCTTGCCGTCGTCGACGATCTCGAACGCGCGCATGCCGCCGACGCCGTTGACGCGACCGATGCTCGCGCCGTGCGGGCCGGCCTTAAGACGACCGACGTGGCGCTCGATCAGCGCGCCGATCTCGGCGCTGCGCGCGAGCAGTTGCTCCGAGTCGATCGCGTCGAACACCGCGCTCGCCGCCGCGCACGCGACCGGGTTGCCGGCGTAGGTGCCGCCGAGCCCGCCCGGGGCGAGCGCGTCCATCACGTCGGCGCGGCCGGTCAGCGCCGCGAGCGGGAAGCCTCCGGCGAGGCTCTTGCCCATCACGACGATGTCCGGCGTCACGCCGCTGTGCTCGATCGCGAAAAACTTGCCGCTGCGGCCGAAGCCGCTCTGGATCTCGTCGGCGATCAGCACGATGCCGTGCTTGTCGCACAGCGCGCGCAAGGCCTTCAGGAAATCGAAGTCGGCGACGAGGAAACCGCCCTCGCCCTGCACCGGTTCGATCACGATGGCCGCGACGTCGGCCGGGTCGACCTCGACCTTGAACAGGCGCTCGATCGCCGCGAGAGAAGCTTCTGCGCTCACACCGTTGTCGGCGCTGGCGTACGGTACGTGAAACACCGGGCCGGGCAGCGGGCCGAGGCCCTTCTTGTACGGCGCGACCTTGGCGGTCAAGGCCAGCGTCGCGAGCGTGCGGCCGTGAAAGCCGCCGTCGAAGGCAATCAGCGCGGTGCGGCCGGTGAAGGCGCGCGCGAGCTTGATCGCGTTTTCCATCGCCTCGGCGCCGCTGTTGGTCAGCATGGTGCGCGCGTCGCCCACGATCGGGCAGCGGCGGTTGAGTTCCGATGCCACGTTCAGATACGGCTCGTGCGGCAGCGCGTTGAAGCAGCTGTGCGTGTAGCGTTCGAGCTGCGCCGCGACCGCCTTCATCACCTTCGGGTGACGGTGGCCGGTGTTGAGCACGCCGATGCCGCCGACGAAGTCGATGTAGCGTTTGCCTTCCGTGTCCCACACTTCGGCGTTCTCGGCGCGGTCGAGGTAGACCGGGTGCAGCACCTTGATGCCGCGGCTTACCGTTTCGCCGTATTGCGCGTGCAATGAGTCATTCGTCGTCATTTCTGGCTCCTTAACACGCGGCGGCGGTCATCTTGAAGATGCCCTGCGCGTTCGAGCTGTCGAAGCGCAGGTCGCGCTTTTTCTCGCCGGTGGCCTCGTCGATCACGTCGTCGCGCGTGATGAATTCGTAGAACGAACCGGGTACGACGCGCGTCACGCGCTTGCCGTCGGCGGCGATGAATTCGCGCTCGACCTGACTCGCCTTGAACGCGGTCTGGCGCACGGTGCCGTTGGCCGACACCTCGACCTTGTCCTTGATCGGCAGGCCGCGCGCGCGCAGCTCGTCGGCGAGCGAGAACACGTCGCTCACGTGGTCGGTCGCGTGGTTGAACGCGTTGCCTTCGGTGGAGATCCACGCCATCTCGGCCGATTCGGCGAGCAGCGTCTCGTAAGCTTCGACGCTAGGCGTGGCGTGCTGCACGGCGAAGCAGCCTACGAGCTTGGGCAACAGCTCTGCGGCGTCGTCGAAAGGCAGCGAACGGGTCTCGGCCAAGGTGGCGAGCAGCGCCTTGGCGCGCGCGTCGAGCGGGTCGCGCGAGGTGCCGACGACCTGCTTCACCGCGTCCTGGAACGCCGGCGAAAATTGATCGGTATGCAGTTCGGACACGAAGAACTGCGCGACCGACTCGGGCGCGTCGATATGGCAGTAGGCGCGGCCGGTCATCTTGAGTTTCGCCAGCGGGTAGAGGCCGGCGACGGCAAAGCCGAGCGGCTCGAGGAAGCGCTTGAACGCCAGTTCGCCGGTCGGCAGCGCGCCGGTATCGGTGCCGGCAACCGTGCGCAGCGCGCCGTGGTCGAACACCACCTTGCCGCCGGCTTCGAGCTTGTCGGCGACGTAGGCCTTGCCCTCGGGCACCGCGTCGAGGTTCTTCGCGAACAGCAGCATGTTCATCGCCTGCGCGACGATCACGCGCGGCACGTTGGCCGAGCACTCGGCCAACAGTTTCGCGTCGACTTCGATCATGTTGAACAGCTCGGCGGCCTTGTCGCGGCCGGCGGCCTTTTCCAGCAGTTTCCCCAGTTGCGTGTTCTCGAAGCCCTGCCCTGCCTGTGCCATATCGGAATACCTTTCACTCGGGCGTCCGGCGGGCCTATCCCGCCGCTTCTGCCGCCTTGACGGGAAAATCTTAATCCTTTTGCGACGAGTCTCAAGCGATGTATTCTGCTGACTTCATTCGTAAAAATCATGAACCCGCATGCGACGCACCCTTCCCTCGCTGATGGCGCTGCAATGCTTCGACGCCGCCGTCAGACATCTCAGTTTCACGCGCGCCGCCGAAGAACTGAACCTGACGCAAAGCGCGGTCAGCCGGCAGATCCGCGCGCTCGAGGACTTCCTCGGACGGCCGCTGTTCGAACGCGTCAAGCAACGGCTGGTACTGACCAGCGCCGGCGAAGGCTACGCCGCCGCGATCCGCGACGTGCTCGACCGCGCCGAGGCGGCGACGCTGCAGCTGATGGCGCACGGCAACGACGGCGGCGTGCTGAGGCTCGCGGTGCTGCCGACCTTTGGTTCGCGCTGGCTGGTGCCGCGCCTCGGCGACTTCGCGCGGCGCCACCCGGACGTCGAGCTCGACCTCGTCACCCAGGTGCGGCCGTTCGACTTCGACAAGATCGGCGCCGACGCGGCGATCCACTTCGGCCCGGCGCTGTGGCCGGGCGCGACCTGCCACCGGCTGATGGGAGAAGCGATCGTGCCGGTATGCTCGCCGGCACTGCTTAAGGGCAAGAAGGGACTAGCCGACGCGCGCGAACTCGCCGGCTTCACGCTGTTGCAGCACACGACGCGCCCGCAGGCGTGGAACGAATGGCTGCACGCGGCCGGCGTCGACGACGTCGACGGCCTGAAGGGCCCGCGCTTCGAGCAGATCTACATGGTGATCCAGGCGGCGATCGCCGGCCTCGGCGTCGCGGTGCTGCCGCACTTCCTGGTCGAAGAGGAACTGAGGGACGGACGGCTGGTGGTCGCGGTAGACAAGCCGGTGCACAGCCAGCACGCGTACTACCTGGTGCACCCGGCGACCAAGAGCGATCTCTACCCGGTCAGGGCGTTCCGCGAGTGGCTGCTCGAACAGGTGGGGGCGTAGCAGCCGCTCAACGCATATAGGTCAGGTAGGCCCAGCCCGCGGCGATGTTCGACATCAGCGCGACGCCGACCGCGAAGCCGACGCCCGACGCCATCTCCCACATCAAGAGCAACTGCCGCGCCGACGGAAAGTCCCGGCCGATCGCGTGCGCGAGCTCGGCGCTACACAGGAGGCCGGTGCACAGCACCGCCCACTTGAACAGATAGCCGGGCAGGAGCTGGCGCTGCTCACGGTTGTAGCGGTAGTTCTGCTCGCGCAAGAGAAAGTCCCCGCGCGCCGCGCTCCTGAAGTGCCGGAACGGCATGTAGTACAGGTAAAGCCGGCGCAGGACTCCACGGTCGATTGTTGTCTGCATGCTTGCCACTCCTTGCGTACCGGACCCGTCCGCCCGGGACTGACCGGCAAGCCCGGGCGGCGCGGGTCGCATTCTTGAATATAGGCCGCACCGGCGGCGCAGACAGTCCGCGGCAACGCGCAAAACGCAAAAAAACGGCCCGACGTCCGCCGGGCCGAAATCCCTCATCGCACGCTCAATCCCTTGCTTAGAACTTCATCCCCGGCGACAGCTGCGCCGGCATCGTCAGCGCCTCGGCCTCGACCGACGCCATCGGGTACGCGCAGTAGTCGGCCGCGTAGTAGGCGCCCGGGCGGTGGTTGCCCGAGTTGCCGACGCCGCCGAAAGGCGCGGCCGACGACGCGCCGTTGGTAGGCTTGTTCCAGTTGACCACGCCGGCGCGGATCTCCCGGTTGAAGCGCTGCCACAGCGCCGCATCGTCGGCCAGGAGCGCCGCTGACAGGCCGTATTCGGTGTCGTTGGCGAGTTCCAGCGCGAGGTCGAAGTCGCGGTAGCGGATGATCTGCGTCAGCGGGCCGAAGTATTCGTCGTCCGGCAGTTCGGCCACGCCGGTCACGTCGAGGATGGCCGGCGTGACGAAGGCCTTGCCGTCCTCTAGCTGACGCATTTCAAGAACCGGCGTGGCGCCCAGCCCGATCAGCCGTGCCTGCGCGGCGAGCATGCCTTGCGCGGCCTTCAGCGACACCATCGCGCCCATGAACGGTTGCGGCTCGGCGTCGAACGCACCGACGGTCAGTTGCGACGCGACCTCGGCCAACCTGGCGACGAAGCGGTCGCCGAATTCGCCGTGCGGCACCAGCATGCGGCGCGCGCAGGTGCAGCGCTGGCCGGCCGACAGGAAGGCCGACTGGATCGCGTGGTGGACGGCGGCGTCGAGGTTCGCCGTCTCGGCGACGACGAGAGGGTTGTTGCCGCCCATCTCTAGCGCGAGCATGAAGCCCGGGCGGCCGGCGAACTGCTTGTGCAGCGCGATGCCGGTCGCCGAGCTGCCGGTGAACAGCAGGCCGTCGATATCCTTATGCTGCGACAGCGCGACGCCGGTGTCGCGCTCGCCCTGCACCAGGTTGAGCACGCCGGCCGGCAGGCCGGCCTTGTCCCACAGCTTGACTGCAAGCTCGGCCACGAGCGGCGTCAGTTCGGACGGCTTGAACACCACGGTGTTGCCGGCGATCAGCGCCGGCACGATATGGCCGTTCGGCAGGTGGCCGGGGAAGTTGTACGGGCCGTACACCGCCATCACGCCGTGCGGACGGTGGCGCAGCACGGCCTTGTCGCCGGCGAGATCGCCGGTGCGCTCCCCCGTTCTCTCATCATGCGACTTGATCGAGATCTCGACCTTGCCGACCATCGCAGTGACTTCCTGGCGCGACTCCCACAAGGGCTTGCCGGTCTCTGCGCCGATCGCGCGCGCCAGCTCTTCCTTATGTTGGCCGAGCAGCTCGGCGAAGTTGCGCACGATGGCGACGCGCTCTTCCAGTTTGGTGCGGCGCCACGGCGTGAACGCGCGGCGCGCGGCGTCGACCGCCAGCGCGATGTCGGCCTCGTCGGCGGCGTGGCCGGTCCACACCGGCTCGTTGGTCGCCGGGTTCAGCGACACGAACTCGGCGCCGCGGCCTGCACGCCAGACGCCATCAATAAACAATTGGGACATGGGTTTACCTCTTTGTCGGGTAGAGCGTCATCGCGCGCACCGTGTCGCCGCCGGCCACGCGCAAGGCGCGCGCCTCTTCGGGGCTCAGACACAGCACGTCGTCGCAAAGGTTGGCCGAGACCTGCATCACGCGAAAATCCTCGAGCGAACCGTTGGCGACCAGGTAGCGCTCGCCGTCGGCGCGTGCGACGTCTGCGATCTCGACCGGCAGCACGCGGCTGTCGTGCATCACGCGCAAGGCGTCGACGCGCGACTCGAGCACCGGGCCGCCCTCGAAGATGTCGAGGTGGCCTTCCATGCGCAGCCCTTCGGCTTCGAGCAAACGACGCGCCGGTTCGGTGTCGGCATGCGTCTTGCCGATGCATTCGCGCGCGTCGTCGGGCAGGAAGTCGACGTACACCGGGTAGCGCGGCATCAGCTCGGCGAGGAAGGACTTCTTGCCGAGCGCGACGAGGCGGTCAGCCTCGTGGAAGTCGATCTGGTAGAAGTGCGCGCCGAGCGCGTTCCAGAACGGCGACTCGCCGTTCTCGTCGAAGTGGCCGCGCATCTCGGCGCAGATGTGTTCGGCGAAGCGTTCGGGAAACTGCGCGAGGAATAGGAAGCGCGACTTCGACAACAGCGCACCGTTGCCGCCGCCGCGGAACTCGGGGTCGAGGAACAGCGTGCACAGCTCCGAATAGCCGGTCAGCCCGTGCGACATGTAGAGCTTGTCCATCTTCGTCCAGGTGCCGAGTTCGCGGCTCGCGTGCACGAAGCTGTCCATCCGGTAGGTGTAGAACGGCTGCTCGAGGCCGACCGCGACCTCGAGACCGCAGACGCCTGCGACGCGGCCGCTGTCGCTGTCCTCCATCACGAACAGATAGCCCTGCTCGGCCAAGGTCGCCGTTCCGTCAACGGTGCGACGCACGCGCTCGAGGCGCGCGCCCTGCGCGTCGGCGTCGGGCTTCAGCGTGGTCATGCCCGGGCCGGCCTTGTGGGCCAGGTCGACCAGCGCGGCGACGTCGTCGGGCCGGCTCATACGCATCACGATCATGGGCGGGCCCTCCCGTTGTTCAAGCGCACGCAGCGCACCTCGTCGCCGTCGGCGATCTCGAGCACGTCGGCGGCCGCCTGCGGCAGCACCACCTCGGCGTACAGACGCGCCGGCAGCCTTACGATGACCGCGCGGAAGTCCTCGGTCAGCGTGTTGCTGACCATATAGGGCAAGAGCTCGTCGGCGTCGCCCGCCGCGTCTCCGCGCAGCGCGACGAAGAGCTCGCTGTGGCGCACCGAATGGCACAGGTCGAGCGCCGCGGTCAGCACCGGGCCGGCGTCGAAGATGTCGACGAAACGGTCCGGCTCCAGCCCCTCGTCGACGTGGCAGCGGTAGGGCACGCGCGCGTCCGGGTGCGGCTCGCCCATCACGCGCTGCGCTTCGCCCGACAACAGCGGCACGTAGAGCGGGTCGGCCGGCATCATCTCGGCGATGAAGGTGCGGCCGCGCCCGCCCGACGCGATCTCCATCTGAGTGAAGTCGCGGCCGAAGAACTTGCGCCCGACGCCTTCCCAGAAAGGCGAGTGGCCGTTCTCGTCGGCGACGCCCGGCAGCACGGTGAAGATCGCGTCGGTGAAGCGCTGGCGGTGCTGCGCGGCGAACATCAGCCGCGCGCGCGACAACAGGTCGGGCACGTGCTCGGCCAAGGTGAACGCCTCGCTGTCCAGATAGAAGCCTGTCAGCCGGCTGCGCCCGGTCAGCTCGTGCGACATCGCCAGCACGTGGATGCGGCGGTTGACGCGCAATTCCGGCGACGCGTGGACGACGACGTCGTTGCGGAACGCATAGAACGGCTCGGAAAAGCCGGCGATCGCGACGATGCCGGCGGTGCCGTGCAGGCGCCCGGTGTCCGAGTCCTCGAGCACGAAGAGGTAGCCCTCCTCGCCCGGGTAGTCGGCGTCGGCGCGCAGCGAATGGATCGAATGGCTGACCAGCTCCTGCAGCCGCTGCCGATCGGGCGGCAGCGAGTGCAGGATCGGACCTCTCGAGCGCGCCATGCGCTCGATCTGGTCGAGGTCGGACAGTTTGCTCGGTCTGACGAAGAGCATGGCGGCCTCTCGGTATTTAAACGGACTGAGCCGCGAGCACTTCGGCGACCACCGCCTCGAAGCGCTTGAGGCCCTCTTGCAGGTCGTCCTCGGGGATGACCAGCGACGGCGCGAAACGGACGACGTTGGGACCGGCGACCAGGATCACGAGGCCGTGCTTCGCGCCGACGTTGACGAAGTCCTTGGACTTGCCGGCCAGCTCGCCGGTGAGCTCGGCGCCGATCAACAGGCCCGCGCCGCGCACGTCGCGAAACACGCGTTGCGTCTCGTTGATGCGCGCGAGGCCGTCTACGATCAGGTCGTGGCGGCGCTTCACGCCGTCGAGCACTTCCGGCGTGTTCACCAGTTCGATCACCTTGTCGGCGACCACGCACGCGAGCGGGTTGCCGCCGTAGGTCGAGCCATGCGTGCCGACGACGAAGGACGCGGCGATCTTCTTCGTCGTCAGCATCGCGCCGACCGGGAAGCCGTTGCCGAGCGCCTTGGCGCTGGTCAGGATGTCCGGCGTCACGCCGTAGCCCATATAGGCGAACAGCGAACCCGAGCGGCCGACGCCGATCTGCACCTCGTCGAAGATCAGCAAGGCGCCGTGCTTGTCGCACAGCTCGCGCAGCTTCTTCAGGTATTCCGGGCTCGCCGGCAGCACGCCGCCCTCGCCCTGCACCGGCTCGACGATCACCGCGCAGGTGTTACCGTCGATCGCCGCCTCGGCGGCGGCGAGGTTGTTGAATTCGATGTGGTCCAGGTCGCCCGGCAGCGGCGCGAAGCCCTCGGTGTACTTGGGCTGGCCGCCGACGCTGACGGTGAACAGCGTGCGGCCGTGAAAGGACTGCTTGCACGAGACGATCTTGGTTTTTTCTGCGCCGAAGTGGTCGAACGCGTAGCGGCGCGCGAGCTTCAGCGCGGCCTCGTTGGCCTCGGCGCCGCTGTTGCTGAAGAACACGCGCTCGGCGAAGGTCGACTCGGTAAGACGGCGCGCGAGGCGCAGCGCCGGCTCGTTGGTGAAGGTGTTGGAGAGGTGCCAGAGGCGGTCGACCTGCTCGTGCAGCACGCGGGTCAGCTCCGGGTGCAGGTGGCCGAGGCTGGTCACCGCAATGCCGGAGGCGAAGTCGATATATTCGTTGCCGTCCTGGTCCCACAGGCGCGAGCCCTTGCCGGAAACCGGAATGAATGCGGCCGGCGAATAATTGGGCACCATGACTTCATCGAAAGTCTGGCGGTTAACGATAGCGGACGACATGGAATCTCCTTCTGGCTTTATCGGATGCGACAGACCGATTCTATTCCGGCCATTTTTTGCCACATCCGTAAAAACGACACGGGGCTTTCTATTTCTGCCATGGTGCTTATTCGAATCACGGTTTTTCGCCGCCGCTCATTTCGGCTAGCAGACGTTCTTCACGCGGTGCCATACCGAAATGGGAACGATAAACGGTGGAAAAATGAGGACCGGAAGAAAAACCGCAAGACAGGCCGATCTGCGCGACCGACTTATTGGTCCGCTGCAATAAGGTGCGCGCCTTTTCCAGGCGCAATTGCAGGTAATAACGCGACGGCGCGATATCGAGGTACTGCTTGAACAGCCGTTCGAGGTGACGACGCGACTGGCCGGTGAAGCGCGCGATCTCGTCGGTGGTCAGCGGCTCCTCGATATTGGCCTCCATCAGCATCACCGCCTCGGTGAGCTTCGGCTGGCGCTCGCCGAGCCGGTTCGCCAGCGGCACGCGCTGGCGCTCGTTGCTCGCACGGATGCGCTCGGCGCACAACGCTTCGGCGATGGCCTCGGCCAACGTCGCGCCGTGCCACCGGCCGATCAGCGCCAAGACGCCGTCGAGCACGGCGAGGCCGCCGCCGCTCGAGAAGCGGTCGCGGTCGATCTCGAACACGTGCTGGCTTGCGATCACCTTGCGGAAGCGCTCGGCAAAAGCCGCGTTCTCCTGCCAGTGTATCGTCGCGCGGTAGCCGTCGAGCACGCCGGCGGCGGCGAGCCACCAGGCGCCGGCGTGCACGCCGCCCATCAGCGACACGCGCTGCGAAAGGCGCGCGAGCGCGCCCTGCAGAAACACCGCGTCGGCGAAGCCGCCTATCCCCTCGCTGAGCACGAAGAGCTGCTCGCAGGCCGCGCCGTCGCGCAGCGCGCCGTGCACCGGAAAGGCAAGGCCTCCCGCCAGCGCCACCGGCTCGCCGTCCCACGAGTAGTACTTCACGTCGTAGAGCTTCTTGCCCGTCAGGCGGTTGGCGAGCGAGAACGGCTCGGCGAGGCAGCCGATGCCGAGCGACGAACAAGGCGGCAACAGCACGATCGCGACGCTTGCGGTCTGCTCCATCATGCCGCCCGCCGACCTCACTTCAGGCTGCCGGTCAGGAACTGCTTGAGGCGCTCGCTTTTCGGCTGGTTCAGCACCACGTCCGGATGCCCTTCCTCCTCGACACGGCCCTGGTGCAGGAAGACGACGTGGTTCGACACGTTGCGCGCGAAGCCCATCTCGTGCGTGACGACGACCATGGTGCGGCCCTCCTCGGCCAACGATTGCATCACCTTCAGCACCTCGCCGACCAGTTCCGGGTCGAGCGCGCTGGTCGGCTCGTCGAACAGCATCACCTCCGGCTCCATCGCCAGCGCGCGCGCGATCGCGACGCGCTGCTGCATGCCGCCCGACAGGTGCGACGGGTACTTGTCCTCTACGTTAGCCGGCAGGCCGACCTTGGCCAGGTACTTGCGCGCGCGCGCCTCGGCCTCGGCTCGGCCAACCCCGAGCACGTGCATCGGCGCCTCGACGATGTTCTCCAGCACCGTCATGTGCGCCCACAGGTTGAAGTGCTGGAACACCATCGACAGCTTGGTGCGCATCGCCTGCAGCTGCTTCGGGTTGGCGACGCGCAGCGCGCCCTTTCGATCCTTCTCGGTGCGGATCTCCTCCGAATTCACCGTGATGCGCCCGGCGCACGGCTGCTCGAGGAAGTTGATGCAGCGCAGGAAGGTGCTCTTGCCCGACCCGCTCGAACCGATGATGCTGATCACGTCGCCGGCTTTGGCCTTCAGCGACACGCCCTTCAGCACCTCGTGGCTGCCGTATTTCTTGTGCAGATCGTCAACAATCAACTTGTACATTTCGATGGACTCCGTTGCAGCCGGATCAATGCGTCTGCGGCTTGAGGAAGGCGAGCCAGTGCATTTCGCAGCGGCGGAACAGCCAGACCAGGAAGAAGGCGATACAGGCGTACAGCGCTGCGGCGATGCCGAACGCCTCGAACGACGCGTAGGTCGCCGAATTGACGTCGCGCGCGACCTTCAGGATGTCGGGCACGGTCGCGGTGAAGGCCACCGTGGTCGCGTGCAGCATCAGGATCACCTCGTTGCTGTAGAACGGCAGCGCACGGCGCAAGGCGGACGGGATGATCACGCGGCGGTACAGCGTGAACTTCGACATGCCGTAGGCGCGCGCCGCCTCGATCTCGCCGTAGGGCGTCGCCTTGATCGCGCCGGCGAAGATTTCCGTCGTGTACGCGCAGGTGTTGAGCGCGAACGCGAGCACCGTACAGTTGAAGCCCTCGCGGAAGAACGCGTTCAGCAGGTCGTGCGACTGCACCACGTTGAGGCTGTAGACGCCGGAATAAAAGATCAGCAGCTGGATATAGAGCGGCGTGCCGCGAAACACGTAGGTATAAAACCACACCGGACCGCGGAGATATGGATTCTTGGAAACCCGCGCGACCGCGAGCGGCACCGACAGCACGAAGCCGATCGCGATCGAAATCACCAGCAGCCACAAGGTCATCGCCAGACCGGACAAGTGGACGCCGTCGCTCCACAAATACGCCTGCCAGTATTCCTGAATGATTTCGATCATAGCTCCGCCTTTCTGACGCCGACCGAATAACGGCGCTCAAGCCAGATCAGCACCCCGTTCGACACACTGGTGATCGCCAGATAAATCAGCGCGCCGACCACGGTGAAATAAAAGAACTGCATCGACCCTTTCCCGGCGTCCTGCGTCGCCTTCACGATGTCGGACAGGCCGATGATCGACACCAGCGCGGTCGCCTTGATCAGCACCTGCCAGTTGTTGCCGATGCCCGGCAGCGCGAAACGCATCATTTGCGGGAACAGCACGCGGCGGAACACCTTCCACGGGTTCATCCCGTACGACACCGCCGCCTCGAGCTGGCCGCGCGGCACCGACTGGAACGCGCCGCGGAAGGTCTCGGTGAAGTAGGCGCCGTAGATGAAGGCCAGCGTGACGACGCCGGCGAGGAAGGGGTCGATGTTGATCTGCTCGACTTCCAGATGGTCGGTTACCTGATTCAGGAAAATCTGGATACTGTAGAACAGCAACAACATGATCACGAGGTCGGGGATGCTGCGGATCAGCGTGGTATAGCCGGTCGCCACGCCGCGCAGCACGCGGTTGGCCGACAGCTTGGAACTCGCGCCGACGAGCCCGATCAGCACCGACGCCAGCAGCGACAACAGCGCCAGCTTGATCGTCGCCCAGGTGCCGGTGAGGATCAGCGGGCCATAGCCTTCCAGGAACATTGCTCTCTCTCCTTGCTCAACGGATAGCCCGGCCAACGCCGGCTATCCTTCTCGGGGGCGCGCTCTCTTCTGATATCGCGGAAACGCTCGCCCGTTGCGACGCGTCGACCCCGGGCCAGTCGCGTTTTTCGCGCCAGCCCGGGCCGATCGGCCCCGCCCTTTTGGGGCGGAGCCTGGCGTCGGCGACGCTTGGCAGACGCCGCTTAGTGGTAGATATCGAAGTTGAAGTACTTCTTGGAGAGGCGCTGGTAGGTGCCGTCCTTGTGCAACTCGGCGATCGCCTTGTTGATCTGCTGGCGCAGGTCGTTATCTTCCTTCCTGAGGCCGATCGCGGTGCCGGTGCCCAGCGTTTTCGGGTCGTTCAGGTTCGGGCCGGCGAACGCGAAGTCGCGGCCGCGCGCGGTCTTCAGGAAGCCGATATCGGCCTGGACCGCGTCCTGCAAGGTCGCGTCCAGACGGCCGGATGCGAGGTCGGCCAGCACCAGGTCCTGGTTCTGGTAGGGCACCACCGCCACGCCCTTGGCTTCCCAGTAGGTCTTGGCGTAGGTTTCCTGCGTCGTGCCCTGCTCGACGCCGACGCGCTTGCCGCGCAGCGACTCGGCGGTCGGCATCAAGCTGACGCCTTTCTTCGCGACCATGCGCACCGGCGCGTTGAACAGCTTGTCGGTGAAGGCGATCTGCTGCTGGCGCTTCTCGGTCACCGACAGCGACGACAGCACGCCGTCGAATTTCTTCGCCTTCAGCGCCGGGATCATGCCGTCGAAATCGTTCTCGACCCACACGCACTTGGCCTTCAGCTTCTCGCAGATCGCGTTGCCGAGGTCGACGTCGAAGCCGACCAGCTTGCCGTCGGGAGCCTTCGATTCGAACGGCGCGTACGACGCGTCGACGCCGAAGCGGATGACCTTCCAGTCCTTCGCATAAACACCCGTGGACGCCAGGGCGAGCACCACCGAAATGACGAGCTTCTTCATTGAGACTTCTCCGTAGACTGGTGAGACTGCGATGCGCATCGAGGCACACCGTTTTTTTTGATGCCGGTTTTTATTCAGCAACCGTGCTGGGCATTCCGAAAGATCGGCTCGCGTCCCCCTGTCTCGGCGCCACGCCTTGCGGCGAGGCGGCTTTTTCCGGGGGACGGCAAGACGCTCCATTCGGAGTGCCGGCGAGTGGATGGTTTCAGCTATTGCCCGCCCGGACAATTGTGGTCAGCACGCCCACCGCCGCGTTGCTGCACCGCAAAACCCGAAAACCAATCAATAAATTAACCTTACAAATCAACATATTAAACATAATTTTCGTCGTATTTCAGTCGCCACCAGCCGTGCGTCTCCCCCACGACTTCTGTAGGCCTTTGTCGCTTTTGCGAAATTCGAAACGGGCGCTCGGGCGGTGTATGTGCGGCGTTTTTGCCGCAGCCCCGCGAAAAATGGCAGCGACCGCAGCGGCAAACAATGTGAAATGCCGCGTCGGCACGCGGCGTTTGGACCCCAGCCACCTCGCCCGGCCGGACGACGGCGAAACCGGATCGACAAAGGGCACGCGCCCCGGCAAGTGATGACATCGGCGAGCCTCGTGCAGGCTTGCCAAGCGGATGAAAAGCCGCTAAATTCGGCGGCTTCTAGCGCGGCACGCGGGTGTAGCTCAATGGCAGAGCCGAAGCTTCCCAAGCTTAAGACGAGGGTTCGATTCCCTTCACCCGCTCCATCCCGCCTTCCCTCCCTGACGCCCTCAACCTCCAGCGAGACCTCGACGTCATGAAGTGGAACTCCGGCCGACTCTGGCTACATATTCTCGTCTACGGCATCGGCGGCCTGATCGCCCTGTTCCTGCTGACGCAGGCGGTACTGCTGTGGCAGTTCGACGAACGCGCGGTGCGCCGCACGCTCGAGGCGAGCCTGTCCGACACCGGCCGGCGCGTGACCGTGACCGGCGACATCTCGCCGCGCCTCTTCCCGCGCCCCGGTCTCAAGGTCGAACAACTGTCCGTCACCGGCCCCGACGGCAGCTCGCCCTTCCTGTCGGTCGGCGAGCTGCGCCTCGGTTTCGCCTGGCTGCCGCTCTTGCTCGGCGACAAGGAAGTCACCGCGATCTCGCTTGAGCGCGCGCAGCTGAATCTGGCGCGCGACGCCGGCGGCCGCCTGTCGATCGCCGACCTGCTGCGCCGCCGCGCCAGCAGCGGTGTCAGCGTCAAGCTCGACACGCTCAGCCTGCGCGACGCGCGGATCGCCTACGCCGACGCGCTGTCCGGCCACCGCTGGCGGCTCGATTCGCTCGATCTGGACGCCGACAAGCTGCGCGACAACGCCAGCCTGTCGGCCGGCGCGCTGTTCAGCAACGGGCACCAGCAGGTCAGCCTGGCGATCAACACGCCGCTCTTGATCCAGGACGACCAGGTGACGGTGAGCGACCTCGACCTGTTGGCCAAGGGCACGCTGCCCGAGCAGGGCGAAACGCGCATCACGCTGCAGGGCCGTCTCAAGCTGAACTTCGCCGCGCTGCAGGCAAGCGGCGAGGCGCTGAAGGCCAAGCTCACCACCGAAAAACCGCAGGCCGAGCTGACCCTCGACATGCCGACCATCAACGCGAGCCTCACCGAAATCGAATTGCCGCGCGCCGACCTGAAGGGCTATATGCGCCAGGACCGCAGCGAATACCGCTTCGACGGGCGCCTCGACGAGGTCGTGTTCGCCGAGACGCGGCTGGCCGCCAGCCGCATCGCCGGTGCGCTGACCTGGCACACCGGCGCGCACCAGCTGGCGCTGCAGGTGAACGGTCCGCTCGAAGTCGGCAACCTCGACGTGCTGAAAGTCGAACCGCTGACCTTGACCGCGAGCGCCGCGACGCCGCTGTTGCCGCGCGGCAAGCTGGTGGCCCAGCTCGCCGGCACGCTCGAAGGCAGCCTCGCCTCGTCGGAACTCACGCTGCGCGTCGGCGGCAAGCTCGACGGCTCCGACCTCGCCGCCGACCTGCGCCAGTTCGGCTTCGTCAAGCCGCGCCACGAGCTGATGCTGTCGGTCGGCAAGCTCGACCTCAACCGCTATCTGCCTGAAAACAGCGCGCGGCCAGTCGCGGTGTTCCAGGACAAGCGTCCGCTGTCGCTGGACTGGCTAGACTTTCTGAACGTGTCGGGCCAGTTGTCGGTCGGCGAACTCGCGGTCGGCCGCTTCAAGATCAACGGCGTGTCGGCCAAGGTCGACGCGACGCCGCAGGAGCTGGCCGTCAACGAACTCTCGGCCAACATCTACGAAGGCCAGCTGACCGGCTCGGCCAGCCTGGTGCGCGGCAGCCCTCACCGCCTCGACGTCAACCAGACGCTGAAGGGCATGAGCATCCGTCCGCTGTTGACCGACCTGTTCAACTTCCCGCGCCTGGACGGTCACGGCGACGGCCGCGTCAAGGTGCGCGCTCAGGGCAGCAACTTCGCCGCGTTCAAGGACACCTTGTCCGGCGACGTCGAGATGAGCCTCAACCAGGGCGCGCTGACCGGCATCGACCTCGTCGCCGCGCTGAAGAACCTGCCGCAGGAGCTGAAGGACCTCGGCAGCACGCCGGTCAGCGCCGAGAACAACCAGCGCACCACCTTCTCGACGCTGTCGGCGCGCTTCGCGCTCGAGAACGGCGTCGCGCGCAACCAGAACCTGAAGCTCGCGTCGCAGCTGGTGAACGTGTCCGGCGGCGGCAAACTCGACCTCGTAAAGAGCATCGTCGACTACTCGCTCGACGTCTCGGCCAACCCGCGCGAGTTCGCGCGGCTGAAGGACGTCAGCGTGCCGCTGAAGATCACCGGGCCGATCAATGCGCCGGTCTACGCGCTCGACTTCAACGCGATGGTGAAAGGCAAGAAGACGCAGGGCGAGAAGGAACAGGCGCTGAAGCAGGAATTGAAGAAGCAGATCACCACCATCCTGCCCTGAACGCTTTCGCCCGCATGAAAAAAAGCTCGGCCAACCGTCGAGGGTTGGCCGAGCTTTTTCGTATCCTTCAATTCGCGCCGCTTGCGGGCTACGGCGGCATGACTCAGGCGTCAGGAGGCCGCGCCTTGCGCCTCGGCCACCATCGTCCCAACACGAGGCCCACAACGAATACGGCAGCGAACAGCGTCCCGGCGCCACCGCCCCCCCGGACTGGGCATCCGTGCAGACGGCGGCGGCCAGTTCCGGCACCGTCAGCTGCGTCATTTTCGCAATGTCACCGACGCCGTAAACGCAGATCTCGCCGCTTTACAGCGAACAGAAATGCTCTGCCGGGCATTGCTTCAATATCTTCTGCTCGGCCCCTTCACCGCAGACAGCCCCCGCCCCCTTGAGCACCTTGAGCGTGAGCTCCGGGTGTTTTGTAAGCTGCTCAGGCACGCTCAGCCCCCGTCGCGACGCGGGCGGCCCCGCATTCACTTCATGCTAGCCGCGCCCGACGGGCAGGCAAGACACTCAGCCTTGTAGCAACAGGTTCTCCGCGCTCGCCAGCGCCTCGGGCTCGCCGAACAGGATCAGCACGTCGTCGCGCATCAGCTCGAACTCGTCGCAAAAATCGGTGCGGCGGAAGTTATTGCGGCGCACCGCCTTCAGTTCGACGCCGGCGGTTTCCAGCTTGAGTTGGCCGAGACGCTGGCCGATCGCCGCCGCGCCCTCGGGCAGCACGACGCTGTAGAGGCGCGGCTGCAGGAATTCGTCGAGACCGTCGGTGTCGTCGCTCATGCCGCGGAAGAAGCCGCGAAATAGCGCATAGCGCTCCTCGCGCACCGCGCGGATGCGTTTGATGACCCGGTTCAGCGGAACGCCGACCACCATCAGCGCGTGCGACGCGAGCATCAGGCTGCCTTCCATGATCTCGGCGACGACCTCGTCGGCGCCGGCGCGGCGCAGCACGTCGATGTCGGTGTCGTCGACGGTGCGCACGATCACCGGCAGCCCGGGGCGCTGTGCGTGTACCGCGTCCATGATGCGCAGCGCCGCGTGCGTGTCCGCGAACGAAATCACCAGCGCCTTGGCGCGCATCAGGCCGGCCGCCAGCAGCACTTCCTTCTTGCCGGCGTCGCCGAACACCACCGATTCGCCGGCCTCGCCCGCCTCGCGGATGCGCTCCGGGTCCATGTCGAGCGCGAAGATCGGGATGTCCTCGGCCTCCAAGAGGCGCGCCAGCGCCTGGCCGCTGCGGCCGTAGCCACAGATGATCACGTGCTCGTCCTTCATCATGCTCTCGACCAGGACCTGGTGCAGGCTCGCCGCCTGCAGCGCCCAGTCCTGCTTGATGAGCTTGCGCGTGATCGCGTCGCCGTGCTGGATCAGGAACGGTGCGACCAGCATCGACAACACCACCGCGGCGATCGCCGCCTGCGTGAGCCCGGCCGGCATCAGCCCGAGGTTGGCCGACAGCGCCAACAGCACGAAGCCGAATTCGCCGCCGTGCGCCAGCGCCAGCGCACCGCGCAGACTCTCGTTCGAGCGGTGGCCGAACGCGCGCGCCAGACCGAACACCACGCCGAGCTTGACCGGCACCAGCAGGAACAGGAGCAGCAGCACCTCCTTCCAGCGGTCGACGAACACGGCCAGCTCGAGCCGCATGCCGATGGTGATGAAGAAGAAGCCGAGCAGGATGTCGCGGAACGGACGGATGTCATCCTCGACCTGGTAGCGGTACTCGGTCTCCGAGATCAGCATGCCGGCGACGAAGGCGCCGAGCGCGAGGGACAGCCCCGACAGCTCGGTCAGGTAGGCGACGCCGAGCGTCACCAAGAGCACGTTGATCATAAACAGCTCGCCCGAGCGCTGGCGCGCGACGAGATGGAACCACGGCCTGAGCAGCTTCTGGCCGAAGAACAGCAACAGCGCCATCACCGCCACGATCTTCACACCGGCCAGCCCCAACTCCATCCACAGCCCGTCGCCGCCCGCAGCCAGCGCCGGCAGCAGGATCAAGAGCGGCACGACGGCCAGGTCCTGGAACAGCAACACGCCGATCGCCAGCTGGCCGTGCGCTTGTGCCAGCTCCAGCCGCTCGGCCAACAGCTTGCTGACGATCGCCGTCGACGACAGCGCCAGCGCGCCGCCGATCGCGACGCCGGCCAAGAGATTGCCGGTGATCGCGCCCGCGACACCGACGATCAGCAGCATGGTCACCACCACCTGCGCGAGCCCGACGCCGAACACCAGCCGGCGCATCGCCTGCAATTTGGGTAGCGAGAACTCGAGGCCGATAGTAAACATCATAAACACGATGCCGATCTCGCCGAGGAAGCGGGTCTCCTCACTGTCGGGGATCAGGCTGGCGACGCCGGGTCCGGCCAGAAAGCCGGCCACCAGATAGCCCAGCATGGGCGGCACCTTCAGGCTGCGGCACAGCGTGACCGACAGCACCGCCGCCAACAGCACGACCACGATCGGGGCCAGTGAATGCATGAATGCTCGCTTTCCGGGATGGGGGACAACGACAGGGCGGCCGGTCACTTCAATAAACTCTGTTAAGCAAAAGCCGCACCAGGCCGTCGAGTCACCGGATTATAACCTTGATATACTCTCGCCCTATGGATACCTCCGTGAATCGACAGCGCCTGGAAGCGGCGCGCCAGGTCCTCGCCATCGAAGCCGAGGCGATCTCGCAACTGGCCGAACGGCTCGACGAACATTTCGCCCGGGCGGTCGAAGCCATCCTCGCCTGCAGCGGCCGCGTGGTCGTGATCGGCATCGGCAAGTCCGGCCACATCGGCCGCAAGATCGCCGCCACGCTCGCGTCGACCGGCACGCCGGCCTTCTTCGTCCATCCGGCCGAGGCGGCGCACGGCGACCTCGGCATGATCACCGCCGACGACGTGGTGCTGATGCTGTCCAACTCGGGCGAGAGCGACGAAGTGCTGACCTTGCTGCCGGCCTTGAAACGCAAGGGCCTGACGCTGATCAGCCTGACCGGCCGCCCCGAGTCGACGCTCGCGCGCGAAGCCGACCTGCACCTGAACGCCCAGATCGAGAAGGAGGCCTGCCCGCTCGGCCTCGCGCCGACCGCCAGCACCACCGCGGCCTTGGCGCTCGGCGACGCGCTGGCGGTCACGCTCTTGTCCGAGCGCGGTTTCGCGCCGGAAGACTTCGCGCTGTCGCATCCGGGCGGCAGCCTCGGCCGACGCCTGCTGGTGCACGTGCGCGACGTGATGCACGGCGGCGAAGCGCTGCCGGTGGTCAGAAGCGGTACGTCGCTGAAAGACGCGCTGCTCGAGATGACCAAGAAGGGTCTCGGCATGACCGCGGTGCTCGACGACAAGGACCAGCTCGCCGGCATCTTCACCGACGGCGACCTGAGGCGCACGCTCGACAAGACGCTGGACCTGGCCGGTCTGACCGTCGACGCGGTGATGTTCCGTACGCCGCGCACCGTCAATGAGGCCCGGCTCGCCAGCGAAGCGGCCAAGCTGATGGAAGAACACAAGGTCAACGGGCTGCTGGTGCTCGACGATGCCGGCAAGCTCGTCGGCGCGCTCAATATGCACGACCTCCTCAAGGCCGGGGTCGTTTAAGGAATTCGAATGCAAAGCTTTCAGGAACTGGCGCGGCGCGTGAAGCTGCTGATCATGGACGTCGACGGCGTGCTGACCGACGGAAGCATCTTCATCAGCGCGACCGGCGAGGAACTCAAGGCGTTCAACACGCTCGACGGCCACGGCCTCAAGATGCTGCAGTCGACCGGCGTGAAGCTCGCCATCATCACCGGCCGCGACGCGCCGGGCGTCGCCCACCGCGCGAAGGGGCTCGGCATCGACTACTACTACGCCGGCATCCACGACAAGCGCGCGACCTTGGCCGAGCTGCTGGAAACGACCGGCCTCACCGCCGAGGAATGCGCGTACATCGGCGACGACGTGGTCGACCTGCCGGTGATGATCCGCGTCGGCCTGTCGGTCGCCGTGCCCGAGGCGCCGAGCCTGGTCCTCCAGCACGCGCACTACGTCACCGGCGCATCCGGCGGCGCCGGCGCAGTACGCGAACTGACCGAGCGCATCATGCAGGCGCAGGGCACCTTCGACGCGCTGATGGCGCGCTACCTCGAATGATCCGCCCGCACCGGCTGTTTCCGATCGCGCTCGTCGGCCTGATGGCGATGCTCGCTTTCTGGCTCGACCAGATCTCGCGCTGGAGCCCGTCGGGCAAGGAGCTCGACCCGAGCCGTCCCGAGTACACGGTCGAAGACTTCAGTGCGACGCGCTTTGACGCGCAAGGCCGCATCCAGGAACGCCTCGTCGCCAAACAGGGCTGGCAGTTCCCCAAGCAGCCCGACCTCCACCTGCGCGAGGCCGTGCTCGACAACTACCAGGCCGGCGCGCTCGCCTACCGCGCCGCCGGCGCCATCGCGCGCTACAACCGGCAGGACGGCATCGCCTTTCTCGAACAGAAGGCGCACTTCTTCAAGCCGGGCGTCGCCGGCCAGCCGGACACCCACGTCTACGGCAGCCGGATCACGATCAACACGCGTACGCGCGTCGCCAGCGCCAAGACGCCGGTGGAAATCCACTATGGCGAGTCGATCGCCAACGCCATCGGTTTCGAATACCAGCAGCAGAAGGGCCTGTTGCGGCTCCTCTCCCACGCAAGGGTGAAATATGTACAGTAAGCTTTTGACCGCGGTCCTCGTCGGCCTGGCCACGCTGCCGGCCTGGGCGGAAAAGGCCGACCAGAAGAAGCCGATCGAGATCAGCGCCGACGCCGGCACGCTCGACCAGCTCAAGGGCGTCACCGTCTGGCAGGGCAACGTGATCGTGATCCAGGGCACGCTCAAGGCGACCGCCGACCAGCTGACCGTCACCCGCGACGCGCAGGGCCGCCAGACGCTGCAGGGCATAGGCCGCCCGGCCACCTTCCGCCAGAAACTCGAAGCCCGCCCCGAGTACGTCGAAGGCCAGGGTTCGCGCGTCGACTACACCAGCGCCAGCAACCAGGTCGTGCTCACCGGCAATGCGCGCGTCAAGCGCGGCGCCGACGTCGTCACCGGCGGAGTCATCACCTACAACACCGAGACCGAGGTCTACCAGGTCAGCGGCGGCAGCGTGCAGGGCCCGAACAAGGGTCGCGTCACCGTGATCCTGCAACCGAAGGACGAAGGCCAGAAATGACGCAGAGCCAGCTCACCGTCCGCCACCTGCAGAAACGCTTCAAGAAGCGCGCCGTCGTGCGCGACGTGTCGCTCGACATCGCCAGCGGCGAGGTCGTCGGCCTCTTGGGGCCGAACGGCGCCGGCAAGACGACCAGCTTCTACATGATCGTCGGCCTCGTCGCGGCCGACGGTGGCGAGATCGAACTGGACGGCACTGTCATCACCCGCCTGCCGATCCACAAGCGCGCACGCATGGGGCTCGGCTACCTGCCGCAGGAAGCGTCGATCTTCCGCAGGATGACGGTCGAGGAAAACATCCGCGCCGTGCTCGAGATCGGCGGCCTGAAGGGCGAGAACCTCGATAAGGAGCTCGAACTCCTGCTCGACGACCTCAACATCGCCCACCTTCGCGACACCAACGCGCTGGCGCTGTCCGGCGGCGAACGACGCCGCGTCGAGATCGCGCGCGTGCTCGCCACGCGGCCGCGCTTCATCCTGCTCGACGAACCGTTCGCCGGCGTCGACCCGATCGCGGTGATCGACATCCAGAAGATCATCGCCTTCCTGCGCGAGCGCGGCATCGGCGTCCTGATCACCGACCACAACGTGCGCGAAACGCTGCGCATCTGCGATCGCGCCTATATCATCAGTGAAGGCGCTGTGCTCGCCTCGGGCGAACCGGACACGCTCGTCAACGACGAGAAGGTTCGCGAAGTCTATCTCGGCGAGCACTTCCACCTGTAATGGCCACGCCATGAAGCAGAGCCTCCAGCTCAAGGTCTCGCAACATCTCACCCTCACCCCGCAGCTGCAGCAGTCGATCAAGCTGTTGCAGCTGTCGACGCTCGACCTGCAATCCGAGGTCGAACGGGTGTTGCTCGACAACCCGCTGATCGAACGGATGGACGACGGCCCGAGCGAAGCGTCCGGCGAGGAAAGGTTGGCCGAGCCCGCCGCCGACAACGGCTCGGCCGACGGCGCCGACACGTTGCCGGGCGAGCTGTCCGACTGGGGACGCGGCGCCGCGCGCGGCGACAACGACGACTACGACCCGCTCGCCAACGTCGCCTGCCCGGTGTCGCTGCGCGAACACCTGATCGCCCAGCTCGGCGAAATCGCGATGTCGACGCGCGAACACGGCGTCGTCAGCCTGTTGATCGAAGAGCTCGACGACGACGGTTTCATGCCGCAGCCGCTCGAAGCGGTGCTCGCCGAACTGCCGGCCGAACTCGAACTGACGCTCGAAGAGCTCGAGGACGGTCTCGAACTGCTGCAGGGCTTCGACCCGGCCGGCGTCGGCGCCTTCGACCTGACCGGCTGCCTGCTGCTACAGCTGGCCAGCCTGCCCCGCGTCACGCCGGGGCTTGCGAGCGCACGCACCATCGTCGAGAAGCACCTGACGCTGCTCGGCCAACGCGACTACGGCAAGCTGAAGAAACTGCTCTCGGTCGACGACGCCGAACTGAGACTCGCGCAGCAGCTGATCGCCAGCCTCACCCCGCATCCGGCGGCCAACTTCGGTCGCGACGAGACGCACTACATCGTGCCCGACGTGCTGGTGGTCAAGCGCAAGGGACGCTGGCAGGCCGAGCTCAACCCGGGCGCCGTGCCGCGGCTGCGCGTCAACCCCGGCTACGCCAAATTGGTGTCCGAGGCGCGCGGCGAAAGCGGCGAACTCGCGCCGCGCCTGCAGGAAGCCAAGTGGTTCGTCAAAAACATCCAGCAACGGTTTGACACCATCCTGAAAGTGTCGGAATCTATCGCCAACAGGCAGCAAGCGTTCTTTGAACATGGTGAAGTGGCAATGCGTCCGTTGATACTGCGCGACATTGCCGAAGAACTGGGCCTGCACGAATCCACCATCTCCCGGGTGACCACGCAGAAATACCTCCTCTGCGCGCGCGGGCTCTTCGAACTCAAATATTTCTTCGGCAGTGCGTTGGAAACCGACAGCGGCGGCGAGTGTTCCGCGACCGCGATCAAGGCGCTGATCAAGCAGCTGATCGACGCCGAAGACCGTCAAGCACCGCTCTCCGACAGCAAGCTGGTCGACCTCCTGACAAAACAAGGCATCCAGGTCGCGCGTCGCACCGTGGCCAAGTACCGCGAGGCGATGCAGATCGCGGCGGTCGCCCAGCGCAAGACGCTTTGAAAAAGGCTCTTTAAAACGCCGATTGCTACCCCACCTGTTCTTTGAGGGGTTCCGTCGCCCCGCGATGGAGCCACACAAGAAAACCGCCGGGCCGCCGGGCCCAGGCGTTTGTCACCTAAGGAGTTAGGGTATGAACCTCAAGATCACCGGTCTTCATCTCGAAGTTACTCCGCCGATGCGCGACTACATCGAAAGCAAACTCGAACGCGTGACCCGCCACGTCGACGACGTGATCGACGTCGCCGTGACGCTATCGGTCGACAAGCTTGTGCAGAAGGCGGAGGTGAACGTTCACCTCTCCGGCAAGGATATCCACGTGGAGGCCACCGAAGCCGACATGTATGCAGCCGTCGATGCGCTGATCGACAAACTCGACCGCCAGGTCCTGAAACACAAGGAAAAACGCAACGAGCGCCGCGCGCCGACCCCGGCACCAGCACCGGAAGCGCCGACAGAACAGGCGAACGCCTGAGTGGCGTGATTGTCGAAACGGGAACCTGCGGGTTCCCGTTTTTCATTGACGGCCTTTTGCCAAGACTACGCTTGAGCGTAGAATGGCCGGGTTTTTTCTGTAAGCAAACGCACAGTATGAGCCTGATCGGCAAAATCCTCGCGCCCGACCATGTCCTGATCGACCTGGACGTCGGCAGCAAAAAACGCGTATTCGAACAGGTGGGGCTCCTTGTCGAGAACACCCACGCCATCGCCAGAAGCGAAGTGTTCGACTGCCTGTTCGCCCGGGAAAAACTCGGTTCGACCGGCCTCGGCCAAGGCGTGGCGATTCCGCACGGACGCGCCAAGGGGCTGAAGGAGGCGGTCGGCGTGTTCATCCGCCTGAAGAACCCGATCCCCTTCGACGCGCCCGACGGCAAGCCGGTACAGAGCCTGTTCGTGCTCCTCGTGCCCGAAGAGGCGACCGACCTGCACCTGCAGGTCTTGTCTGAACTCGCACAACGCTTCTCCAGCCGCGCGCTGCGCGAGGCGCTGATCGCCGCGCCCGACCGCGACACCCTCTACCGCCTGCTCACCGAATGGTCCGGCCATGCCTAGCGTCTCCGTTCGCCAGCTCTACCAGGACAACCATCAGAAACTGTTTCTGACCTGGGTCGCCGGCACCGGCGGGTCGGATACGATGATCCGCAACGACGACCAGCGCCCGACCCTCGCCCTCGTCGGCCACCTGAACTTCATCCACCCGAACGCGGTGCAGGTGCTCGGTGTGGCCGAGGTCGACTACCTGGAGAAACTGGAGAACGCCGCCGCGCGCACCGCGCTCGACCAGCTGTTCCACAAGCCGATGGCGGTCGTCATCGTCGCCAACAACCAGGCGGTCCCCAAGCTGCTGCGCGACTACTGCCACACGCACAACGTCCCCTTGATGAGTTCGCGGCTCGAGAGCCCCTACCTGATGGACGTGCTGCGCATCTATCTGGCGCGCGCGCTGGCGACGTCGACGGTGCTGCACGGCGTGTTCCTCGACGTGCTCGAGATCGGCGTGCTGATCATGGGCGACTCGGCGATGGGCAAGAGCGAACTCGCGCTGGAACTGATCTCGCGCGGCCACGGTCTGGTCGCCGACGACGCGGTCGAACTCTACCGCATCGGCCCGGAGACGCTCGAAGGCCGCTGCCCGCCGCTGTTGCGCGACTTCCTCGAAGTGCGCGGCCTCGGCATCCTGAACATCCGCACCATCTTCGGCGAGACCGCGGTCCGCCCGAAGAAGGTGCTCAAGCTCATCATCCACCTCGTCAAGGCCAACGACCAGGCGATGCAGGCGCTCGACCGCCTCAACATCCAGTCGGAGACGCAGGAGATCCTCGGCGTGAAGGTGCGCAAGGTGATCCTGCCGGTCGCGGCCGGCCGCAACCTGGCCGTGCTCGTCGAGGCGGCGGTGCGCAACTACATCCTGCAACTGAGGGGCATCGACAGCACGCGCGAATTCATCGAGCGTCACACCAACTTCCTCAGGGATCAGGAACATGCAGCTGATCCTGATTAGCGGCCTGTCCGGCTCGGGCAAGTCGGTCGCCCTGAAGGCGCTCGAAGACGCCGGCTACGCGTCGGTCGACAACCTGCCGGCGACGCTGCTCTCGAAGCTGATCGCGCTCTACCGCGAACAGGGTCACGAGCGCATCGCGATCAGCGTCGACACGCGCGGCGGCCCGACGCTCGCCGCGCTGCCCGGCGCGATGAAGGAGTTGTCCGACGCCGACGTCGACGTGCGCCTGCTCTACTTCGAAGCCAAGCCCGACACGCTGGTCAAGCGCTTCTCGGAGACGCGCCGCCGCCACCCGCTGTCGGGGCCGGGCCTCACCGTCGAGGAATGCATCCGCCAGGAACAGGAGATGTTGGCCGAGGTCAAGGCGCTCGGCTACCCGATCGACACCAGCGAACTGTCGGCCAACCGTCTGAGGACCTGGATCAAGGCGCTGGTCGGCGCCGAGGCCGGCCGACTGACGGTAGTGTTCGAATCGTTCGGCTTCAAGCACGGTGTGCCGCTCGACGCCGACCTGGTGTTCGACGCGCGCTGCCTGCCCAATCCCTTCTACGATCCGCGTCTGCGTCCCCTGACCGGTCTCGACCAGGCTATCGTCGACTTCTTCCTGCAGGAATCGTCGGTCGCCGAGATGATCCACGACATCCGCCGCTTCCTCGACAAGTGGCTGCCGGCCTACCGCCAGGAAAACCGCAGCTACCTGACCGTCGCCGTCGGCTGCACCGGCGGCCAGCACCGCTCGGTCTTCGTCATCGAAGCGCTGGCGCGCGCCTTCGCCGGCGAGCAGGTGCTGATCCGCCACCGCGAGCTGCCCGAGACGCGATGACGCGCTGGCTGCGGCCGGGCGACTGGCTGGTGCTGTCGCTCCTGGCCGCAGCAAGCGCCTACCTCGCCGTCACGCTGTGGAGCGGCGGCCACGCGCGCACCGTCCTCATCAAGCGCCACGGCGAGCTTTTCCGCGAAGCCAGCCTCCTGCACGACCAGATCGTCGCCGTACCCGGTCCGCTCGGCGTCACCGAGGTCGAGATCGCCGGCGGCCGCACCCGCATCCGCAGCGATCCCAGCCCGCGCCAGTACTGCGTGAAACAGGGCTGGCTGACGCGCGCCGGCCAAGTGGCGATCTGCCTGCCGAACGCGACCAGCATCGAACTTGCCGGCGGCGAACGCCCTTATGACAGCCTCCAGTTCTGACACGCGCATCCTCGCGCCCGATGCCACCGACCACCGCATCGCGCGGCTCGCCGCCGCCGCGCTGGTGCTGGCGCTGGTCGACGCCGGCCTGCCGTCGCCGCTGCCCGGCGTCAAACCCGGGCTCGCCAACATCGTCACGCTGATCGCGCTCTACCGCTACGGCTTTCGCGCGGCGGTGTGGGTCAGCCTGTTGCGCATCGCAGGCGCCGGCCTCTTGCTCGGCAGCCTGATGACACCTGGTTTTTTCCTCAGCCTTGCCGGCGGCACCATGAGCCTCGTGGGCCTTCTATTCGCCCAGCGGCTTCCCGAGCGCTGGTTCGGCCCGGCGTCGGCGAGCCTGATCGCCGCTTTCTGCCATATCGGCGGCCAGCTCATTCTCGCACGCGCCATCCTGATCCCGTCGGACGGCATCCTCTACTTCGTCCCCGCCTTCGCGCTGACCGCGCTCGTCACCGGCACGGTCAACGGCATCGTCGCGGCAAAACTGCTAGAAAACACCCATGAGACCGATTGATACCGTCACCGTCGCGCTGACCGGCGCGTCCGGCCTGCCCTACGGCTTCAGGCTGATCGAAACCCTGCTTGAAGCCGGCAAACGCGTGTGGGTGCTGTACTCACAGGCGGCGCAGGTGGTCGCCAAGCAGGAGATGGACATCACGCTGCCGTCGCGCCCGGCCGACGTCGCCGCCTGGTTGGCCGAGCGCTACCGGCCTTCCGACGGGCAGTTGCGCGTGTTCGGCCGCGAGGAATGGTTCGCGCCGCCGGCGTCAGGGTCGAACCCGGCCGACGCGATGGTGGTCTGCCCGTGCTCGATGGGCACGCTCGCCGCGATCGCGCACGGCCTGTCGGACAACCTGATCGAGCGCGCCGCCGACGTCAGCGTCAAGGAAGGCCGCAAGCTGATCCTGGTGCCGCGCGAGACGCCGCTGTCGGCGATCCACCTGGAAAACATGCTGAAGCTCGCGCGCCTCGGCGTGGTGATCCTGCCGCCATCGCCGGGCTTCTACACGCACCCGAAAACGGTCGACGACATGGTCGACTTCGTCGTCGCGCGCGTGCTCGACCAGCTCGACGTGCCGCACACGCTCGCGCCGCGCTGGGGACAGGAGACACAGCGATGAACGCCTTTTATTCCTTGGCCGCGCTACGCGCTATCGAAGCACGAGCCGAAGCCGACGGCATCGACCTGATGGCGCGCGCCGCGAGCGCGACCGCCGACTGGCTGGTCGCGCGCAGAGCCGGACGGATACTCATTGCCGCCGGTCCCGGCAACAACGGTGGCGACGCCCTATGGGCCGCGTGCCTTCTGCAGGACGCCCGCGTCGACGTGACGGTATGGCTGCCCGCACCGCCCACCGCGAGCGCGGGCCAAACCGCGCTAGCTGCGTTGGCCGAGCGTGGCGTGCCGGTCGTGCACGGTGCCACGCCGCCCGCCGATCAGGGCTGGGACTGGGTCGTCGACGGCCTGTTCGGCATCGGCCTGGCGAGGCCGCTCGCCACACCATGGGATGCCGTCGTCGATGCGCTGAATGCGCTCGACGCGCCGATTCTCGCGCTCGACACGCCGTCGGGACTCGACGCGATGACCGGCCACGCCGCCGGCGCAGTCGTCCGTGCGTGCGCGACGCTGACCTTCCTCGCCGCCAAGCCAGGTCTTGCGACCGGCGCCGGCGTCGACTACGCCGGCGACGTGGAACTGGCCACGCTAGGTGTACCGGCCGATTGGTGGCCGGCCCCGCTCGGCCAGGTTTGCGCGCCGGTATCCGGCCTGCTCGCCCGAGAGCGCGACAGCCACAAGGGACGCTTCGGCACCGTGTGCGTGATCGGCGGCGCGCCGGGCATGCTCGGCGCGGTCCTGCTCGCCGGCCGTGCCGCACTGGCCGCCGGCGCCGGCAAGGTCTACGTCTGCCCGATCGACGCGCGGCTGTTTATCGACCCTGCCGCGCCCGAACTGATGATCCACGAGCTCGACGACGAAGCGCACCTACCCGACGCCGACGTGCTCGCGCTCGGCCCCGGGCTCGGCCAGCACGGCGCCGCGCGCGCGCTCGTCGACATGCTGATCGGCGTCGACAAACCGCTGCTTCTCGACGCCGATGCGCTCAACCTGATCGCCGCCTACGCGAGCCTCGGCCAACGTCTAGCCGCCCGCCAAGCGCCTACCTTGCTGACGCCGCATCCGCGCGAAGCGGCACGGCTGTTGGGCTGCGACACCACGACCGTCCAGACTGACCGCATCGCCGCCGCGCGAGACTTGGCCGAGCGCTTTGGCGCGACCGTGGTGCTCAAGGGCGCCGGCAGCGTGATCGCCCACCCGGGCGCACCCTTCCTCGTCAACACGACCGGAGGGCCGGCGCTCGCCGTCGCGGGACAAGGCGACGTGCTGACCGGCGCCATCGCCGCGCTGATCGCGCAAGGCCTGTCGGCGCGTGACGCGGCGGCGCTCGCGGTACACGCGCACGGCCTCGCCGGCGACGACTATACGCGCGAGATGGGCGGGCCGATTGGTCTTGCCGCCGGCGCGCTGTTGCCACGGCTGTCGCGCATGCTGAACCGCTACAGCTGAGCCGCTGCCGGGCCCGCCATGACAGGGTTTTCCGGCGCCTGGCCGGCGCAACAATTCCTCATACTTCTTTACAGAAACTCGGCCGCCATCCGGATAAGCTTCAACCGTAGAAGCCAGCAAACGACGCAAAGAGGTTGAAGCCATGTTCCGCAAATATCTTCCGTTGGCAGCGCTCGTGCTGCTGCCGCTGTCCTTCGGCGCCCAAGCCGGCGGCGAGATCCTCCTCGGCGGCGCGCTCGGCGGCGCGGCCGGCGCGGCGATCGGCGACTCGCTCGGCGGCCGCGACGGCGCGGTGATCGGCGGTGCGCTCGGCGGCGCGGTCGGCGCCGGCATCGGCCACGACTACCGCCGCGAACGCATAATCGAGCGCCGCGTGGTCTACGAGGACGATCGCCCGTACTATCGCTCACGCTACGACCGCGACTACGGGCCGCGCGGGCACTGGAAACACCGCAACTGGAAACACCGTCACGGGCACGACCGCGACGACGACGACGATTGAGCTTTCCCCAGCGCGCCGGCCCGCGAGGGTCGTTCCCCCCTCTTAAGCGGCCCTGACGGTGCCGGCGCGCACCTCCAAACTGTATCCAATCGACAATCCGGTACGCATTCCGGCTAGAATGAGCCGAACCCATCCACCGGAGTGTCCGTCTTGACCCGCCAAGGAAAAGCCTACCTGTACGGCCTCGTCGCCGTGCTCGCCTGGTCGACCGTCGCCACCGCCTTCAAGATCAGCCTCAAGCACCTGACGCCGTCGCAACTCGTGCTGTACGCGTCGACCGCGTCCTTCCTCATTCTATTTACGGTGCTGACGGTGCAAGGTCGCCTGCCGGAACTGTCCGTCGCGTTCCGG
The DNA here is from genome assembly GCF_003355495.1 of Crenobacter cavernae. Taxonomy (NCBI): domain Bacteria; kingdom Pseudomonadati; phylum Pseudomonadota; class Betaproteobacteria; order Neisseriales; family Neisseriaceae; genus Crenobacter; species Crenobacter cavernae. The sequence goes on from NZ_CP031337.1 coordinate 370,577, forward strand.
CGCCACTGGAAACGGTCCTTGCTGCTCGGCGCGGTCAACCCCTTCGTCTACTACCTGGTGCTGTTCCGCGCCTACGACCTGTTGCCCGCGCAGGAGGCGCAGGCGATCAACTACACCTGGGCGCTGACGATGACGCTGATGGCGATTCCGCTGCTCAAGCAGACGCCGCGCCGCGCCGACGTCGTCGCCGCGCTGGTCTGCTATCTGGGCGTGCTGGTGATCGCGACGCGCGGCGAGATCCTCGCGCTGCATTTTTCGAATAGGGAGGGGCTGGTCTACGCGCTGGTGTCGACCGTGTTGTGGGCCGGCTACTGGATCTTCAACGCGCGCGACGACCGCGAGCCGGTGATCGGCCTCGCGCTCAACTTCGGCTTCGCGCTGCCGATGGCCTTCGTCTGGTGTCTTCTCGGCGACGGGCTCGGCCAACCTTCGTCAGAGGGCTGGCTCGGCGCTGCCTACGTCGGCGTGTTCGAGATGGGGCTGACCTTCGTCGCGTGGCTGATGGCGATGAAGCTGACCGAGAGCACCGCGCGCATCGCCAACCTGATCTTCCTGTCGCCGCTGTTGTCGCTGGTGCTGATCCATGCGGTCGTCGGCGAGACGATCTACCCGTCGACCTTCGTCGGCCTCTCGCTGATCTTGGGCGGCCTCGCGCTGCAGAAGTGGCTGACGCGCGTACCGGCCGCTGCCGGCGCGGCGTAATCATCACAAAGGTTGGCCGAGCTCTTAAAGAAGGCTCGGCCAAGCTTGTGAGAGCCCCGAAGTCACAATGAAAAACGCCCTGTCGAACGACAGGGCGTTTTGCTTGACAGGCCCAGATCGATCAGGCGTCGAGCGCGGCGAACACGTTGTCGCGCACGGTCTCGACCGCCTGCGTGCCGTCGACCTTCACGTACTTCGGCGCGGTCGCGTCGCCGCTGGCGGCCATCTTCGAATAGAAGCCGACCAGCACCTCGGTCTGCTCGTGGTAGACGGCGAGGCGTTTCTTGACGGTCTCTTCCTTATCGTCGTCGCGCTGGACCAGTTCTTCGCCGGTCAGGTCGTCGCGGCCTTCTGCCTTCGGCGGGTTGTACTTCACGTGGTAGGTGCGGCCCGACGACAGGTGCACGCGGCGGCCCGACATGCGGTCGATGATGTTCGCGTCCGGCACGTCGATCTCGACCACGTAGTCGATGTTCACGCCGGCTTCCTTCATCGCCTCGGCCTGCGGGGTGGTACGCGGGAAGCCGTCGAACAGGAAACCGTTGGCGCAGTCGGCCTCGGCGATGCGTTCCTTCACGAGACCGATGATGATGTCGTCGCGCACCAGGCCGCCGGCGTCCATGATCGCCTTGGCTTCGAGACCGAGCGGCGTGCCGGCCTTCACCGCGGCGCGCAGCATGTCACCGGTGGAGATCTGCGGAATCGCGAATTTTTCCTTGATGTAGTTGGCCTGGGTGCCTTTGCCCGCGCCCGGCGCGCCCAACAGAATCAGTCTCATGTAAGGAATCTCCGTCTGTGCTTTGGTATTGGGGTGGTTATTTATTGGCGGCGAACAGCGCGCGCACGCGCTCTAGGTCTTCGGGGGTGTCGACGCCGGCCGGCGGCGCAGCCTGAAGCGTCGCGACCGCGATCTTGTGGCCGTGCCACAGCACGCGCAGCTGTTCGAGCGCTTCGAACCGCTCGGTCGGCGCGATGGCCAGACGCGTGTAGGTATCGAGGAAACCCGCGCGGTAGGCGTATAGGCCGATGTGGCGCCAGGCCGGCAGCCCTTCAGGCAGCGCGTCGCGGTCGGCGGCGAACGCGTCGCGCGCATACGGGATAGGCGCGCGGCTGAAGTAGCGCGCGAAGCCGTCGTCGTCGAGCACGACCTTGACCACGTTCGGGTTGAAGAACTCGGCGGCCGACTGGATCGGATGCACCAGTGTCGCCATCGGCGCGTCGGTATGGGCCAAGAGTTCGGCGAGGCGGTCGATCAGCGCCGGGTCGATCAAGGGTTCGTCGCCCTGCACGTTGACGACGACGGTGTCGGCCGGCAGTTCGAGCCTGGCGACCGCTTCGGCGAGGCGGTCGGTGCCGCTGGCGTGGTCTTCGCGCGTCATCACCGCGTCGATGCCGTAAAGGGCGCAGGCGGCGGCGATGTCGGGGTGGTCGGTCGCGACGACGACGCGCTCGGCGGCGCTCTTTTTCGCCTGCTCGGCGACGCGCACCACCATCGGCTTGCCGTCGATGTCGGCCAGCGGCTTGTCAGGCAGGCGGCTCGACGCCATGCGCGCCGGGACGATCACCGTGAAGCTCATTTCACCTCTTCCTCGGGCGGCAGTTCGCGCGCCTCGGTCTCGAGCATCATCGGGATGCCGTCGCGGATCGGGTAGGCGAGGCGGTCGCCCTTGCAGATCAGTTCCTGGCGGGGTTTGTCATACACCAGCGGACCCTTGCACACCGGGCACACCAGAATGTCGAGAAATTTTGCGTCCATAGGGCAGCTTCAGTTTGGCGAGCAGCCAGTCGGCGAGGTCGGGTTCGACCACGCCGCTCACAGGCAGGGCCCACAGTTTAACACGATCGACACGGCGCAACTTCACCGCGTCCTTGCTCGTGACGACGATGGCATCGGCGTCCGCGGGCAGGTCGGACGCGACAAAATCGTGATGGTCGGGAAAAGACAATTCGCGCTCCGGCGCCAGCCCCAGGCCCTTCAAGGTCGCAAAGAAACGCTCGGGGTGGCCGATGCCGGCCAGCGCGACGACGCGCTCGCCTTCGAAGTCTTCCGCGCCGCGCGTGACCGCCGGATCGGCGAGCGACACGAAGCGCTGGGGCGCGAGCCGCATCGCGAAGGTCGCCGGCGCTTCGGGCAGCGTCTTCATGAATCCCGCCGAGCCGCCGTTGACGACCAGCGCGTCGACCGTCGCGAGACGGCCCGGCGCTTCGCGCAGCGGGCCGTTCGGCAGCAACCGGCCGTTGCCCAGGCCTCGCGCGCCGTCGAGCACGACAATCTCCACGTCGCGCGCCAGGCGGTAGTGCTGCAGGCCGTCGTCGGACAGGATCAGTTCGACGTCCGGGTGCGCGGCGATCAGCGCGCGGCCGGCGGCGACGCGGTCCCGGCCAACCCAGACCGGCACGCCCGACTGCGCGAGCAACAGCGGCTCGTCGCCGACGAGCGCCGGGTCGCTGTCGCGCCCGACGGGCGTGGGAACGTTGGCCGAGCCGCCGTAGCCGCGGCTGACCACGCCGGCCTTCACGCCGTGCTCGGCCAAGCTTGCCAAGAGGGACAGCGTCAGCGGCGTCTTGCCGACACCGCCGACGTTGACGTTGCCGATCACCACCACCGGCACGGACAGTGTCTCGACGCGCTTGAGGCCGAGCCTGAACACGAGACGGCGCGCGGCGGCCAGCAAAGCAAAAAGCCCTTCGAGCGGGGCCAGAAGGGCGGTCAGCCAGAGGCGAGGACGGTACCAGTGCCGCTCGATCAGGCCGTTCACTGCGGGGTCTGCAGGTTCTGCGTCGCGAAGGTCAGCTGCGACAGGTGGGCGACGCGCGCCGCCTCCATCACGTTGACCACCGACTGGTGCGTCGCCTTCGCGTCGGCGTTGACGACGACGACCGGCTCGCGCTTGCCGGCGGCGGCATCCTTCAGCGCGGCGACGAGCGCGTCGCGGCTGCCGGGCGCGAGCTTCTTGCCGGCGACGAGCATCTCGCCGTCCTCGGCGATCGCGACCGAAATCTCGCTGCTCTGGCTGTCCTTGGCCTCGGCGTCGGCCGACGGCAGCTTGACCTTGATCTCGGAAAAACGCGAATACGTGGTGGTGACCATCAGGAAGATCAGGATCACCAGCAACAGGTCGATCAGCGGGATGAAGTTGATCTCCGGCTCTTCGCGATGCCGGCCGCGGCGGAAGTTCATGCTGTCTCCCTCACTGGCGGTTGTTGCGGCGGTCGCCGTGCAGCACTTCGACCAGCTTGACCGCCTGCGCTTCCATCTCGACCAGCAGCGCGTCGACCTGCGCGCGGAAATGGCGGTAGAAGATCATGCTCGGGATCGCGACGATCAGGCCGAAGGCGGTGTTGTACAGCGCGACCGAGATGCCGTGCGCGAGCTGCTGCGGGTTGGTGCCGCTGGCGTTCTGCGAGCCGAAGATGTCGATCATGCCGATCACCGTGCCGAGCAAGCCCATCAGCGGCGACATCGCGGCGATGGTGCCGAGCGTCGTCAAAAAGCGCTCGAGCTGGTGCGCGACGATGCGGCCCTCGTCCTCGATCGCCTCCTTCATCACCTCGCGGCTGCCGTCGACGTTGCGCACGCCGGCGGCGAACAGGCGGCCGAGCGGCGAATGGCGCTCGAGCCTTTCGAGCCGTTGCGCACTCGCACCGCCGCTGCGGTATTCCTGCAGCGTCTGCGACAGCAGACCCTCGGGCGCGACCACCGAGCGCCTCAGGCTGATCAGCCGTTCGAAGATGATCGCCAGCGACACCACCGACGCCAGGATGATGGTCCAGATCGGCCAACCGGCCGCTTCAACAATCGACCACAAGGGCTTTACTCCCGCAATTGTGCAAACGGGGTAAACTTTAGCGTTTTAGCGACGCCATCCGCAACCGCCTGCCGTGAAACACCCGGTCGACCTTTGCTTGAAGTGTGCAATCCAAGTGCCGATTTTTTAAGACTTTTCGCCCGCCGCCCACAGATTCTGTGGATAACTTTGTGGAAAAGATGCGGAAAACCGCGCGCAAGCCCGGCGCCAACGGCGTCGCTCGCCGCGGCGCAGAAATTAGGCAAAGCCCGCAAAGCCTTGATCCACAAGGCTTCCGCGCAGGTCCGGCCCGACGCGTACCGAGCCCCACCCTAGCGTTTCACGCTTTTTCACCCGCCCCGCACGACTGTGGATGACTTGACAACGCCCATGTTCCTCACCCCGACCCAACCCGACGTGATCAGCGTCTCCACCCTGAACCGCATGGCGCGCGACCTGCTCGAAGCCGGCCTGCCCGCCGTGTGGATAGGCGGCGAGATCTCCAACCTCACGCTCGCCGCGTCCGGCCACGCCTACTTTTCGCTGAAGGACAGCAGCGCGCAGATCCGCTGCGTGATGTTCCGCCAGCGCCTCGCCGCCGTCGGCCTGAGGTTGGCCGAGGGCATGCAGGTCGAGCTCAAGGGCACGGTGACGCTGTACGAGGCGCGCGGCGACTACCAGATCAACGTCGCCAGCTTGCGCGCCGCCGGCCTCGGCCGGCTGTTCGAGGCGTTCGAGCGACTCAAGGCGCGGCTCGCCGCCGAGGGCCTGTTCGACGAGGCGAAGAAACGGCCTATCCCGGCCCACCCGCGCGCGATCGGCATCGTCACCTCGCCGGCCGCCGCGGCGCTGCGCGACGTCGTCAGCACGCTGAAGCGCCGTGCGCCGGCGATTCCGGTGATTCTCTACCCGACGCCGGTACAGGGCGAAGGCGCGGCCGACAAGATCGCCTGCGCGATCCGCATAGCCGGACAGCGCGCCGAGGTCGACGTGCTGATCGTCTGCCGCGGCGGCGGCAGCATCGAGGACCTGTGGGCGTTCAACGAGGAAGTCGTCGCGCGCGCGGTCGCCGACAGCCCGATCCCCGTCGTCAGCGGCGTCGGCCACGAGACCGACTTCACCATCTGCGACTTCGTCGCCGACCTCAGGGCGCCGACGCCGACCGGCGCCGCCGAACGCGTGTCGCCGAGCCGCGAACAGATGATGAGCCAGGTCGACCTGGCGCGCCGCCGCCTCGAGCGCGCACTGTCGCGGCTGATGACCGACAAGACGCAGCAGCTCGACTACCTCTCGCGGCGCCTGGTCCATCCCGGTCAGAAGCTCGCGCTGCAGGCCGAGCGCCTGGCGGCGACGCGACGCCGGCTGGCGCTGTTGGCCGAGGCCCGGCTCGCCGGCGCACGCCGCAGCCTGAGCGTCGCCGAGGCGCGGCTCGTGCGCCAGCGGCCGCGCCCTTCCGACACCGGCCGCGTGCTCGATGCGCTCGGCCACTCGCTGCGCCGCGCGATGCTAGAGCGCCTGAACCGCCGGCGCCTCGCGCTCGCGCAGTACGAGGCGACGCTCGTCGCGCTGAACCCCGAGGCGGTGCTGTCGCGCGGCTACGCGATCGTCGAGAAGGCCGACGGCAGCGCCGCCAAGTCGCCGGGAGAACTGCGTCAGGGCGAGCGCGTGACGCTGAGGTTGGCCGAGGGCCAGACGCAGGCGCTGATCGACCACCCGGACGGCGCGCAGCAGACATTGCCGTTCTAGTGCGGCGATGGGTCCGGCCTCGCCCTTTGAGCAAGGGGCGCGCGGATGAAGCGTGGAAGACGCCGGGCAAAGCGGTAAGCACCGCTTGACAGCAAGAGCGCGCCGGCGCGAGCATGGACCGATTAAAACAATCGTTTAAACCACCATGCGCATCACGCCCCGTATCATGAAGTTCGGCATCAACCTGTGGCCGCCGTTCATCGGCGCCGGCATCCGCGTGCGGCGCATCGCGCCCGACTGGGGCGAGATTGACGTCGCGCTCAGGCTCGGCCTCACCAACCGCAACTACGTCGGCGTGCACTTCGGCGGCAGCCTGTACGCGATGACCGACCCGTTCTTCATGCTGATGCTGATGCACCGGCTCGGCCGGCCTTACTTCGTGTGGGACAGCGCCGGGCGCATCGACTACCTGAAACCGGCGCGCGGCACCGTCGTCGCGCGCTTCAGCCTCGACGACGCTTTCGTCGCCCGGCTGATCGACGACGCGGCGGCGGGCGACAAGGTCCTGCCCGAACTGGCGGTCGACATCGTCGACGACGCCGGCGACGTCGTCGCGCGCGTGCACAAGACGCTCTACGTGCGGCTCAAGCCCGAACACCGGCCGCGCTGATGCGGCGGCGCAACATGGTTGACCCTGCCCCCTTGCCACGGCACGACGTCGAATGTCGGATTAGGGAAGCTCCGCGCGGCGTTTCGCCCCGCTTTCCGGTTACAATAATGCGATCGTGCCCGCCGCGGCCTCATTATCTTTGCTTGCGAGACCATGACTGACATCAAGCCGGTTCTTCTCTTGATCCTGGACGGCTTCGGCCACCGTCAGGAGGGCGACGACAACGCCATCCTGCATGCGAAAACCCCCAACCTCGACCGGCTCGAGCGCGACTACGCCTACGGCGTGATCGACGCGTCGGAACAGCATGTGGGTCTGCCCGGCGGCCAGTTCGGCAACTCGGAAGTCGGTCACCTCAACATCGGCGCCGGCCGCGTCGTCGAGCAGGACGTCACCCGCATCGACCGCGACGTCGTCAGCGGCGCCTTCGCCCGGAACCCGACGCTCACCGAAGTGGTAGAAAAATCACGCGGCCACGCGCTGCACATCCTGGGCCTGTTGTCCGACGGCGGCGTGCACAGCCACGAAAACCACATCTTCGAGATGCTGCGCGTCGCGCAGAAGGCCGGCGTCGAACGCATCCACGTCCACGCCTTCCTCGACGGCCGCGACACGCCGCCCAAGAGCGCCGACACCTACCTCAAGCGCCTCGACGTGGTGCTCGCCGACTGCCCTAACGCGCGGCTGGCGACGATCAGCGGCCGCTACTGGGGGCTCGACCGCGACAAGCGCTGGGAACGCGTCGAACAGGCGTACCGCCTGATCGTCGACGGCGAGGGGCTCTATTCGGCAGAAACCGGCCTCGCTGGCCTCGAAGCCGCCTACGGCCGCGGCGAACTCGACGAGTTCGTCAAGGCGACGCGCATCGGCGAAGCCGCGCCTATCGCCGACGGCGACGTCGTGCTGTTCATGAACTACCGCGCCGACCGCGCGCGCGAACTGACGAGCGCCTTGACCGACCCGGGCTTCCGCTCGTTCGCCGCGCGTCAACCGAAGCTCGGCTGCTTCGCGACGCTGACCTCCTACGGCGAAGCGTACCGCAACCCGGTCGCCTACCCGCCGCAGACGCTGAAGAACAGCTTCGGCGAATACCTCGCGTCGCAGGGCCTCAACCAGCTGAGGATCGCCGAGACCGAGAAGTACCCGCACGTCACCTACTTCTTCAACGGCGGCGAAGAGCTGCCCTACCCCGGTGAAGACCGCATCCTGGTGCCGTCACCGAACGTCGCCACCTACGACCTCAAGCCCGAGATGAGCGCGCGCGAAGTCACCGACGAGATCGTCCGCGCGATCGAGAGCGGCCGCTATCACGCGATCATCTGCAACTACGCGAACGGCGACATGGTCGGCCACACCGGCGTGTTCGACGCGGCGGTCAAGGCGGTCGAGACGCTCGACGAATGCGTAGGCCGTTGCGTCGAGGCGATGCAGAAGGCCGGCGGCGAGGTGCTGATCACCGCCGACCACGGCAACTGCGAAACGATGCACGACGCGCTGCACGACCAGCCGCACACGCAGCACACGCTGAACCTGGTGCCCTTCCTCTACGTCGGCCGCCAGGCTGAAATCGAGGACGGCGGCGCGCTGAAAGACATTTCGCCTTCGCTTTTGGCTATCATGGGGCTAGTCCAACCTCCGGAAATGACGGGACACTCGCTCATTCGATTGCTGTGAAACGACTCGCACTGATCGCCCTATTGGCCGGCTCCGCTCACGCGGCGCCGGCTTCTTCGTCTCTGAACGCCGCACCGCAGCAGCAGGATCTGCATTCGGTGCGCAAGGCAATCGACTCGGTCAGGAAGGACATCGCCGAGAAGGAAGCGGTCAAGAAAGAAGCGCAAAGCGCGATCGCCGCGTCCGAGCAGGCGATCGCCGCGACGGCGCGGGCGCTCGCCACGCTGAACCAGCAGCAGGACCACTCGGCGCAAAGGTTGGCCGAGCTCTCCGCCGCGCTCGAGGCCAACCAGGCGCAGGTGAAGAGCGTACAGACCCGCGTCGCGCGCATGCTGGCCGAACAGTACAAGCGCGGCCAGCATGACGCTATGCAGCTGATGATGAATGCGAACGACCCGAACCAGGCCGGGCGCGACCTCACCTACTACCGCCGCATCGCCGCCGCGCAGCAGACGCTGATCGCCGACCTCGCGACGCGCCAAGCCGATTTGTCGCGCATGGCCGACGAGCTGAACCACCAGCTCGCCGAGCTCGACAAGCTGTCGGGCGCCAAGGAGCGCGAAAAGCGCCGGCTCGAACTGAACAAGGCGAGCCGCCAGGAAACCGTCAGCACGCTCGACGGTCAGATACAGAATCAGCAGGGACGGCTCGCCAAACTGAAGGAAGACGAGCGGCAGCTGGCCAGGCTGATCGCGCGCATCAACCGCGAGATCGAGGCGCGCCGCGTCACCGCCGAGAAACGCGCCGCCGGGGCGAAGAAGGCGCGCGAACTCGCCCGCCTCCAGTCCGACGAGAAGCGCCGCCAGGAAGTCGCCGCGGCGAAGAAACAGGGCAAGGCGCCGCCGCCCGACACGAGACGGCCGGTGGTTGAAGAGCCTATAGACGCCGTCGCCGACGCGAGCGCGTCGGGCCGCGCGTTCAGGAGCCTGCAAGGCCGCATGAAGCTGCCGGTCGCAGGGACGCTCGCCGGACGCTTCGGCGGGCCGCGCAGCGAGGGCACCACCTGGAAGGGCGTCTACATCAAGGCGCCGGCCGGCCAAGCAGTACGCGCCGTTGCCGACGGCCGAGTCGTCTACGCCGACGCCTTGCGCGGCTACGGCAACGCGGTCATCGTCGACCATGGCGGCAACTACCTGACGATCTACACCGGCCTCGCCGCGATCGTGCGCGGCGTCGGCCAGGAAATCCGCGCCGGCGACGCGCTCGGCTCGTCCGGCACGCTGGACAGCGGCGAAACCGGCCTGTACTTTGAAATTCGCTACCTGGGCCGCCCGGTCAACCCGATGGCGTGGGCCCGTTGATCGCGCCCCCGTTTGAACGCCTCCCTGAAGAGAGCACGTATCCATGAAAGAGCCGCTGAAAAAAATCGCGCTGATCACCGCAGGGGCCCTGGCCGGCGGGGCATTGACCATCAGCCTGCAGGCGCTGGCCGACAAGGACACGCTCGGCCCGCTGCCCTTGAACGAACTGCGCACGTTTGCCGAGGTATTCGGCCGCATCAAGCAGGAATACGTCGAGCCGGTCGAGGACAAGAAACTGATCAACGAGGCGATCAAGGGCATGATTTCCGGTCTCGACCCGCACTCGGACTACCTCGACCCGGAGGCTTTCAAGGAGCTGAAGGAAGGCACGCAGGGCGAATTCGGCGGCCTCGGCATCGAGATCGGCGCCGAGGACGGCGCGGTCAAGGTGATTGCGCCGATCGAGGACACACCGGCGCAGAAAGCCGGCATCCAGAGCGGCGACCTGATCGTGAAGATCGACGAGACGCCGGTGCGCGGCCTGTCGCTGAGCGACGCGGTGAAGAAGATGCGCGGCAAGCCGGGCACCAAGGTCACGCTGACCATCGCGCGCAAGCAGGAAACCAAGCCCTTGGTCTTCACGCTGACGCGCGCGGTGATCAAGACCAAGAGCGTCAAGTACAAGATGCTCGAACCTGACTTCGGCTACATCCGCATCACGCAGTTCCAGGAACACACGACCGAGAACCTGGCGCAGGCGATCGAGACGCTGTACCGCGACAACAAGCAGTCGCTCAAGGGGCTGGTATTGGATTTGCGCGACGACCCGGGCGGCCTGTTGAACGGCGCGGTCGGCGTGTCGTCGGTGTTTTTGCCGAAAGGCTCGCTGGTGGTCTACACAGAGGGTCGCGTCGAAGACGCGAAGATGCGGCTGACCGCGATCCCGCAAAGCTATCTGCGCGGCGGCGAGAAAGACCCGCTCACGCAGCTGCCGGCCGACATCAAGTCGCTGCCCTTGGTGGTGCTGGTCAACACCGGCTCGGCGTCGGCGTCCGAGATCGTCGCCGGCGCCTTGCAGGACCACAAGCGCGCGGTGCTGGTCGGCACGCAGACCTTCGGCAAGGGCTCGGTGCAGTCCATCCTGCCGCTGGGGAACGCCGGCGGCATCAAGCTGACCACCGCACGCTACTTCACGCCGAGCGGCCGCTCGATCCAGGCCAAGGGCATCACGCCGGACGTGATCGTCGAGGATGGCAAGCTGACCGCCGCCGACAACGCGTTGCGCGTGCGCGAAGCCGACCTGGAAAACCATCTCGACAACCCGAACGGCGAAGACAAGGCGCCGGCACGCCCGGTACGCCGCATCGAGCCGCCGAAGGAAGACAAGAACAAGGACGACAAGTCCGACGTCAACCCGCGCGACCCGAACCCGAAGACCGACTTCCAGCTCGGCCAGGCCTTGAATATCCTCAAGGTGCAGCAAATACTGAGCAAGAAAACCAACTGATTGCTGGCTACGCAGCGTCACAAAGGCCGGCTAGACGCCGGCCTTTTTAGCTCCGGAGGACGCCATGCCGCATGAAGAAGCCTTCAAGACCCGCACGATCGCCTTGCGCGCGAACGACGACGTCGCGACGGCCACCGCCGTGCTGAACGCCCTGGAAGGCGTGAACGCGCGGGCGCTCACCGACAGGCCGGCCATCCTCATGAGCTACACGCTGCCCGAACACACGCTCGCCGACCTCGTCGGCCAACTTGTCGACTCGGGCTTCCACCCCATCGACGGGCCGCTCGAGCGGCTGCGCCTCGCGCTGATCGCCTACGGCGAAGACGTCCAGCGGCACAACCTCGACGCACCGGCCATCGCCGTCAAGCCGCGCGACGCGTTCAGCCGGATCTACCAGCACCATCCGCACGGCGACGCCGACGAGACCACGCCGGAAGAATCGCGCCACTACCGCTGAACCCGGCCGGCGACCTCGGCCAACCCTGCACGGCGCGCGCCTTTCCTGCTACCCTTGGCGCGATCCCTTCCATCGCCGAATGCTGCCATGCTGTCCCGTGAATTCGTGCTGTCGTTCCGCGAAGCGGCGCCCTATATCAACGCCTTTCGCGGCAAAACCTTCGTGCTCGCCGTCAACGGCGAAACTGTCGCCGCCGGCCGCGTGCCCGGCCTCGCGCAGGACATCAACCTGTTGGCGAGTCTCGGCGCGCGCATCGTGCTCGTGCACGGCGCGCGGCCGCAGATCGAGAAGCTCGCCGCGCACAGCGCGCTCAAGCAGACCTTCCACCGCGCGCGAAGGGTGACCGACCCGGCGACGATGGACGTGGTGCGCCAGGCGGTCGGCGCGACGCGCTACGAGATCGAGGCGGCACTGTCGATGAGCATGCCCAATTCGCCGATGCAGGGCGCGCATCTGAGGATAGGCAGCGGCAACTTCCTGACCGCGCAACCGCTCGGCGTCATCGACGGCGTCGACATGCTCTACACCGGCCACGTGCGCAAGATCGACAACTACGGCATCCGCCACCGGCTCGAGGCCGGCGAGCTGGTGCTGATCTCGTCGATCGGCTATTCGCCGACCGGCGAGGCGTTCAACCTGACGATGGAAGAAGTCGCGACGCAGACCGCGATCGCGCTGCGCGCCGAGAAGCTGATCTTCTTCATCGGCGGCGACAGCGTGATCACCCGTGGCGGCGAGGTGGTCAGCACGCTGGACACCGGCGAGGTCGACGCGGCGCTTTCCGCCGGCGGCCTGTCCGAAGAGGCGACCGCCTACCTGCCGTGCGCGGTACGCGCCACGCGCGAGGGCGTCGCGCGCGTGCACCTCGTCAGCCGCGACGAAGACGGCGCGCTGCTGACCGAACTCTTCACCGACTACGGCAGCGGCACCATGGTCGCGCGCGACCCGCTGGTGCGCATCCGCACCGCGACGATCGAGGACGTCGGCGACCTGATCGGCCTGATCGCGCCGCTCGAGGCGCAGGGCATCCTCGTCAAGCGCAGCCGTGAAGCGCTCGAGATGGAGATCGGCCAGTATTCGCTGCTCGAGCACGACGGCCGCATCTGCGGCTGCGTCGCGATGCATGCCTTCCCCGAGTCGGGCATGGCGGAACTCGCGTGTCTCGCGGTCAGCGCCGAGCGGCGCGACGCCGGCTTCGGCGAGATGATGCTGCAGTACGTCGAGAACCAGGCGCGCCGCCGCGGTATCCAGCGCCTGTTCGTCTTGACGACGCAGACCGCGCACTGGTTCGTCGAGCGCGGCTTCGTCGCCGCCCCGCTGACCGAGCTGCCGATGGAGCGCCAGGAGTGCTACAACTTCCAGCGCCGCTCGAAGGTGTTCATCAAGACGCTGTGATAGGAATAAGGTTGGCCGAGCCCGGCCAGGCTTGCAGCTTCCCTGTCCCGCCCCCATCTACAGTCCGAATCCCTGTCGCCACGGCCTTCGCGGTCTGGATGACGTGTCATCTGTATGACACAATGTTCCGCTATCCTGTTTCCCCTCATTGAAGGAAGTGCAATGGCCCGTACCGTTCACTGCGTCAAGCTCGGCCGCGAAGCCGAGGCGCTCGATTTCCCGCCCTTGCCCGGTGCCATCGGCAAGCGCGTTTACGAAAACGTCTCGAAGGAAGCCTGGCAGGGCTGGCTCAAGTACCAGACCATGCTGATCAACGAGAACCGCCTCAACCTCGCCGACAGCCGCGCCCGCCAGTACCTGGCGCAGCAGCTGGAAGCGTACTTCTTCGGCCAGGGTGCCGACGTGCCGGAAGGCTACACGCCGCCGTCCGCCTGATGTACCGCCAGAGCCCTCCTTCGCGAGGGCTTTGTTGTCTTCGCGCCCCGATAAACCGCCAAGAGCCCTAAGCAGAACGTCTGCGCCAGCCGCTGTGCTTAGCGCCCCTGCCCCACACGGATTGCCATGACCCACGTAGCCCAGACCGAACTCTTGCTCAACCGCGAACTCGGGCTGATCGAGTTCAACCGCCGCGTGCTCGCGCAGGCCGAAGACGCGAGCCTGCCCTTCCTCGAGCGGCTGAAATTCCTGTGCATCGTGTCGTCCAACCTCGACGAATTCTTCGAGGTGCGCGTCGCCTGGCTCAAGGAAAACGTCCAGGCCAACCCGAACCGGCTGTTGCCGGACGGCGCGACGCCGCGCCAGTCGCTGTCGCGCGTGTCGGCCGCCGCGCACGCGCTGGTGCGCGAGCAGTACCAGGTGCTGAGCGAGGTGCTGCTGCCGTCCCTCAGGGAAGAAGGCATCGTGTTCCTCAGGCGCGCCGAATGGAACGACGCGCAGCGCGACTGGATCCGCGCGTTCTTCTTCCGCGAGCTGATGCCTATCCTGACGCCGATCGGCCTCGACCCGTCGCACCCGTTCCCGAAGCTGTTGAACAAGAGCCTGAACTTCGCGGTCGAGCTCGAAGGCCGCGACGCCTTCGGCCGCGCGTCGGGCATCGCCATCGTCCAGGCGCCGCGCATCCTGCCGCGCGTGATCAAGCTGCCGGCCGAACTGACCGACGGGCGCGACACGCTGGTCTTCCTATCGTCTATCCTGCACGCGCACGTGCACGAGCTCTTCCTCGGCATGGCGGTCAAGGGCTGCTACCAGTTCCGCGTCACGCGCAACAGCGAGCTGACGGTCGAGGACGAGGACGTGAAGAACCTGCGCACCGCGCTGCAGGGCGAATTGCGCCATCGCCAGTTCGGCGAGGCGGTCAGGCTCGAGATCGCCGACACCTGCCCGGCTCACATGGAGGAATTCCTCGTCACGCAGTTCGGGCTCGAGGCGCAGGACGTCTACCGCGTGAACGGCCCGGTCAACCTGGTGCGGCTGATGCAGGTGCCCGAGCTCTTGGACCGGCCCGACCTCAAGTTCACGCCGTTCGAACCGAGCCTGCCGCCCATCATCGCGAAGAAGAGCAACCTGTTCGACGCGATCGCCCGTGGCGACATCCTGCTGCACCACCCGTACCAGAGCTTCCAGCCGGTGATCGACCTGCTCAACCTCGCGGCGACCGACCCGCAGGTCGTCGCGATCAAGATGACGGTCTACCGCACCGGCACCGACTCGGTGCTGATGGATTCGCTCGTCGCCGCCGCGCGCGCCGGCAAGCAGGTGACGGTCGTCGTCGAACTGATGGCGCGCTTCGACGAAGAGGCGAACATCGGCTGGGCGAGCCGGCTCGAGGACGCCGGCGCGCACGTCGTGTACGGCGTGTTCGGCTACAAGGTGCACGCCAAGATGCTGATGGTGGTGCGCCGCGAGGAAGGCGGGCTGAAACGCTACGTGCACCTGGGCACCGGCAACTACCACCCGCGCACCGCGCGCCTCTACACCGACTTCGGCCTTCTGACATGCAACGACGAGCTCGCCAGCGACGTCAACGACATCTTCGTGCAGCTGACCGGCCTCGGCCGCGCGGGCAAGCTCAAGCTGATCTACCAGTCGCCGTTCACGCTGCACTCTATGCTGACCGCAGCAATCGAGCACGAGGCCGAACACGCGGCCGCGGGTCGTCCGGCGCTGATCATCGCCAAGATGAACGCGCTCTTGGAGCCGCAGGTGATCCACGCGCTCTACAAGGCGAGCCAGGCCGGCGTGAAGATCCAGCTGATCATCCGCGGCGTGTGCGCGCTGCGGCCGGGCGTGCCGGGCTTGTCGGACAACATCACCGTGCGCTCGATCGTCGGCCGCTTCCTCGAGCACACGCGCGTGTTCTACTTCTTCAACGACAAGCACGAAGACGTGCTGATCGCCAGCGCCGACTGGATGGGCCGCAACCTGTTCCGCCGCATCGAGACCTGCGTGCCCATCGTCGACGTGAAGCTGAAGCGCCGCATGATCAAGGAAGGGCTGAAGCTCTACCTCGAGGACAACGTCAACACCTGGGAGATGCAGCCGGACGGCAGCTACAAGCGCCGCGCGAGCCGCGGCAAGCCGCGCTGCGCGCAGGACATCCTGCTCGCCGAGTACGCGGGCTGAGCGGCCGGAACTCGACCGTCACATCCCCACCTAAGACGGGCGCGCTTCGCGCCCGTTTTTCTCTATCTGGAGCTCGTCCTTGGACATCGCCCTGTATCTGCTTTCCGCCGTCCTCGTCATCGTCGGTCTCGCCGGCACGGTGTTCCCCGCGCTGCCCGGCCTGCCCTTGATGCTGGCGGGCTTCGCGCTCGCCGGCTGGGTCGGCGACTTCCAGACCATCACCGTCGCCGCGCTGATCGTGCTCGGCGTCTTGACGGCGATCGGCTTCGTGATCGACCTCGTCGCCGGCTGGCTCGGCGCCCGGGCCAGCGGCGCGAGCCCGAAGGCCTTGTGGGGCGCGCTCGCAGGCAGCCTGATCGGCCTGTTCTTCGGCCTGCCCGGCGTGATCTTCGGCCCGCTCGTCGGCGCGGCGGCAGGCGAATTCCTCGCAAAGCGCGACCTCTACCAGGCCGGCAAGGTCGGCATCGGCACCTTCATCGGTTTCATCGTCGGCACCGTCGCCAAGATCGGCTGCGCGTTCGCGATGCTGGCGGTGTTCGCCGGCGCGCTGCTGTTCTGAGACGGCCAGCTCCCCTTCCCTCCCACGACGTTGGCCGAGGCCTCGGCCAACGTCCTACCTCCCCTTCCAGCGCCCGCTGCGGCGCGCGATCAGCGCCTCGAGCCCGCTGAACGCCAGCGAAACGACGGCCGACGTCGCGACGATCAGCGTCGCCATCGCCGCGGCGGCCGCGGTGTCGCCGGCGTCGTCCATGGTGATGATCGCCACCGCCGCAAGACTCTTCTCCGGGCTGTAGAGGAAGATCAGCGCCGATACGGTCGTCCATCGCCGACACGAAGAAGAAGCGCGCGATGTCGATCAGCGCCGGCGCGCACACCGGCAGCGTCACGCGGCGCAAGGTCACCCAGAACGGCACCTTCAGCGACGAGGCGACCGCCTCGAACTCGGCGTCGAGCTGCTTGAGCGCGGTGGTCGCGGTCAGGTGCGCGGTGGTGTAGTAGTGCGCGACGGTGCAGACCACCATCAGCGCCATGCCGCCGTAGAGGAAGTTCAGCGGGTTGGCCGGGTGGTTGAAGAAGAACACGTAGCCGAGGCCCAGCACCAGGCCCGGCACCGCCATCGGCAACAGCGCGAACAGGCGCAACAGCGGCGCGACGCCGGCCGCCGATTTCAGCTTCTCTGCCCAGTACGCGCCGAGGAAGACCAGCACGGTGCCTGCGCCTGCGCTCGCGACGCCGAGCGCAAGGCTGTTGCGGTAGGCCGCCCAGCCGCCGCCGTCGACGCTGTCGAAGTCGTAGTGCGACAGCGTGAGGCTGAGGTCGTAAGGCCAGTAGGCGATGAAGGACGCGGCGACGCCGACACCGAGCAGCGACAACAACAGCAGCGACACCAGCGACAGCCCGCCCAACGCCGCGAGGTCTGTGGCAAGCATACGTTGCGGCACGAAGGGCACCGCGCGGGCACTCAAGGCCGCCGCCTGGCGGCGCGCCATGCGCCGCTCGATCGAAAATGACAGCAGCGCCGGCGCGAGCAGCATCAGCCCGACCACCGCGCCGCGCTCGAAGTTGAGCTGGCCGATCACCTGCTTGAACGCTTCCACAGCCAATACGTTGAAGTCGCCGCCGACCACCTTGGGCACGCCGAAGTCGGTGATCACCAGCGTGAACACCACCAGCGCCGCCGACACCAGGCCGTAGCGCGCGCTCGGCAGCGTCACCGTCAGGAAGCGGCGGATCGGGCCGGCGCCGAGCACGCGCGCCGCCTCGGCCAACCTCGCGTCGGAACTCGCGAGCGCGGTCGCGAGGATCAGGAAGGCGTGCGGAAACGTATAGAACAGCTCGCCGGCGACCACGCCCCAGAAGCCGTAGACGCTGCCGTCACCGATCCAGCTTTTCAGCAGGCCCTGGTTGCCGAACAGGTAGACCAGCGAGATCGCCGGCATCAGCGACGGCGCGAGAAGCGGCGTGAGCGCGATCTGGCGGAAGGCGCCGCGCCCCCACACGGCCGTTCGAGTCAGCGCAAAGGCAAAGCCGAAGGCGATCGGCACGACGAGCAGCGTCGAGGTCAGCGCGACCGAGAAGCTGTTGACCGCCGCGCGCACCAGGCCCGGCGAGCCGGCGATCTCGGCGAAGTGCGCGAAGCCGGCCCAGCCGCCGTCCGTCGTAAGGAAGGCGCGGCCGAGCATCGCGGCAAGGGGCAGGCCGACCGCGAACAGCAGCGCTGCGACCCACAACAGCGGCAAGAAGCGTCCGAGCAGCGCCTCGAAGTCGAAGCGCTTGCCAGGGTTGGCCGAGCCCCGCGATGTCAAGCGGCGCGCGATCGCTGTCAACATGGCGCGCCCTCCGGGTAGGCGATCAGCCGTGCCGCCGGCAGCGCGATCGGCACGATCTCGCCGGGCACGATGGGCTGGCGCGACAGCATAGACGGGCACAGGTCGGCGGTCAGCGTCACGCCCGGCATGCCCTCGGGCGAGAGCTTCAGGCGCGTCAGCGCGCCGGCGAACGCGACGTCGGCGACGCGCGCGAGCACGGTGTTGGCCGCCGGCTCCCACTGCGCGCGGATCAGGATGTCCTCCGGGCGCAGGAACAGCGTGAACGCGTCGCCCTCTGGCAAGGGTTGGCCGAGCTGCAAGGTGTGCGAGCCGACCTCGACCACGTCGTCGGACACGCGCCGTGCGGCGAGCCAGTCGCCTCGCCGACGAATTCGGCGACGAAGCGGCTCGCCGGCCGGCGGTAGATCTCGGACGGCGTGCCGACCTGCTCGATGCGGCCGTGGTTCATCACGACGACCCGGTCGGCGATCGCGAGCGCCTCGGCCTGGTCGTGCGTGACCATCAAGGTCGTCACGCCGAGCTTCTTCTGCACGCGCTTCAGTTCGTCGCGCAGCTTGTCGCGCACCCTCGCGTCGAGCGCCGACAACGGTTCGTCGAGTAAGAGCAAACCTGGCGACGTCGCGAGCGCGCGCGCCAGCGCGACGCGCTGCTGCTGGCCGCCCGACAGCGCCGCCGGGTATTTTTCCTCGGCGCCGGGCAGGCCGACCATGTCGAGCAAGTCGCGCACGCGCTCTTGGTGGCGCGCGCGCTCGCGGCGCGGCGTCAGTCCATACGCGATGTTGTCGGCGACGGTCAGGTTCGGAAACAGCGCGTAGCTCTGGAACACGATGCCGTAGTCGCGTTTTGCCGGCGCCAGCCGCGTGATGTCGGCGCCGTGCGCGAGCACGCGGCCGGCGTCCGGCTTGTCGAGGCCGGCGATGAGGCGCAACAGCGTCGTCTTGCCGCAGCCGGACGGGCCGAGCAGGCAGACGAACTCGCCCTTGCGGATCTGCAAGGACACGGCGTCAAGCGCGGTGAACGCGCCGTAGCGGCGCGCGAGGCCGTCTACCGCGAGGTGGGGCGCGGCGGCGAGCGGGGAGTCGCAGGGTTTCATCGGGGGGAACTCCAGGAATCGCGTTTGCCCAAACCGGCCGGAACCGGTCGAAGAACGGGGGGCTTGGGAAAACGGCCGGCGCCATCCGCGCCGGCCAGGTCAAGCTTGAGACAGCGTTTTCGTCATCGCAAAAACGCCGTCAGGACCGGCTTACTTCGCCTCGGCCTTGCTCTCGTAGCGGCGCGACCATTCCTTGAGGATCGCGTCGCGGTGCTTCGCCGCCCAGGTGAAGTCGTTCTTCACCAGCTTCTTCTCGTAGTTGGCCGGCAACAGCGGGTTCGGCTTGGCGACGCCCGGCAGCGCGACGACGGCGTAGTTCTTCTCGTAGAGCTCCATCGCCGGGCGGCTGGCGGCGAAGTCGGCCAGCTTCCTGGCGGCGTCGAGGTTCTTCGTGCCTTTCAGGATCGCGGTCGCCTCCAGGTCCCAGCCCAGGCCCTCCTTCGGGAACACCAGGTCGATCGGCGCGCCCTTCTCCTTCAGCTGCGCGCCGCGGTATTCGAACGAGATGCCGATCGGGTACTCGCCGGCGGCGGCCATCTTGCATGGCTTGGAGCCCGAGTGGACGTACTGCGCGATGTTGGTATGCAGCCTGTCCATGTAGTCCCAGCCCTTCTTGTCGCCGAACATCTGCAGCCACGCCGACACGTCGAGGAAACCGGTGCCGCTCGACGCCGGGTGCGGCATCACGACCTGGTTCTTGTAGAAGGGCTTGGCAAGGTCCGCCCAGCTCTCCGGCTTGGGCAGGCCTTTCTTCGCGGCCTCTACGGTGTTGAAGCAGATCGTCGCGGCCCACACGTCCATGCCGACCCAGCGCGGCGGGTTGGCCTTGTCGCGGAAGGTCGGCGCGATGATGCGGTGCGCACCGCGCACGGTGGACAACCGGTGGGCGATGACGATCACGGTGCGCCCCTGGCAGATCGCGCGCATGTTCTGCATCACCGCGCGCTCGGACTCGTAGTCGAGCGCGCTGGTCGCCTCGTCGAAGATCAATATCCGCGGGTTGCAGACCAGCGCGCGGGCGATCGCGATGCGCTGGCGCTGCCCGCCGGACAGGTTGGAGCCGTGTTCGCCGACGACCGTGTCGTAGCCCTCGGCCAACTCCATGATGAAGTCGTGCGCGCCGGCGAGCTTGGCGGCCTGGATCACCTTGTCGAGCGGCATGCCGGGGTCGGCCAGCGCGATGTTGTCGCGGATCGACTGGTTGAACAGCAGGTTCTCCTGCAGCACCACGCCGATCTGGCGGCGCAGCCAGGCCGGGTCGGCCAGCGCCAGGTCGTTGCCGTCGACCAGCACCCTTCCGCGCTCGGGGACATATAAACGCTGGATCAGCTTGGTCAGCGTCGACTTGCCGGAACCCGAGCGGCCGACGATGCCGACCACCTCGCCGGGGCGGATCGTGAGGTTCAGCGTCTTCAGGATCTCGGGGCCGTCGGGGCGGTAGCGGAACACCACGTCCTCGAACGCGATCGCGCCCTGGATAGCCGGCAGCGCCGCGCGGCTGGCCGGGGTTTCGGTGCGGGTGTTGAGCAGGTCGCCGAGCCGTTGCACCGAGATGCCGACCTGCTGGAAGTCCTGCCACAGCTGCGCCAGCCGGATCACCGGCGCGGCGACCTGGCCGGCCAGCATGTTGAACGCGACCAGCTGGCCGACGCTCAGCTCGCCGTCGATGACCAGCCGCGCGCCGAGCCACAGGGTCGCGACGGTGACCAGCTTCTGGATCAGCTGCACCCCGTGCTGGCCGATATTGGCCAGCCGCGTCACCTTGAAGCCGGCGCTGACGTAGGCGGCCAGCTGGTTGTCCCAGCGCCGCGTCAGATGCGGCTCGACCGCCATCGCCTTCACGGTGCCGATGCCACCGACCGCCTCGACCAGGAACGACTGGTTGTCGGCGCCACGAGCGAACTTCTCGTCCAGCCGCTGGCGCAGCACCGGCGTCAGGCTGGTAGACCACAATGCGTAGCACGGCAGCGAAACGACGACGATCAGCGTCAGCCACCCGCTGTACCAGGCCATCACCGCCAGGAACACCACCGAGAACAGCAGGTCGAGCACGCTGGTCAGCGCCGATCCGGTCAGGAAGTTGCGGATGTTTTCGAGCTCGCGGACCCGCGCCACCGTGTCGCCGACGCGGCGCGCCTCGAAGTAGGCCACCGGCAGCGCCAGCAGGTGGCGGAACAGCCGCGCGCCGAGTTCGACGTCGATCCGGTTGGTGGTGTGCGAGAACACGTAGTTGCGCAGGCAGGACAGCAAGATCTCGAACAACGACACCACCAGCAGGCCGACCGCGATCACGTCCAGGGTGGTGAAGCCGCGATGGACCAGCACCTTGTCCATGACGACTTGAAAGAACAGCGGCGTGATCAGCGCGAACAGCTGCAATACAAAAGAAACGCCGAGCACCTCGAGCAGCAGTCGCCGGTATTTGACGATGGCCGGGATGAACCAGGTGAAGTCGAACCGAGCCAGCGTGCCGGCCACCGACGCACGCGAGGTGACCACCAACAAGCGGCCGTCGTAGCGCGCCCGGAATTCTTCCCGACTCAGCACCAGCGGCCGGCCGGACTTCAGGTCGTGGATCAGCACCTTATCGCCGTCGGTGCGGGCGACGATGAAGTGCTCGCCGGAGGGCGCCAATGCCAGCGCCGGCAGCGCCGCCAGGCCGACGCGTTCGGCCGGCTGGCCGATGATGCGCGCCTTCAGCTCGAGCGACTTGGCGGCCAGCAGCAGATCGGTTTCAGCGAACGGTTCGGCGCCGCGGCCGAACTGGTGGGACAACTGGGTGGGGTCGGCGGCGACGCCGTGGAACTGGGCCAGCAGCACCAGGCCGGTCAGGCCGTGGTCGGGTGATGGAACATCGGGTTCGGAGGGAGGGCTGGCAATCGACATGAATTCCGCATAAAGGGAAAACCCGCGCAAAATATCACATAGCCATAGATTGTGTAATATGCAGATATACTTAATTGAGTGGGGAGCGAGGCTTGCTGAAAAGCGGGGCGTAGAGAATGGGAGAGGGCTAGAAACAAAAAAGCGCTCAAGAAGACTTGAGCGCTTTTTGCGTATTACCTACCGACGAGTTTTACGGGTGATGTCTAACTCGCTGGTTTAACTGGCGTCCCCACGGGGAATCGAACCCCGGCTACCGCCGTGAAAGGGCGGTGTTCTAACCGCTAAACTATAGGGACTGGGTGGTGCACCCGGAGCGATTCGAACGCCCGACCCTCTGGTTCGTAGCCAGATACTCTATCCAACTGAGCTACGGGTGCACTGTTGTGGCGGAGAAAGAGGGATTCGAACCCTCGATACAGGTTTAAGCCCGTATGCTTCCTTAGCAGGGAAGTGCCTTCGACCACTCGGCCATTTCTCCGCAACAGAGGCGCAATCTTAAATAGCAAAGCGCCTCATGTCAAGCGCTTCAAACAGCCTGATCGAGGCCGAATGCCTTGTGCAGCACGCGAACGGCCAGTTCCAGGTATTTCTCGTCGATCAGCACCGACACCTTGATCTCGGAGGTCGAGATCATCTGGATGTTGATGCCCTCTTCGGCCAGGGTGCGGAACATCGTCGACGCGATGCCGGTGTGCGAGCGCATACCGACGCCGACGATCGAGATCTTGGCGATCTTGTCGTCCGATTCGATCTTGGCGGCGCCGACGTGGGTCTGCATCTCGCGCAGGATCGTCAGCGCGCGGTTCGCTTCGCCGCGCGGTACGGTGAACGAGAAGTCGGTGGTGCCCTGATCGCCGACGTTCTGGATGATCATGTCGACTTCGATGTTCGCGTCGGCGATCGGGCCGAGGATCTGGTACGCGATGCCCGGACGGTCCGGCACGCCTTTTACGTTGATACGGGCTTCGTTGCGGTCAAACGCGATGCCGGCGACGACGGCTTTTTCCATGTTTTCATCTTCCTCGAACGTGATCAGCGTACCTTCGCCCTCTTCCTCGAAACTGGAGAGCACGCGCAGGCGCACCTTGTACTTGCCGGCGAACTCCACCGAACGGATCTGCAGCACCTTGGAGCCCAGGCTCGCCATCTCGATCATCTCCTCGAAGGTGATGGTCTTCAGGCGGCGGGCTTCCGGCACCACGCGCGGGTCGGTGGTGTAGACGCCGTCCACGTCGGTGTAGATCTGGCATTCGTCGGCCTTCAGCGCGGCGGCGAGCGCCACGGCCGAGGTGTCCGAGCCGCCGCGGCCGAGGGTGGTGATGTTGTTCGCCTCGTCGATGCCCTGGAAGCCGGCGACGATGACGACGCGGCCTTCGGCGAGGTCGGCGCGCAGCGCTTCTTCGTCGATGCTCTGGATGCGCGCCTTGTTGAACGACGAGTCGGTCGCGACCTTCACCTGCCAGCCGGTGTAGCTCTTGGCGTCGACGCCGATTTCCTTCAGCGCCATCGCCAACAGGCCGATGGTGACCTGTTCGCCGGTGGAGATGATGACGTCCAGCTCGCGCGGATCGGGATAGTCCTGGATCTCGCGCGCCAGCGCGATCAGGCGGTTGGTTTCGCCGCTCATGGCGGAAACGGCCACCACCACGTCGTGCCCCTGCGCTTTCCATTTGGCGATGCGCCGGGCCACGTTCTTGATGCGCTCCGTGGTGCCCATGGACGTGCCGCCGTATTTTTGTACGATGAGTGCCATGCTTGCTTCTTGCAATCGTGAAAAATGTCGAACAAGGATTCTGACCCCATCCTTGCCGGAAAAGCAAGGAGGGATTGCGCCAGACAAAACGCGCATCCGTCATGGCGACGCTGGCCGAGCCCTGCGTCATGACGGATGCGCGGTTCAGCGCGCGGAAAACAGGCGTTCGGGATGGGTGTAGACGTTGGCGCGACCGGGCCGCACGAAGCCGGCGAGCGTGAGGTTCAACGACGTCGCGAGCCGCACCGCCAGCGCGGTCGGCGCCGACACCGCGGCGAGGATCTCGATGCCGGCGCTTGCCGCCTTGTGCGCCATCTCGTAGCTCGAGCGGCTGGTGACGAGCGCCGCGCCCGGCTCGGCCCCGACCCTCGCGCGCCAGCCGATCAGCTTGTCGAGAGCGACGTGGCGGCCGACGTCCTCGAACACCGCGGCGAGCGTACCGTCGGGCCTCAGCCAGGCGGCGGCATGCGCGGCGCCGGTCGCGGTGGTCAGCGGCTGCGCGTCTTGCAGATGCATCAGCGCCGCCTGCAGCGCGGCAGATTCCAGCGCCTGCGTGAACGGCAGCGCAGGCAGCGGCCGCGCCGCCTGCGCCAGGCTCTCCACGCCGCACAGCCCGCAGCCGGTGCGCCCGGCCAGCTGCCGGCGGCGTGTCTTGAGCGCGGCGAAATCGGCCGCCGCCAGTTCGATGCGCAACTCTATCCCCTCCTCCACCCGCACTATCTCGACGTCGTAAAGGTTGGCCGAGCCCGCAGCGATACCTTCGGACAGCGAAAAGCCGAGCGCGAAGTCTTCGAGGTCTATCGGCGTCGCCATCATCACCGCGTGAGCGATGCCGTTGTAGACGAGCGCGACCGGCACCTCCTCGATCAGGCTGTCGTCGCCGGGGGACTCGTCGTCGCTACGCCACACGGCGTGCGTGGAGAACGCATCTAAGGACGGCGACGCATCGGGGGCGGGATTTTGCGGAGACATGGCGCGGCTCGTGAAAGGCGGAAACCCGTCATTCTGGGCGGCTTTGCACGGCGAGGGCAATGGCGGATCGTCATACCGGCTCGCGCGGCGGGCTATATGCGCGCGGTGTCGCCTGCAAATGCACCATGCCGGTGGCTTGCCTAGCCCCCGAAGCTCGGCCAAGCTTGTCGCATGATGCCCATCCCCCGCCCATCGCCCGAGTCCTCGTCGCGCAGCGTGGCCGCCATGAGCGAAAACAGCTCCCCGCGCGGCCGGCTCTACCCGCTGATCCTCTTGTGCGCCGGCGTCGAGTTCTTCGGCGTGCAGGCCTACGCCTTCGGCGCCCACGTGCTGAGCGCCGGCCTCGGGCTCACGCCGGCCGAATTCGCGCTCGCGTCGACCGTCTACACCTTCGCCTGCATCGTCGCGATCTTCAAACACCAGTGGGTGACCGGCCGCTTCGGCTACCGCCGCTACCTGTTGGTATCGACCGCGGTCTACGTCGGCGCGTCTATTGCCTGCGCGGCGAGCACGCAGCTGCTCGTGTTCTGCGTCGCGCGCTTCCTGCAGGGCCTCGGCGGCGGCGGCCTGTTCCTGTCGTCGCGGCTGATGTGCAACCTGTTCCTGCCGCCCGAGAAGCGGCTTGCCGGCATCATGTGGATGTCGCACGGCATCCTCTTGGTGCCGGTGTTCGCGCCGCTGGCGACCGCCGGGCTGACCGAATGGTTGGGCTGGCGCGCGCTGTTCGGCGAGATGGCGCTGCTGGGCGCGCTGCTGTGGCTGTCCGCCTGGCGCGCTCTGCCGAAGGCGTCGACCTTGCCCGACGCCGACGTCAGCCACTCGCCGGCGGCGGCGCTGTCGTTCGCGGTGGCGATCGTCGCGCTCGAGATGCTGCTGCAGGGCTTTCGCTGGCTCGACGTCAACGCGCACGAGCTGCTGTTCCTGTTCCCGCTGCTGGCCGTGCTCGGGCTGACCTTCTTCTTCCTCGGCGAACGGCGCAATCCGCAGCCGTGGCTGGACCCGCGCGTGCTGAACGACCGCCCGTTCGTCGTCGGCGGCCTGCTCAGCTTCATGTTCTATCTGGTGATCGTCGAGTTCCAGTACGCGGCGCCGCTATTGGGCCGCGGGCTCGGGATGTCATGGTGGGCGGTCGGCGGCTTGCTGACGCTGTTCAACCTGTCGGCCTACGCGAGCTACTGGTTGTTCCAGAAGCAGAGCGATCCGGCCGGCAAGCTCAAGGGCTGGATGATGGGCGGCGTCGCGGCGATGGGCGGCGGCTGCCTGTTGCTTGCCTTCCTGCCTGCCGAGCCACGCTGGCTGTACGCGTTGCCCATCGTGCTGCAGTCGTGCTTTGCCGCCTTCGTGATCATCCCGCTGTCGATCAAGATGTTCCGCAATATGGCCGGCAGCTTCTACAGTCACGGCTACCGCACGCGGCTGATCATGGGCAAGGTCGCGGCGAGCCTCGCGATCAGCGTCGCCGCGCTCGCGATCGACAAGCGGCTGTCGGTCGGCATGACGCTGCTGGAGGCGACGCAGCGCCAGTTCCTGTGGCTCGCGCTGATCTGCGCGCTGTTCCTGTGGATGATAGAGCGGCAGAAGACGATCGAGTGAAGGGCTCGGCCTGGCCGAGCCCCGGCAGACGGGTAACGGAAAACAAAAAAGCCGACAGCTAGGCTGTCGGCTTTTTGCGGTATGGCGATCGGGAGCGATTAGGCTTCCGGGGTCACCAGGACCTTCACCGGCACGACGACGTCGTGGTGCAGCGCGATTTCGAGGTCGAACTCGCCGGTGGTCTTGAACGGACCGTTCGGCAGGCGGACTTCGGCACGCGTCACTGCGACACCGGTCGCCACGATGGCGGCGGCGATGTCGGCGTTGGTCACCGAGCCGAACAGACGGCCGTCGACGCCGGCCTTCTGTGCGATGGTGATCACGGCGCCTTCGAGCTTGCCGGCACGCGCTTGCGCGTCGACCAGGATCTCGGCCTGTTTGGCTTCCAGTTCGGCGCGGCTCGCTTCAAACGCGGCCAAGTTGGCGGCGTTCGCGCGCTTGGCTTTGCCTTGCGGGATCAGGTAGTTACGGGCGTAGCCGTTCTTCACGGTCACCTTGTCGCCCAGTTGGCCCAGGTTGGCCACTTTTTCGAGCAGAATGATTTGCATCTTGTGGTCTCCTGGCTTAGTGCTGGTCGGTGTACGGCATCAGGGCCAGGAAGCGAGCGCGTTTGATCGCGGTCGACAGCTGACGCTGGAAGCGGGCTTTGGTGCCGGTGATGCGGGCCGGAATGATCTTGCCGTTTTCGGCGATGAAGTCTTTCAGCAGCTCGGTGGCTTTGTAATCGACTTCCTTGATGCCTTCTGCCGTGAAGCGGCAGAACTTCTTGCGCTTGAAGAGTTGACGAGCCATTTCTCTTAACCTTTTACGAATTCAACGTGTTCGATGTGCAGAACCAACCGCGGGTTGCGCAGGCTGCGCTGGGCGAGGAATCCGCTCACTGCGACCTGTTGTCCGGCGAGTTTGCCGCCCCATTGGGGGGCTTGCTTGCCGATCAGCACCGCCTGGATTTCACAGGCGACGTCGCGTTCCAGATTCGCTTCGCGTTGCCGGGACTGGTGTTTGAGCCACATCTCCAGCACCGGCAGGCCGGCGGGGGTGTAGCGCAGTTCGGCTTCGCGCTCGACCGTGGCGGTCAGTTGCAGACGATTGAGCAAAACCTGCCTTAGGCGGCGGCTTCGGCCTCGTTACCTGCGGCGGCCGGCTGCGGGTCGAGCAGGTTCTTGGCCTTCTCGTCCTTCATCATCGGCGACGCTTCGGCCACGGCGCGGTCCAGCTTGATGGTCAGGTGGCGCAGCACGGCGTCGTTGAACTTGAAGGCGTGCTCGATTTCTTCCACGGTGTCCGGGGTGCACTCGACGTTCATCAGAACGTAGTGAGCCTTGTGCAGCTTCTGGATCGGGTAAGCCAGTTGACGGCGGCCCCAGTCTTCCAGACGGTGGATTTTGCCTTCCTGGCCGAGCACCATACCCTTGTAGCGCTCGATCATGGCCGACACTTGCTCGCTCTGGTCCGGATGGACGATGAATACGATCTCGTAATGCCGCATGGGGACTCCTTTTGGCTGTAAAGCCTTTCGCCATGCGCTGCGAAAGGCAAGGGTTGAAACCGCAGCATTCTACGCAAAAACGGCGGCGCGGGCAAACGGCGGCGCCGTTTTCCGGACGGCGCGCCGCGCGGGCTGTGGCATTCGCACCGCTGCCCGGCCGCGCCGGACGCCTTCTTCAGCCGATCACGTCGAAACCGGCGTCGCTGACCGCCTCGGCCAACGCCTCGATCGCAGGCTGCCCGGCGTCGCGCTCGACGATGACGCGGCCTTCTGCCAGGCCCACTTCGACCGAGCGCACCCCGGGCAGCGCCAGAAGCGCGGCCTTCACACTGTCGGCGCAGCCGCCACAGCTCATGCCGGCGACGTTGAGCACTACTTTTTCCATGTCGTCTCCTCAAACCCCTATCGAAAGCACGGGGCCGGACCGCGCGCGGCCGCCCCCTCGGACGAACTCGGCCAAGCTTGGCCCGAGGTCAGAATTTCTTGTCGCGGCGGATATCGTCGACGACGCCGTCGCGGATCACGATATAGGTCGTGTACGGCGTCGAGCCGCCGGCGCGCCAGGTCAGCGTGTAGCGCCGGCTGTAGATCTTGCTGCCGTCGGGGCGGCGCGTCATCGTTTCCGGGCCTTCGCTTCGGTAGTCGGGCGGGCCGGCGATGTCGACCACCTCGGCTTCCTGCATGCCGGTGAAGAGCTTGATGTACTTCTCGAACGGAATCGGCGCAGCGCCGGCCTGGGCGCTTCCCAGAGCCAACGCGACCGCGGCCAGCGCTTTCATGGCGGTCTCCTTTAACGAATCTTGCGCACCACGGCGATCAGCTCGTCGATGCGCGCCGCGGCGTCGCCGTCGACGATCGCCTGCGTGACGCAGCCCTTGACGTGGTTTTCCAGAAGCTGTAGCGCGACCGCGTCGAGCGCCGACTTGGCGGCGGCGATCTGCGTCAGCACGTCGACGCAGTAGCGATCGGACTCGATCATGCCGCCGATACCGCGCACCTGCCCCTCGATGCGCGACAGGCGCTTGAGGAGCGCGTCCTTATCGGGCTGGACGACACTCTTGTCGCTCCCTTCCGGCTCGTGGCAACACTCGCCCATGGTGCTTCCTTTCACAATGTTAGCCTGTGCCCGATTGCCGGCCCGTCAGGCGCGCACATCGATCTGACCCATCATGCCCTGGTCCTCGTGCTCGAGGATGTGGCAATGGAACATGCGCATGCCGGGCTGATCCTGCCGGAAACGCAGCTTCACCGCGTGGCTGGCCGGCAAGCTCACGACGTCGCGCCACGCGCGGTAGGGTTCGGTCTTCCAGCCGCGGCCGTCGTGGCGCGCGACGACCTGGAACTGCGTGCCGTGCAGGTGGAACGGATGGTCCATGTCGGCGCGGTTGACGACCTCCCATTCCTCGACCTCGCCGACGCGGCCGACGAAGTCGGCGCGGTTCATGTCGAAGGTCTTGCCGTTGATCGTGAACATCGCCTCAGGGTCGGCCATGTTTTCCTCGAGCACGACGCGGCGCTTCACCTTGGGCGACGGCAGCGCGGCTATGCGGCGCAGGCGTTTGGGCAAGGGCACACTGGCGACGCGCGGCCCCGGTGCGACCGTCGCGAGCGTCAACGCCTCGTTCGTCTCGGCGCTCATCATCTTGCCGCGCTGGTACGGCAGCGCGACCAGCCGTCCCGCTTTCGCAGCGCCGGTGATGACGAGCTCGGCACGTTCGCCCGGCGACAGCAGCACTTCGGCCTCGCGGCGCGGCGCCTCGATCAACCCGCCGTCGCTGCCGACGCGCCACACCTCGAACCCTGGCAAGGCGAGCCGCAGCACGCGTGCGCTGGTCGCGTTGTAGACGCGCAAGCGCACGCGCTCGTTCTCGCCCAGCGCAAGCACCGGCTTCAGCGCGCCGTTGACCAGCACATAGTCGCCCTCGCGGCCGTCCATCCAGTCGGCCTTTGTGTTGGCGGGAATCGCGGCGTTAGCGTCGAGGCGCAGGTCGGACAGCACGAGCGGAATATCGCGCAGATGCGCGAGCGGATCGTGGCGACTTTTGACCAGGAACACGCCGGCCAGGCCGCGGAACACCTGTTCGGCGGTGTGACCGTGCGGGTGCGGGTGGTACCAGTAGCTGCCGCCCGAGCCTTCGGGCAGGACGAAGCGATAGTGGCGTGTCTCGCCGGGCTGCACCGGATGCATCGGGTTGCCGTCCTGGTCGGCCGGCACCGGCATCCCGTGCCAGTGTACGGTGGTCGGCTGCGGCAGCCGGTTGGTGAACGCGATCTCTACCGTGTCGCCCTCGTACGCCTCGATCAGCGGGCCGGGCAGGCTGCCGTTGTACGCCCAGACCTCGGTCGGCTTGCCGTCCTCGGCCAACCCTTTCAAGACCGGCGCGGCGACGAGTTCGCCTGCGAAACGGCCGGATACCGCTGCACGATTCGGTAGCGGGGTCAGACTCGGCAGAGGCAAGCCCTCGGGCAGCGCGACGGCGGGCGCGGCCTGCCCCATCGCGGCGTGGTCCATGCCGGCGTGCGGGTCGGCGGCCGGACCGTGGCCCATGGACGCATGATCGATGTGCGCGAGGTCGGTGGCGGCGCGGGCAAACCACGGCATGGCGGACATCAGGAAGGCGGCGTGAAGAAAGCGGCGGCGTTGCATACGTGATCCGGTCTGGAGATTGGTTTCACTATATACCCTACAAGGGTATAAGAGAAGACCGGCGCCATTGCCGCCGGTTCCACCAAAAAAAAAACCGCCCGGTCGCGATCGACCGGGCGGTTTGCGGAACGACAAGGTTGGCCGAGGTGGCCGTCAGCCCGCCTCGCCGGCGCGCACGCGCTGACGGCGGCTCTCGGCGAGCACCATGCCGGACGACACCGACACGTTGAGGCTCTCTACCGTGCCGAACATCGGGATAGCCACCAACACGTCGCAGTGCTCGCGGGTCAGGCGGCGCATGCCCTCGCCTTCCGAGCCCATCACCCACGCCAGCGGGCCGGCCGCGTCGACGTGGAACAGGTCGGTGTCGGCTTCCATCTCGGTGCCGGCGATCCACACCCCCTGGTCCTTCAGGTCGCGCAAGGTGCGCGCGAGGTTGGTGACGGTGATGTAGGGGACGACTTCGGCGGCACCGCAGGCGACCTTCGACACGGTCGCGTTGAGGCCCGCCGAGCGGTCCTTGGGCGCGATCACCGCGTGTGCGCCCATCGCGTCGGCGACGCGCAGGCAGGCGCCGAGGTTGTGCGGGTCGGTCACGCCGTCGAGGATCAGCAAGAGCGGCGGCTCGGACAGATGCTCGAGCACGTCGTCGAGCGACACGTAGCTCTTGGACGCGTCGATCACCGCGGCGACGCCCTGGTGGCGCGCCTTGCCGGTCATCGCGTCTAGCCGCTCGGGCTCGACCATCACCAGCTTCACCGACTCGGCGTCGACCTTCTCGAGCACCGCGCGCACGCGCGCGTCTTCCCTGCCGCGCGCCAGATAGACCTCGACCAGGCTCTTGGGGTTTTGCCACAGACGCGCGTTGACCGCGTGAAAACCATGGATCAGCCGTTTGTTGCTCACGACGCGCACTCCGGGAAAAAGAAAGGCCGCCATTGTAGCGTAAGGCGAGGCCCGGCCGACGTTGGCCGAGCCTCAGGCCAGCATCAAGGGCTCGCGCCGGGCACTGCCCTGCCAGTCGCGCGCGAAGCGTTCGAAGTCTTTGGCCGGCATCGGCTTGCAGAACAGATAGCCCTGCAGCAGCGAGCAGCCCTTGCGGCTGAGGAAGCCGCTCTGCGCCTCGGTCTCGACGCCCTCGGCGACGACCTCGAAGCCGCGTTTTCTCGCCATCGCGAGGATGGCCTCGATGATGGTCAGGCTGTCGTCGTCCTCGGGCAGGCCGTCGACGAAGGAGCGGTCGATCTTCAGCGTGTCGAGCGGGAAGCGCATCAGGTAGGACAGCGACGAGTAACCGGTGCCGAAGTCGTCGATCGCGAGCTTCACGCCGAGCCCCTTCAGTTCGTAGAGGAAGGCGACCGCCTCGACCGGGTTCTTCATCAGCGTGCTCTCGGTGATCTCGAGCTCCAGCCGGTCGGCCGACAGCTCGGCCGACATCAGCGCCTCGCGCACCTGCTGCACCAGCGCCGCGTGCTCGAACTGGCGCGTCGACAGGTTGACCGCGACGCGCGGCACCCTGAGCCCGGCGCGGTCCCACGCGGTCAGCTGGCGGCACGCCGAAGCGAGCACCCAGTGGCCGATGTTGCGGATCAGCCCGGTCTCCTCGGCCAGCGGAATGAAGCGGTTCGGCGGCACCAGGCCGAGCTGCGGGTGACGCCAGCGGATCAGCACCTCGACCGCGGCGATCGCGTGCGTCTGCGCGTCGAGCAGCGGCTGGTAGTGCAGCTCGAACTCGTCGCGCTCGAGCGCCATCCTCAGGCCGTTCTCCATCAGCAGCCGCTCGAAGGTCTGGCTGTTCATGTCGGCGGCGAAGAACTGGTAGGTGTTCTTGCCGGCCTCTTTCGCGCGGTACATCGCGACGTCGGCGTTCTTCAACAGCGTCTGCGCGTCGGTGCCGTCGTTCGGGAACACGCTGATGCCGATGCTGCCGGTGACGAACACCTCGTGCGTCTGGATCATCAGCGGCTGGGACAGCGTCGCGATGATTTCCTCGGCCAACGAAGCGAGCATCGCCTGCTTGTGCTCGCCCTCGACCAAGAGCGTGAATTCGTCGCCGCCGAGCCGCGCGAGAAAGCCGCGCTTCTCGGTGACGCGGATCAGGCGCGCGGTCGTCTCGCGCAGCGTCTCGTCGCCGGCCTGGTGGCCGAACGAATCGTTGATCAGCTTAAAGCGGTCGAGGTCGATGAACATCAGCGCCGGCCCTTCGGCGCCGGCGGCGGCGCGGAAGATCGCCTCGTCGACGCGCGCGATCAGGCCGGCGCGGTTGGGCAGGCCGGTCAGCGGGTCGTGCGTCGCGAGGAACTGCAGCCGGTCTTCGGACTGCTTGCGCGCGGTGATATCGGAGAACACGCCGACGAAGTGGGTCAACAGGCCCTGCGGGTCGCGCACCGTCGAGATCGACAGCTCGGTCGGGTAGCGTTCGCCGTTTTTCTTGCGGTCGAGCATCTCGCCGTGCCAGTGGCCGATGGTCTGCAGGTCGTGCAGCATCGCGATGTCCTGCTCGCTGCCCCAGTCGCGGAACATGCGCGACACGCGGCCGAGCGCCTCGTCCTGCGTAAAGCCGGTGATGCGCGTGAAAGCCGAATTCACCGCGATGATGTTGGCGTCGGCGTCGGTGATCAGGATGCCCTCGGCCGAGTTCTCGAACACCTTGGCCGCCAGCTGCAGCTCGGCGTCGGCGGAGACGCGGTCGGACACGTCGACGACCACGCCGATCGTCGCGCGCCTTCCGCAGAACTCGAAGCGGCGGCTGTGCATCTCGACGTCGACCAGGCTGCCGTCGCGGCGGATCGCGCGGCAGCTGGCCAAGAGCTTGCCACCATAATTGCGCACGCGGCGCGGGTCGCGCCTTTTCAGCTGTTCCAGTTCGAACGGGCCGATCAGCCGCGCGATCGGCAGGTTCTCGAGTTCGCTCACCGGGTAGCCGAGCATCTCGGCCAACTTGGGGTTGGCGTACACGAGGCGCTCGTCCTGCAGGATGAAGATGCCGACCAGCGACTGCTCGACGAGCGCGCGGTACTTCTCCTCGGCCTCGCGGCGCGCCTGCTCTTCGGCCTTGGTGTCGGACACGTCGGTCGCGATGGTGCCCAGGCCGGCCAGATGCCCGTCGGCGTCGAACAGCGGAAAGCGCGTGGTCAGCATCACGCACGGCACACCGCCGACGGTGAACATTTCTTCGAATTGGCGCGGCTCGAGGCAGTTGATCACCTGCGCGTCGTGCTCGCGCACGCGGCCTGCCTCGTGCGACAGCAAGAGCTCGTCTACCGTCTTGCCGACGACCTGGTTGGGGCTGAAGCCGAAAAGCTGCGCGAACGCGCGGTTGACCATCAGGAAGCGCCCGTCGAGCGACTGCATCGTCATGATGTTCGGGCTGTGGTCGAGCAGCGACTCGAAGCGCGCGCGGAACTCCTGCAGCACCGCCTCGCTGCGCTGGAAACCCTCTACCAGCACCGCGACGATCAGCGCGGCTGCGGTGAACGCGAGGTTGAGCGCGAGCGACGTCACGTGGTGTTCGAACGCCGGCGTGGCGCTATCGACCACCAGCCTGACGTCGGGCAGCATGATCGCCAACAGGCTCAAGGCGGCGGCGCCCATCACGCCGGCGCGGAACGCGCCCCACAACACCACCGGGAACAGCAGCACCGGCATCGGCAGCGAGAAACTGTGCCCGCCGGCCTTCAGCGCCGCCCACAATGCCGCCATCAACAGTCCGAGCAGCACGAGTTCGGCGCGCAGCCGCCTCGACGGCAGCCGCGCGAGGCCGAGCGCGACGAAGACCGTCACCGCCAGGCCGGCCGAGCCCCACACCAGCACCGAACGCAGCAGCACCTCGCCCGCGTCGGCGTACGGCAGCGCGAACAGGCCGAGCAAGAGCGCGACCAGCGTCGCCGGGTACATCGCCAGCCGCGCGATCAGCCTGACCAGCGCGCGCGGCGACTCGAACCATGGCCGGCCGCGCCGGATGCGCGCCACGTGCAGTCCGGCGACGGTCGCCAAGCCGGTCAGCACGATCAGCTGGGCGTCCTCGGCCGGCCAGAACGGCAACGCCGCGAGACCCGCCGCCAGCGGCCAGAACGTCACCTGCTTGGACGGCAGGCGCAGCGCCGCCCAGGCAAGCATGCCCAGCGCCAGGAAATCGGTATGCAGGACGTTGGCCGAGGCGTAGGCCGTCCCGAGCGTGGCCGGCCAGAACACCAGCGCCGCCAGATACGCGGCCAGATAGGCGCCGGCTCCCCATGGTTTGTTTGTGTTCACCGCTTGATCGCTCCCGCTCAGTCCTTTGTACGCACCCGCGCTCAGCCGCGGGCGTCTCGCCGCCCCGCCTGTCCCGGCGGGTGCCACGTATTATTCTAAGGGCATAAATTTCTTGCGCACCGTCGTCCATGTCTTACGGTTCGCAGCCGGTATAATGCAGTGCAATTCCCGCCAAATCACCTAAAAACGAGTTCCGATGCTGGATTTGTCCCCCCGCCTGCCCGTCGCCGGCCAGCGCACCCGCTTACGGCTAGTGCCCGACGGACTCGACGCCGCCGCTCTCGCCACGCTGATCGACGGCAAGACGCCGCTCCTCGTGCTGACCGCCGACGCGCAAAGCGCGCAGCGGCTTAAGGCCGAGCTGCCCTTCTTCGCGCCCGATGCACGCGTCGCGCTCTTGCCCGACTGGGAAACGCTGCCGTACGACCACTTCTCGCCGCACGCCGACCTCGTGTCCGAGCGGCTCGCGACCTTGTGGCAAATCCGCCAAAGCGAGGTCGACGTCGTGCTGGTGCCGGTGACGACGGCGATGACGCGCATGGCGCCGGTCGAATACCTGACCGGCCGCACCTTCTTCCTGAAGCTCAAGGGAAGGCTTAACGCCGACAAGCTGCGCGAAGACCTGGTCGGCGCCGGCTACCAGCACGTGACGCAGGTGATGGTACCGGGCGAGTTCTCGATCCGCGGCGGCCTGATCGACCTGTTCCCGATGGGCTCGGCGCTGCCGTACCGGATCGACCTGTTCGACGACGAGATCGACACGCTGCGCACCTTCGACCCGGACACGCAGCGCACGCTGTACCCGGTGCCCGAGGTGAGGCTGCTGCCGGCGCGCGAGTACCCTAGCGACGAGGCCGGCGTGACGACGTTCCGCCAGCATTACCGGGAACGCATGGAGGGCGACCCGTCGAAGAGCCGCGTCTACAAGGAGGTCTCGGCCAACCTGTTCCCGGCCGGCATCGAGTACTACCTGCCGCTGTTCTTCGATTCGACCGCGACGCTGTTCGACTACGCCGGCGATAACGTGAGGCTGGTGCTGCACCGCGACGTGCTGGCCGCCGCCGAAACCTTCTGGCAGGACGTCGCCGCACGCCACAAGCAGGCGCACGCCGACTACGAGCGCCCGCCTCTGCCGCCGGCGACGCTGTTCCTGCGTCCGGACGAACTGATGGGGCTCCTGAAGCCCTACGCGCGGCTGGAGATGCCGGCCGACGACGCGCTCGAGGCCGGCGTGCTGCCGCTGCCCGAGCTCGCGGTCGAGCGGCGCGCCGACAAGCCGCTGCACAAGCTGGCGAACTTCACCGAACGCTACGCCGGGCGCGTGCTGATCTGCGCCGAGAGCCTCGGCCGACGCGAGACGCTGGCGGGCTTCCTGCGCGAAAACGGCCTCAGGCCCGCGCTCGTAGAGGGCTGGCATGACTTCCTCCAAGGCGACGCGCGCTTCGCGCTGACCGTCGCGCCGCTGTTCGCGGGCTTCGCGCTCGAAGCCCCCGCCATCGCGGTGGTCACCGAGGCCGAGCTCTACCAGCACGTCGCGCGCAGCCACACCCGCCGTGCGCGCGCGAAGGCGAGCTCCGACACCATGCTGAGGGATCTGGCCGAAGTGAAGGTCGGCGACCCGGTGGTGCACGAGGAACACGGCATCGGCCGCTACCAGGGCCTCGTCACGCTCGATCTGGGCGAAGGCGAGACCGAGCTGATGCTGCTTGAATACGCGGACGGCGCGCGCCTCTACGTGCCGGTCAGCCAGCTGCACGTGATCTCCCGCTACGCCGGCGGCAGCCCCGAACAGGCGCCCTTGCACAAGCTCGGCAACCCGGCGTGGGAGAAGGCGAAGAAACGCGCCGCCGAGAAGGCGCGCGACACCGCGGCCGAACTCTTGAACCTCTACGCTCAGCGCGCCGCGCGCGAAGGCCATGCGTTCTCCTTAAGCGAACACGACTATGAGGCGTTCGCCGAAGGCTTCGGCTTCGAGGAGACCCCCGACCAGGCGGGCGCGATCGAGGCGGTGATCGGCGACATGACCTCGGGCAAGCCGATGGACCGCCTGGTATGCGGCGACGTCGGCTTCGGCAAGACCGAGGTCGCCTTGCGCGCAGCCTTCGTCGCGGTCATGGGCGGCAAGCAGGTCGCGGTGCTGGTGCCGACCACGCTGCTCGCCGAGCAGCACTACCAGAATTTCGCTGATCGTTTCGCCGACTGGCCAGTGAAGATCGCCGAGCTGTCGCGTTTCAAGAGCGGCAAGGAGACCAAGGCGGCGCTGGAAGGATTAAGAGCAGGAACGGTCGACATCGTGATCGGCACGCACAAGCTGGTGCAGCCGGACGTCGCGTTCAAGAA
Source organism: Crenobacter cavernae (assembly GCF_003355495.1). Taxonomy (NCBI): domain Bacteria; kingdom Pseudomonadati; phylum Pseudomonadota; class Betaproteobacteria; order Neisseriales; family Neisseriaceae; genus Crenobacter; species Crenobacter cavernae. The sequence goes on from NZ_CP031337.1 coordinate 407,676, forward strand.
CCTCGGCCTCGTCATCATCGACGAGGAGCACCGCTTCGGCGTGCGCCAGAAGGAACAACTGAAGCGCCTGCGCGCGAACGTCGACGTGCTGACGCTGACTGCGACGCCGATCCCGCGCACCTTGTCGATGGCGCTCGAGGGCTTGCGCGACTTCTCGGCGATCACCACCGCGCCCTCCCGGCGCCTGGCGGTCAAGACCTTCGTCAGCCCCTTGCGCGACGGCACGACCCGCGAGGCGGTGCTCAGGGAACTGAAGCGCGGCGGCCAGGTGTTCTTCCTGCACAACGAGGTCGACACCATCGAGAACATGCGCGAAAGGCTGGCCGAACTCGTCCCCGAGGCGCGCATTGGCGTCGCGCACGGCCAGCTGCGCGAGCGGGAACTCGAACAGGTGATGCGCGACTTCGTCCAGCAGCGCTTCAACCTCTTGCTCTGCTCGACCATCATCGAGACCGGCATCGACGTGCCGAACGCCAACACGATATTGATCAACCGCGCCGACAAGTTCGGCCTCGCCCAGTTGCATCAGCTGCGCGGCCGCGTCGGCCGTTCGCACCACCAGGCCTACGCCTACCTGCTGACCAGCGACGGTGTCACGAAGGATGCGCAGAAGCGGCTCGAGGCGATCCAGCTGTCCGAGGAACTGGGCTCGGGCTTTTACCTCGCGATGCACGACCTGGAGATCCGCGGCGCCGGCGAGGTGCTCGGCGAGGGCCAGTCGGGCGAGATGCACGAGGTCGGCTTCACGCTGTTCACCGAGATGCTGAAGCAGGCGGTACGCGACCTGAAGAAGGGCAAGACGCCGGACCTCGACGCGCCGCTCGGCGTGACCACCGAGATCAACCTGCACAGCCCGGCCTTGCTGCCAGAAGCGTACTGCCCGGACGTGCACGAACGGCTGACGCTGTACAAGCGGCTCGCCACTTGCGAGAGCCCCGGCGAGATCGACTCGCTGCACGAGGAGCTGATCGACCGCTTCGGCCTGCCGCCGCAGCCGGTGAAGACGTTGATCGACAGCCACCACCTCAGGCTCGCGGCCAAGCCGCTCGGCATCCAGAAGGTCGACGCGAGCGAGGCGGCGCTGCAGTTCCTGTTCGTGAAGAACCCGCCGATCGACCCGATGAAGATCATCGGGCTGATCCAGAGCAAGAAGCAGTACAAGCTCGCCGGACAAGACAAGCTGAGGATCGAGGTCGAGATCGACGACGTCGGAGAGCGCATCGCGCGCGTGAAGGCAGTGCTGCGCGAGCTGGGCTGATCGCGCTGCATTCCTCGCTTCGCTGTGCCACCCTTTGATTACGCGCACGTAAACGCGCCGATGGAAGGGCCGCATGAAATCCGTCACCCTGTTCGTCCTCGCGCTCTTGGCCGGCGCCGTCGGCACGGGGCTCTACTCCTGCATGCAGCCGGCGGCCGACCTCGGCCCCGCGATCACGCCGGCGCCGCCCGAGGTCGCGAAGGGCGGATCGACTCTTAAGGCATCGGGCGAGGCGCGCTGACGCGCGCCCAAAAAGCTCGGCCAACCTTCCGAAGGTTGGCCGAGCTTTTTGGGAAAGCACCGCGCTTACTGCACGTGCAGGTCGTTCTTGACCGCCTTCACGTTCTTCACATTCTTGACAATCGCCTCGGCGCGCTTGGCCTGGTCCTGGTTCGCGACGAAGCCCGACAGCTGCACGCGGCCATTGTCGGTCTTGACGCTGATGGCGGTGGACTTCAGCCCCTGGTCGGCCAGGAGGCCGGCCTTCACCTTGCTGGTGATCGCCGCGTCGGACAGGTATTCGCCGGCGCTCTGCCCTTTCTTCGCCTTCAGGTGCAGGTCGTTCATCACCGCGTGCACGCCTTCTACGCGGGCGGCGACTTCGGCGGCACGCCACGCCTGTTTCTGGCTGTCGACGAAACCGGACAGCTGCACGACGTTGTCTTTGGTCTCGACCGAGATGCCGGTGCCTTTCACCGCCTTGTCGGCCACGAGCGCCGCCTTCACCTTGGCGGTGATCGCCGCGTCGTCGGCGTAGGCGCCTGCGCCTTGCACCGCCATCTCGACCTTGCTCTCCACCTGCAGCAAGGTGGGGTTCTGCGCCAGTGCCGTCCCGCTCAGCAGCAGAGTGAAAGCGACGATGCAGGGTTTGGCCTTGCGGGTGATCGGATAGCTCATGAGACGTCCTTTCTCTGTGTTTCGGGCATTGCCGCGTTGGCACGGCCAGTATCGTGCGACGCCCCCGTAAGGTTCAATTTGCGAACCTTGTCGATCTGTTAACGACTCTCTCGTCATGGACGCCGGTTCCCCGCCGCCTCTGGCGTGAACGGCGACACATTTAGCAATACTTTTCGGTCGATTTGGTCGATTTCGGCCGATCACACTGGGGAGCGGGCGAAAAAAAACCGCCCGGTTTTGCGGGCGGTTTCGTCTAGTGACAGCCAGGCTCGGCCGACCTTGTGAGTCAGCGATTGAGTTCCTTGGCCAGATAGATCCAGGTCTCGACGACGGTGTCCGGGTTCAGCGAGATCGTCTCGATGCCCTCTTCGACCAGCCACTTGGCGAAGTCCGGATGGTCGGACGGGCCCTGGCCGCAGATGCCGACGTACTTGCCCTGCGCGCGGCAGGCCTTGATCGCCATCGACAGCAGCGCCTTCACCGCCTCGTTGCGCTCGTCGAAGGTTGACGCGATCGGGCCGCCCGAATCGCGGTCGACGCCGAGCGTCAGCTGCGTCATGTCGTTCGAGCCGATCGAGAAGCCGTCGAAGTGCTGCAGGAACTTGTCGGCCAGCACCGCGTTGGTCGGCAGTTCGCACATCATGATCAGGCGCAGGCCGTTCTCGCCGCGCTTCAGGCCGTTCTCGGCGAGGATCTCGACCACTTTCTCGGCTTCGGCCAAGGTGCGTACGAACGGGATCATCACCTCGACGTTGGTCAGGCCCATCACGTCGCGCACCTTCTTCATCGCGCGGCATTCGAGGTCGAAGCAGTCGCGGAAGGCCGGTGCCACGTAGCGCGCGGCGCCGCGGAAGCCGATCATCGGGTTCTCTTCGTGCGGCTCGTACAGCTGGCCGCCGATCAGGTTCGCGTACTCGTTCGACTTGAAGTCGGACATGCGCACGATGACCTTTTTCGGGTAGAACGCCGCGGCCAGCGTCGCAATGCCTTCGGCCAGCTTGTCGACGTAGAAGTCGACCGGGCTCGCGTAACCGGCGATGCGGTCGTTGATGGTCGCCTTCAGGTCGGCCGGCAGCTTGTCGAATTCGAGCAGCGCCTTCGGGTGGATGCCGATCTGGCGGTTGATCACGAACTCCATGCGCGCGAGGCCGACGCCTTCGTTCGGCAGCTGGCAGAAGTCGAACGCCAGTTCCGGGTTGCCGACGTTCATCATGATCTTGACCGGCGAGGCGGGCATCTGGTCGAGCGCGAGGTCGATCACTTCGACGTCAAGCAGGCCTTCGTAGATGTTGCCGGTGTCGCCCTCGGCGCACGACACGGTCACTTCCATGCCCTCGGCCAACAGTTCGGTCGCGTCGCCGCAGCCGACGACGGCCGGGATGCCCAGTTCACGCGCGATGATCGCCGCGTGACAGGTGCGGCCGCCCCTATTGGTGACGATAGCGGCGGCGCGCTTCATCACCGGCTCCCAGTCCGGGTCGGTCATGTCGGTGACGAGCACGTCGCCGGCCTTGACGCTGTCCATCTCGGACGCGTCCTTGATCAGGCGCACGACACCCTGGCCGACCTTCTGGCCGATCGCGCGGCCGGTGGCGAGGATGGCGCCCTTGTGGTTGATACGGTAGCGGCGCAGCGTCTCGACGCGGCCTTCCTGCGACTTCACCGTCTCCGGGCGCGCCTGCAGGATGTAGAGCTTGCCGTCGACGCCGTCGCGGCCCCACTCGATGTCCATAGCCCGGCCGTAGTGCTTCTCGATGATCAGCGCGTACTGCGCGAGTTCCTCGACTTCGGCGTCGGTGATCGAGAACTGCTTGCGCTCAAGCTCCGACACGTCGACGGTCTTCACCGAACGGCCGGCCTGGGCGGCGTCGGTGAATTCCATCTTGATCTGCTTGGAACCGATGGTCTTGCGCAGGATCGCCGGGCGGCCGACCTTCAGCGTCGGCTTGTGCACGTAGAATTCGTCGGGATTCACCGCGCCTTGCACCACGGTCTCGCCCAGGCCGTACGACGAGGTCACGAACACGACGTCGTCGAAGCCCGATTCGGTATCGATGGTGAACATCACGCCGGCGGCGCCCGAGTCGGAACGCACCATGCGCTGGATGCCGGCCGACAGCGCGACTTCGGCGTGCTCGAAGCCCTTGTGCACTCGGTAGGCGATCGCGCGGTCGTTGTACAGCGACGCGAACACGTGCTTCATCGCGTCCTTGACGTTGGCTAGGCCCTTGATGTTCAGGAAGGTTTCCTGCTGGCCGGCGAACGACGCGTCCGGCAGGTCTTCGGCGGTGGCGGACGAGCGCACGGCGACCGAGATGTCGGCACTGCCGGCATCACCGGTCATCTTGTCCCAGGCGGCGGCGATGTCGGCTTCCAACTTGGCCGGGAACGGCGTGTCGACGATCCACTGGCGGACTTCCTTGCCCACGCGCGCCAGTTCGGTCACATTCTCGATATCGAGCCCGGACACGGCCGCCTCGATGCGATCGGCGAGGCCTTCGTGGGCGAGAAAGTCGCGATAGGCGTCGGCCGTGGTGGCGAAACCACCCGGCACGCGCACGCCGGAGCCGGCCAGCTGGCTGATCATCTCGCCGAGCGAGGCGTTCTTGCCGCCGACCTTTTCCACGTCGCTCATTCTCAGCTCTTCGAACCAGATTACGTAGTTCTCTGCCATCGCATCATTTCCTGTTGAGGGTAAGGATTTCGGGGTGCGGCCGGGCAGTCCGGCGCTTGCTATCACAACGACATGTAAAGAATATTTATCGCCGCGATTACGCCCAGTTGGCGCGATTGTAACGGATGCCCTACCCGCCGGGCAGCCCATTCTCGCGACGCACAATTAAGGGATTTCCCTTACAAACGGAACCATTCGAAGCAATACGACTATAATCCACAGCCTATCGCATGCCGAAATGCTGCACCGCACAGGACAACGCCATGCCCTACCGCCGTTCTGCCTTCTTTATATCCGATCGCACCGGGATTACCGCCGAATCGCTGGGCCACACACTGTTAACCCAGTTCGACGCGCTCGAGTTCAAGCGCGAGACGATCCCCTTCGTCGACACGGTGGAAAAGGCGCGCGGCATCGCCAGCCACATCCGCGAACGCGCCGCGACCGACCACCACCGCCCGCTGGTGTTTTCAAGCATCGTGAACCCCGACGTGCGCGAGGCGGTGAAGGTCGACGAGGCGCTGTGCATCGACTTCTTCGAGACCTTCATCGGCCAGATCGAGCACGAGCTGCACCACAAGGCCGAGCTGTCGGTCGGCAAGGCGCACGGCGTCGTCAACGAGGAGAGGTACGACCACCGGATCGAGGCGGTGAACTACTCGCTCAGCCACGACGACGGCATCAAGATGAAGGGGCTCGACGAGGCCGACGTGATCCTGGTCGGCGTGTCGCGCTCGGGCAAGACGCCGACCTGCCTGTACCTTGCGCTGCAATACGGGATCAGGGCGGCGAACTACCCGCTGACGCCGGACGACCTCGGCCACGACGGCCTGCCGGCGCAATTGCTCGCGCACCGGCAGAAGCTGTTCGGCCTGACGATCGAGCCGCTGCGCCTGCACAGCATCCGCTCCGAGCGCCGCCGCGATTCGAAGTACGCGAGCGTCGACAACTGCCGCTACGAGGTGAACGAGGCCGAGTCGCTGTTCCGCCAGCACGGCGTGCCCTTCCTTAACGCGACGCACAAGTCGATCGAGGAAATCGCGACCACCATCGTCCACCAGGCTCACCTGACGCGCCGCTTCTGACGGGACTTGACCGCCGCGCGATGCGCGGCGACACTTGACGATATGAATACCCGACGCATCGCCCTTGCTAACTGGTGGCGCCTCTCCTGAGGCGGCACCCGGCGTGCGTAATGAACCCGGAGAGCCGCAAGGCGGCGCCGGGTTTTTTCTTCGTCCCTTGCGGTCCTCCCCAGACAAGGAGAGCCCATGACCCCCATTCTTCCCAACGTCAAACCCGACGACATCATCCTCACCGGCGACCGTACCACCGGCGCGCTGCACCTCGGCCACTACGTCGGCTCGCTCGTGAACCGCGTCGTCCTGCAGGAGCGCTGCACGCAGTTCCTGCTGCTCGCCGACGCGCAGGCGCTGACCGACAATATGGGCGACTACCTGAAGGTGCGCTCCAACGTGCTCGAGGTCGCGCTCGACTATCTCGCCGTCGGCATCGACCCGGCCAAGAGCACGGTGTTCATCCAGAGCCTGGTGCCCGAGCTGTCCGAGCTCGCGTCCTACTATCTGAACCTCGTCACCGTCGCGCGGCTCGAGCGCAACCCGACGATCAAGGAAGAGATCAAGCAGCGCGGCTTCGAGCGCAACATCCCGGTCGGCTTTCTGACCTACCCGGCGGCGCAGGCGGCCGACATCACCGCTTTCAAGGCGACGGTGGTGCCGGTCGGCGAGGATCAGATCCCGATGATCGAGCAGACCAACGAGATCGTGCGCCGCTTCAACGCGAGCGTCGACGCGCCGATCCTCGTCGAATGCCGCGCCGAAGTGCCGAAGGTCGGCCGGCTGCCGGGCGTCGACGGCAAGGCCAAGATGAGCAAGTCGCTCGGCAACGCGATCGCGCTGTCGGCGTCGCCCGACGACATCCGCGGCGCGGTCAAGAAGATGTATACCGACCCGAAGCACCTGCGCGTCGAGGACCCGGGCCGGGTCGAGGGCAACGTGGTGTTCACCTATCTTGACGCCTTCGAGCCGGACGCAGCAACGTTGGCCGAGCTGAAAGACCGCTACTGCCGCGGGGGACTGGCCGACAGCGTGCTGAAGAAGCATCTGGAAGAGAGACTGCAGGAGGTGATCGCGCCGATCCGCGCGCGCCGTGCCGAATTCGCGCAGGACCCGCAGGCGGTGTGGGACATGCTGAAGACCGGCACGCGCCGCGCGCGTGACACCGCCGCGCAAACCTTGGCCGAGGTGAAGAGCGCGATGGGGCTGACCTACTTCTGAAACTAGCGTCGCAATAGAAAAGGGGCGTCCACTGGACGCCCCTTTTCACGCTCGGCCGGGCCGAGGATCAAGCCAGACACGCTACAGCCTGCCCGTCACCGTCAGCCCGTCATAACCGACCTCGATGCCTTCCGGGCAGCGCGCACTCAGCGCGTGGTACTCGAGCCCGTGCGTCATGTGGATCAGCACCGTGCGGCGCGCGCCGACGCGCTTCGCCCACGCGAAGCTCTCGTCGGCCGACAGGTGTGACTTGTACGGGCGGTCGCGCAGGCAGTCGAGGAACAGCGTGTCGACGCCGTCGAGCAATTCAAGACTGTCCGGCGGGATATCTGACAGATCGGTCAGCCACGCGATATCGCCGATGCGCCAGCCCAGGCAAGGCCAGCCGCCGTGCGCCAGCGGGATCGGTACCAGTGGCACGCCCATGAACGAGAACGGCCCGTCGATGCGGTGCGTGAGCAGCACCGGCTTGTCCCAGGTCGGCGACGGCGGCGCGAGCGCGTAGTCGAAGCGGCTCTCGATATTGTCGATCGTGAAGTCGTTGCCGAACAGCGCGATCGGCCCCTGCTTGACGTAGCAGAAGGCCCTGAGGTCGTCGATGCCGTTCAGGTGATCGGCGTGCGGATGCGTGTAGAGCACCGCGTCGACGCGGGTGAAGCCCTCGCGCAGCGCCTGAGGCCTCAGGTCCGGCCCGGTGTCGATCAGGAAACACGCGTCGCCGGCGCGCACGTAGGCGCTGCAGCGCGTGCGGCGGTTACGCGGGTCGGACGAGCTGCAGGTCGGGCAGTCGCAGCCGATCGCCGGGCTGCCTGCGCTCGAGCCGCAGCCGAGGATGGTGAATTCGACGGTGCTCATGGCTGTTTAAATACCCGCCGGGCGCGGGATCTTGGCGAACAGGTCGAAGAAGTTGCGCGTGGTCGCCTCGGCGACCGCTTCCACCGGCAGACCGCGCAGCTCGGCCACATGTTCCGCGACGTGCTTGACGAAGCCCGGCTCGTTGGTCTTGCCGCGAAACGGCACCGGCGCCAGATACGGCGAATCGGTCTCGATCAGCATCCGGTCGAGCGGCACCATCTTGGCGACCTCCTTGAGTTCGACCGCGTTCTTGAAGGTGACGATGCCCGAGAACGAGATGTAGAAGCCGAGGTCGAGCGCGGCGCGCGCGACGTCGCGGTTCTCGGTGAAGCAGTGCATCACGCCGGCCTCGGCGCCGGCCTCGCGCATGATGCGCAAGGTGTCTTCGGCCGATTCGCGCGTGTGGATGATCAGCGGCAGACCGGTCGCGCGGCTGGCGCGGATGTGGGTGCGGAACCGCTCGTGCTGCCACGCGAGGTCGCCCTTGCACCAGTGGTAGTCGAGCCCGGTCTCGCCGATGCCGACCACCTTGGGGTGACCAGCGTGCGCGACGAGCTCGGCCTCGGAGAATTCCTCGGCGTCCTGGTCGTCCGGGTGCACGCCTACGGTCGCGTATAAACGGTCGTGAGCCTCGGCCAACCCTAGCACCTGCGGGAAGGCCGGCACGCTGACGCCGATCACCAGCGCGTGGCTGACGGCGTTCTCGTCCATCCTCGCGAACACCTCGGGCAGGCGCGCGACGAGGTCGGGGAAGTTCAGGTGGCAGTGCGAATCGACGAACATGGTTTTCTACAGACCGCGCGCGGTCTTCCTTACATCGTGTGGGTGGGACGGCTCGACTTGAGCACGCCCGACAACAACTCTTCGATCGTCTTGCGCGCCTGCTGCCCGGCATCGCCTTCGCCGAACTCGACGCCGACGCCCTGCGTGCGGTTGTTGTTGGCCCCCGCGGGGGTGATCCACGCGACCTTGCCCTGCACCGCGATCTTGTCGGGGCGGTCCATCAGCGTCAGCAACAGGAAGACCTCGTCGCCGAGCTGGTAGTCGCGGCCGGTCGGGATGAACACGCCGCCGTTCTTCAGGAAGGGCATGTAGGCGGCGTACAGCGCGCTGCGTTCCTTGATGTGCAGCGACATCACGCCGGGACGCGGCGTGGAAACGACGGCTTCGCCGTCTTCTGGGCGGAGGTTGGAGTTCTCCATCGGCGTATTCCTATCGTGCCGCGCGCGGCGCGGCGAAGCAATTCAGATAATCGGTGAGCACGGCCTCGAGCTGCAGGCGCACGTTCAGCGTGTGTTCGGCGAAAGGCGCGAGCGCGATAAGCGCATCGTAGCAGCGCATCAGCGCCGCGGGTTCGGCGCGCGCGGCGAGCTTTTCGAGTTCCGCGCGCCAATCCGGATGATACCGGATGACATTGGCAAGCCTCAAACCGGCCAGGTCGCCGACCCACTGCATCAGCCAGCCAAGCGCGGTGCCGAGCGGCAGCTTGTCCTTGTCGACGCTCTCGGCCAGCGACAGCATGCCGGCGAGCGTCGGCTTGGACAGCGCGGCGAGAAACTTGCGCCGCGCGTCGACGTGCGCCGCGTCGTGGTCGAACAGCGGCACGCCGCCGTGGTGGGCGAGTTCGGCTTCCGGCTCGGCGACGCCCTCCTGCGCGAGATGCGCGAGCGCTTCGTCGTGGCTCGGGCGCGTCAAAACGTACGGCCGGCAGCGGCTCTTGATCGTCGGCAGCAGCCTCTCGCGGTGGTGGCTGACCAAGAGGAACAGCACGCCGTGAGGCGGCTCCTCGAGGATCTTCAACAGCGCGTTGGCGGCGGCCGGGTTCATCGCCTCGGCCGGCTCGACCAGCACCACGCGGCGGCCCGAACGGTGCGCGGTCAGCTGCGCGAATTCGATCACGTCGCGCACCGCCTCGATCTTGATCTGCGCGAGGCGGCGCACGCTCTTGCCTTCCTTCACGGCGTCTTCGCCGTCGTCGGGGCTCAGCGTGCGGTAGTCGGGATGGTGGCCGGCGGCGAACCAGCGGCACGCCTCGCAGACGCCGCAGGCGCTCTCGTCTTCCAGCGGCGACTCGCACAGCATCGCGCGCGCCAGTTCCTCGGCGAAGGCGCGCTTGCCGATGCCGGCCGGGCCGGCGAACAGCCACGCGTTAGGCAGCCGGGAGAATTCGCCGCGGATGCGCTGCCAGTCGGCCGCTTGCCAGGCGTAACGCATCAGCGCACCGCTTCCGGCAAGAGCTCGGCCAACCTCGCCTGCACCGCGGCGCGCACCACGTCGGGCGGCTGGCTGGCGTCGAACACGGCGAAGCGCACAGGTTCTCCCGCGGCGCGCGCGAGATAGGCCTGGCGCACGCGTTCGTGGAAGTCGCGCGCCTCGCGCTCGAAGCGGTCGAATTCGCGGCTTAAGGCCATGCGCGCCGCGGCGATCTCGGTCGACAGGTCGAACAGCAGCGTCAGGTCGGGCGACAGCCCCTGCTGTACCCAGGATTCCAATATCGCGATGCGCTCGAGGCGCACGCCGCGCCCGCCGCCCTGGTAGGCGAAGGTCGCGTCGGTGAAGCGGTCGCACACCACCCAGCGGCCGGCGTCCAGCGCCGGGCGGATCACGCAGTTTATGTGTTCCTGGCGCGCGGCGAACATCAGCAGCGTCTCGGTGTCGAGGCCGACCTCGGTGTCGGGCGACAACAAGAGTTCGCGCAGTTTCTCCCCCAAGGGGGTGCCGCCCGGCTCGCGCGTGAACAGTGCGTCGATCTCGTGCTCGGCCAGCCAGTCGCGCACCGCGGCCAGCTGGGTGCTCTTGCCGGCGCCGTCCAGGCCCTCGAGCGTGATGAAACGTCCGGCCATTACTGCCCTTTCTTCAGGATGAACTGCCGAACCGCCGCGTTGTGCTCGGCCAGCGACTCGGAGAAGTGCGTGCTGCCGTCGCCGCGCGCGACGAAGTAGAGCGCGCGCGTTTCGGCCGGGCTCGCGGCGGCCTCAAGCGCGGCGCGGCCCGGCAGCGCGATCGGCGTCGGCGGCAGGCCGGCGCGCGTGTAGGTGTTATACGGCGTGTCGCGCCTCAGGTCGCCCTTGCGGATGTTGCCGTTAAAGCGCCCGCCCATGCCGTAGATCACCGACGGGTCGGTCTGCAGCCGCATGCCGATCTTCAGCCGGTTGGCGAACACCGCCGACACCATGGTGCGATCCTCCTCGCGCGAGGTTTCCTTCTCGATCAGGCTGGCCATGATCAACAGCTCGTACGGGTTCGCGTACGGCAGGTCGACCGAGCGGTTCTCCCACACGCCGGCCAGATGCTGCTGCATCGTGCGGTAGGCGCGGCGGTAGACGTCGAGCTCGCTCGAACCGGGCACGAAGAAATAGGTGCTCGGGAAGAACAGGCCTTCGGCGTAGTCCTCGGGCGCGCCTAGCGTCGCCAGCAATTGCCTGTCGCTCCAGCCGGCGGTGTCGTGCGCGAGGTCCGAATCGCGCGCCACCGCCTGGCGGAACTGCGCGAAGCTCCAGCCCTCGATCACGGTCAGGCTTGCCTGGTCGGGACTGCCCTCGGCCAACCTCTTGAGCACCTCCCACATCGCGACCGGCGCGGAGAACTCATACAGCCCCGGCTTGACCTTACGGTCGACGCCGGTGATGCGCGACAGCGCGATCATCACCCAGCGGTTGCGGATCACGCCCTCGGCCTCGAGCGAGCGCGCGACCTGGCTGAGGGTGCGGTTGCCGCCGACGGCGACGCTGTACGGCGTGGAGGGCAGGCTGACCGGTACCGCGACCACCCACGCGAGCCACAGGGCGGCCACGGCGATCACGATGGCGAGGGAGCGAACGATGAATTTCTGCATGGAATCGGCGTCTGGAGGTATCGCCGCGATGATAGCATTTGGCGGCCTTCAAGGGAGGGGCGGCGCCCTCCCCCGCGCCGGCTTTCAGGCGGCGCCCGCCGGTTCGCGCACGACGCCGAAACGCTCGGCCAACGTGGTCGCGTCCGCGTAGGCGAGCGGTATCGAGCCGGCCGCGAACCGCACGGCGGCGTCCGGGCGACTCGCCGGCCAGCCGTCCCACGCTGCATCGGCAAGCTTCGCACCGTCGGGCGCAACGAGAAGCTCGGCCAACGTGGCGGTGTCGTGGTCGTGCACGCGTGCGAGCCGGCCTTCGAGTTCGGCATAGAACACGCCGTCGTCGCTGAGCCACACGGCGGCCGCTTCGGCGGCGACCCCGTCGGGCAGACGGCGAAAAGTGCCGCTCGCCTCGACGCGCGCGACATAGGGCGTGTCCTCCAGCGTCACGTACGCGCGCTGCGGGCCGTTTTGCACGTAGGCTTCACCGGTCTCGCCGACCTCGTAGTTACGCGAAAAGAAAGCGGCGAGCCCGGCGTGCGTCACGCGTTCGCCAGCTATGCGCCACGCGCCGCGCGCGTCGAGCGCGAGCCAGCCATAGCAGGCCGGCACGTCAGGCCATTTGGCGATCGCCGCCAGCACCATCGCGTCCATCAGGTCTCGATTCCTCGCGTCAGTAAGGCAAGCGAGCGCTTGCGTCATTTATTTGTAGCCTTGCCGGACAGGCCGATCATCCCCACCCGGCGGCCTCAGCGTCGGAACGCTTCCGCTTGTGGCCTGGCTGTCCCGCGCGAGCGTCTTCCGGCTCGACCCCACGCGCCGGCCCCCCGCCGCGTCACCATTGCGTCACGCTGGCGCGCATATTGTTGCCGTTCTGCACCACGGAAACCTTGCCCTGCACGCCGGCCTGGCTGATGGTGACCTGGTTGCCGTGGCCAACTTGCTGGACGTAAGCCAGGTTGTACGCGCCGCTTTGCGTGATCGTGCCGATATTGCCGTTCCCGTACTGCGACACGGCGGCCTGGTTGGCGTAACCGGCCTGCTGGACGAGCAGCTGGTTTTCAAGCCCCTGCTGCCGGACATGCAGGCGCTGCAAGGCGCCGTGCTGGCTGATGGCCGCCGTATTGCCGTGGCCGTATTGCCCCACGGAAACGCCGCTGCCATCGCCGGCTTGATCCACGTGCAGCTGGTTGGCCGCACCGGCTTGCACGACGCGCACCGTCTGGACAGCGCCGATGCCGTCGTAGTCCGACGCAAGGTCTTCGTGAGCGAACGCCTGGGCGGCGCCGGCGCAGAGCGCCGCGCCGATCAGGCCGCGCAACAACTTAGCTATCGACATTGCTCGGATTTCCTTGGCGGCCCGGGGCCAGCTTCCGCAAGTTTTCGCCGGCGTACTCGTCCGGCGTCAACTGCAATTGGTTGTCGTAAGCCTTGAGGTAGTTCTGCACCAGCGGCGCGTTGAAATCTTCCGGGTTCTTCAGCGCCCACAGACGGTCGCGAATGCCCTGCGTGATCAAGTGCACCAGCGCCGTTTCGATCGCTTCGCGCACGCACAACTGCACCGGCTCGTTTTGCGAGAAACCGACTTCGTATTCGAGCAGGCTCTTGAGCGACACAAAGCGGAAGCCGCCGAAATCCAGTTGTATCGAGTAAATGGTTTTGGTGGTGCTGATGCTTTCCAGCACCTGGCCGGTGCGGATGTCCACCGCGCGCAGGTTGATGGTGACCTGGTCGACCCGGTAGGCGTCGGAGGCGCCCACCCCGAGGTAGCGCACGCCGGCGCCGCCGGTTTTGACATTGCTTTCGTAGCCGACGATGGCGCCTTCGATAATCAGGTGCGCCGGCATCAGCTGCGGCAGCGTTTGCGTCGGCTGCGCGCCGCCGGCCGGGCCTTCCAGCGCGCGGATGATCTTGCGTTCGGTCAGCAGGTTCTGCAGGTTTTCGCGCTCCACCGGGATGAACCAGCGCGAATCGCGCAGCGCCTTGATCAGCAGCGCCGCGGCGCCCTGGGTGACCGAGGTGGAAAACGAGCTGTCCGGGGCCGGCTTGTATTGGCCAGTCTGGTCGCGAAAACCGTAGATCGCCACCGGAATGCGTCCCAGCGTTTCCGGCAGCTGGGTCAAATCAGACGAAACTTGGGTGGGCGGGGCAAGCGTGGCCGGCGAGCGTGTGGTTGCCGGCCGCGAGCTGGCACAGCCGACCAGCAGCCCCAGCGCGACAAGCCAGACAACCCTGAAAAACCGCTCAAACATCAAAACTTCCCCTTGGAAACCCGCCCGGACACGCCGGGCGGGCCATGCTGCTTTGCGCTTAGCGCTGGACGATCGTGGCGGTGTTGGCCTGGCCGCTCTGGTAAACGGCGGCCACCAGGTTGTTGCCGGTCTGGGTCAGGTTGATCAGGTTCTTGTCAGCCTGAACGGAGCCGGTGCCGACCTGGGTCAGCGTGGCGCGGTTGCCGGAACCGGACTGCAACAAGATTTCTTCGTTCCAGCTGCCGGACTGGCTGCTCGCCAGGTACTGGTTGCTGCCTTGTTGTTTCAGGTCGGCGGTGAGGTTGTTGCCGCTGGACTGCGCGACGAGGGCGTAGCTGCCGTTGCTGCTGATGCCGTCGTAACCCTGCTGCAGTTTCACGCTGCTGTTGCGGGTATCGTTTTGGCTAAGGTTGGCCACGTTGCTGTTGCCCAGTTGGGCCACGTTGGCTTGTACCGTCACGTTGCGGTTCTGGTTGAGCGCAGCCTGGTTCTGGCTGCCGTTTTGGGTCATCTGAGCGGTTTGGTAGTAGTAAGCGCTGCCGGAGTTGTTGGCTTGATTGATGCTGCCAACGTTGGAGTCGCCGTTTTGCGAGACGCTGGCGCTGGTGCCCCAGTCGCTGCTGGTTTGGCTGATCGTGCCGCGGTTGCTGTTGCCAGCCTGGTTCAGGGCAGCCGTCACCGAGTTGTTGCCGGTTTGGCTGATGCTGGCCACGTTGCTATTGCCGGACTGATAGCCGTTGGCGCTGGAGGCGTTGTTGCCGGTTTGCGAGACGGTGCCGCTGTTGCTGCTGCCGAACTGGTTGAGCGAGGCGCTGGTGGAGCCGCCGTAGTAATAGCCGCCGTTGCCGCTCTGGGTGATCGACGCCAGGTTGCTGCCACCTTGCTGGGTAGCGTTGGCGTACACGCCGCTGCCGTTATTGTCCTGGGCGATTTTGCCGTCGTTGCTGTTGCCGTACTGGTTCAGCGAGGCGCCGGTGTTACTGCCGTAGTAGTAGTAGTAAGCACCACCGTTGCCGCTTTGGCGGATCGAACCGGTGTTGCTGTTGCCGGACTGGCCGGCATACGCGTTCACGCTGCTGCCGTTGCCGTTCTGCACGACGGAAATGCTGTTGCCGTCGCCGGACTGGCTGCTGGATGCGCTGCCGGATCCGCCGTAGTACCAGTAATAGCCGCCGTTGCTGTTGTTGCCGGCCTGCTCGATGGCGGCGGCGTTGCCGGTGCCGTATTGGCTGGCGTAGGCGTTGATGCCGCCGCTGTTGTTATTCTGGGCAAGGCTCAGCGCGTTGCCGGCGCCGCTCTGGCTGGCGTTGGCGCTGGAGTAGCCGCCGTAGTACCAGTAGTAGCCGTTGTTGCTGTTGCCGGCCTGCTGGACGGACGCGGTGTTGTTGCTGCCGAACTGGCTGGCACTGGCGTTGGCGCTGCCGCGATTGCCGGTCTGCGCGATGTTCAGCGCGTTGCCGGAACCGGACTGATAGCCGTTGGCGCTGCTGTTGCCGCCGTAATAGTAGTAGTAATAGCCGCCATAGTTGCTGTTGCCGGTCTGGGCGATGGTCGCGCGGTTGCTGTCGCCGGACTGGTTCAGGTTGGCGCTGGCGCCGGAGTTAGCGGTCTGATCGATCTGGCCGTTGTTGACGCTGCCGTTCTGGGTCAGCGACGCATAGTCGTAGCTGCCGCCGTTCTGGCTGATCGCGGCCTGGTTCTGCTCGCCGTTGCTGCTGACGCTGACGTTAGCGCCATAGGTATTGGCCTGGTCAAGCGTCAGCGTGCCGCCGTTGCCGGACTGGTTGGCGCTGATGTTGGAGCCGTTGGCGTTGGTCTGCGTCGCGCTCAGGGTATTGCCGGTGCCGTTCTGGCTGATCGTAACGGAGCTGTTGTCGGCCATCGCCTGGGCGGAGAGGGCCGCGCTAACGGCGAGATACAGCAAGGAGTAACGCGCTTTCATTATTTTTTTCCCTTTTTGATCAATCGTCTCGGTCAAACCGCAAGCCGGCGCAGGCCGGCACGTCCTGCCCTACTAGAATCGTTGCGTGGCCAACTCGCTGGAGCTGGCGCCTTTGTTAAGGCTGGTTCACCAGGAATTGGGTGGACTGGCCGGTCGCTTTATCGGTGGTCGTGATCTGCAGCACCCCGTTCCCTTGGGAGACGATGCTGATGCGAAAATCGGTGGTCTCGACGGTGCCCGGGATCAATTGCCCGGTGGAGCTCACCACGTTGGACGACAAGGCGCTGGCCACTCGGCTCAAGATCGCGCTCTGCAAAGACGTGTTGAACTGCTTCAGCGCATCCTGCTGCGACATCGCCGGCGTGGGCTCTTTGTAGTGGTTCTGCGCTTGCGCTGCATTCAGCAGCAGCGTGCCGTTGAGCGGGTTGCCGCCGAATGACGGATTGATCGGCGTATAAATCAGCTCGCTCGCCTGGAGAGGCCCGGCCAGCAACGCCATCAACACCGTGATTTGGAATCCGTAACGCAGCACAGCAACCTTCCCTTCCTAAAATTCGTCGCGCGCCAAATCGGCATCGCCAAATACTTGGTCCACTTGGGTCTGGATGACGGCGGAAAACGCTTCTTCGGCGGCTTGCTGCGCCAGCACGGCGGTCTGAGAGCGGTTCGGCGGCAGGAAGGCTTGAAACACCAGCTTGCTGCCGTAGTGGATGGACACCTGGCCGCCCCATCGGGCGCTTGGCCGCTCGGACACGAACAACATAAAGCGCCCGTTCTCGTCTTTTTCCGCCCAAACGCCGGCAAAGCTGTCGTAGAAGGCTTTGCCGAGCACCGTCACCATTTGCGCAGTCACAATTCCCGTCACTTCGCGGGGCGGTGACAGGCGGCGGTCGGACTCCAGTTCACTCGCCTTCACCGCTGTGCTGCCAAGCAGGCTGGCGCTGCCAATTAGCCCTAGTCCCAGGAACAGACGCAAAGACATGCCTATCCTCCTGACGCGTTAGGCGCTTTTATAAGGGAACTTTTAAACTGGCGGCGCATCTGATTTGAAATATACCAACAACATATCAATAAGTTGTTGTTTAAGAAGGGGACGATATTTTTATAGATTGTCATTTTTACAACAACTGACCTAGGGCTAACCCTAGGCGGCCCGCAAAAACGCCGCGAGGAGCTTTCGCGGCGTTTTGTTGTGTAACAGAAGGAAGGCTATGGCGAGCTACGCCCCAACTCAGGAACCGGGCGGCAAGCGATGCGCGACGGAGATCGTTTTATTCCCTCCTCAAGACCGTCATCGGCGCGGTGCGCGCCACTTTTCTCAACAGCGGCCAGCCGGCCAGCGCGACGACCAGTGTGCCGAGTGCCCACCCCAACAGCGGCAGCCACGGGTTGGCGAAGAACGGCAGGTTGAAGAGCCGCACCGCCGCGACGCTGCCAACCGCCGCCGCGCCGAGGCCCGCCAACAGGCCAGCCAGACCGCCGAGGCACGCGAGCTCGGCCAACAAGACGCTCCTCAACTGGCGGCGCGACGCGCCGAGCGCGCGTAAGAGCGCGACGTCGAATAGCCGCTCGTCGCGCGTCGCCGCCAGCGCCGCCCACAGCACCAGGATGCCGGCGGCGAGCGCCAGCATGAACATCGCCTCGACCGCCTGCGCGAGCCTGTCGACCACGCCGCGCACCTCGTCAAGGATGACGCCGACGTCGATCACCGTCAGGTTCGGCAGCCTCTCGACCATGCGGTTGGCGAAGGCCTCGTCCTCGGGCGGCAGCCTGAAACTGGTGATATAGCTCGCCGGCTGGCGCGAGAACCAGTCGGGCGGCGCGAGCACGAAGAAGTTCACGCGGAAGCTGTCCCACGGCACCTCGCGCAGACTGGTCACGCGCGCCTTGTACACGCTGCCGGCGATGTCGAAGGCGATCGCGTCGCCGAGCCGGATGCCGAGTGTCTCGGCGATGCCCTTCTCGACCGAGAACTGCGGCTTCGCGCCGTCAGCATCCCAGAAGCGGCCGGCGCTGACGCGGTTGCCGTCGGGCAGGCTGTCGCGCCACGACAGGTTGAATTCGCGCTCGGCCAACCTTCGCGCGCGCTCGTCGCCGTACGACGCCGGCCGCACCGCCTTGCCGTTGATCGTGACCAGCCGCGCGCGCACCATCGGCGACAGCTCGGGCGCCTTGCGACCATCGAGCGCGAACAGGTCCGCGACGGTCTCGCGCTGCTCGGGCTGGATGTTGATGACGAACTTGTTCGGCGCGTCGACGGGCACGCTCGCGCGCCATGCGCCGATCAGATCGGCGCGCACCACGGTCAGCGTCAACAGCGCCATCAGGCCGACCGACAGCGCGACGACCTGGATCACCGCCAGCCACGGCCGGCGCGCAAGGTTGGCGACCCCGTAGCGCCAGCCGAGCCGCCCCCCGCGCGGTGCGACGAGCGGCAGCCGCCTGAGCGCCAGCACCGACCCCAGGGCGACGACGCCGACCGCGGCGAGAAAGGCCGCGAGCGCCGCCAGCAACCACAGCGCCGCCAGCGCGTCGCCGACCAGGTAGGCCGTCAGCGCCAAAAGAACAAAGATCGCCGCGAGCGGCGCGAGCCACTCGGGCCGCCGCGCGGGCAGTTCGACGCGCAGCACCGCCACGGCCGGTACGCGGCGCACCGTCATCAACGGCGGCAGCGCGAGCCCGCCGAGCAGCAGCAGCGCGGCGGCCGGCCCCATCGCCCACGGCAGAGGGCCCGGCGCCGGCGGGGCCCCGCCGAGCCAACCCTCGGCCAACTTCACCAGCAGAGCCTGCGCGCCGAAGCCGGCGGCGGTGCCGAGCAAGCCCGCGACGAGCGCGAGCACGAAGAACAGCACGGTGAACAGGCCGCCGACCTCGCGCGAAGTCAGCCCGAGGCAGCGCAGCACCGCCACCGCCTGCCAGTGGCGCGCAAGATACCTTCGCACCGCGAGCGCGACCGCGGCGGCGCTCAAGGCCACCGTCAGCATCGCGGTCAGGCCCAGGAAACGCCTCGCGCGCTCGAGCGCCGCCTTGATCTCGGGGCGCGCTTCCTCGACGTTCTCGACGCGCGCGCCGGCGGGCAGTTGCGCCGCCACGGCCTTGCGGAAGTCGGCGACCGCGGCCGGGCTGCCTGCGACCATCAGCCGCCAGCGGATGCGGCTGCCCTCCTGGACGAGGCCGGTCGCGGCGAGGTCGGCGCGGTTCAGCATCAGCCGCGGCACGAAATTGTAGAGGTCGAGCGCGGCGTCGGGCTCGCGCAGCAGCTCGCCGGCGACGGTCAGCGTCTTGTTGCCGACGACGACGGCGTCGCCCGGTTTCAGATTGAGCTTGAGCAGTAGCCGCGCGTCGAGCCACGCGTTGCCGGACTTGGGCGCGGCGGCGCGCTTCACGGCGCCTCCTTGTCTCACCGCAAGCTCGCCGCGCAGCGGGTAGCCGTCGCTCACCGCCTTCAGCGTGGCGAGCGTCGCGCTGTCTCCCGCGAGCACCATCGACGGGAAGGTCGCCGACTCGGCGACGGCGAGGCCGCGCGCCTTGGCGCCGGCGCGGAAGCCGGCGGCCCACGGCGTGTCGGCGTTCAGCACCAGGTCGGCGGCCAATAGCTGCGTCGCCTGGCGCGTCAGCGCGCGCTCGATGCGGTCGGAAAAGAAGGCGACGCTCGCCATCGCCGTCACCGCGACGAACAGCGCGAGCGCGAGCACCGTCAGCTCGCCGGCGATCAGTTCGCGCCGCGCCATGCGCAGCGACAGCAGGAAGCGGCTGAACGCGCTCATGCGCGCGCCCCGACGAGGCGGCCGTCGACGAGCCGGTAGATCGCGTCGCAGCGGCTCGCGAGCTCGGTGTCATGCGTGACGAGCACCAGCGCGGTTCGCTCCTCGGCGTTGAGCTGGAACAGCAGGTCGATGATCTGGCGGCCGGTCGCCGCATCGAGGTTGCCGGTCGGCTCGTCGGCGAACAGCAGTTTCGGCGCGATCACGAAGGCGCGCGCCAGCGCGACGCGCTGCTGCTCGCCGCCGGACAGGTGTTTGGGATAATGGCGCAGACGTTGGCCGAGCCCGACGCGCTCCATCATCGCGAGCGCCGCGTCGGCTGCGTCCGGCCTGCCGGCGATCTCGAGCGGCAACAACACGTTCTCGAACGCGGTCAGCTGCGGCATCAGCTGGAAGTTCTGGAACACGAAGCCGACCCGGTCGCGGCGCAGCAGAGCGCGCGCGTCCTCGGAAAGACTCGACAAGGCTAGGCCGAACATCCACACCTCGCCGCCGGTCGGATGGTCGAGCCCGGCCAAGAGCGACAGCAGCGTCGACTTGCCGCTACCGGACGCGCCGACGATGGCGACACTCTCGCCGTCGGCCAGCGTCAGGCTGGCGCTCTTAAGGATGGTTAGCGCCTCGCCGTTCAGATGCACTTGCTTGGCGAGCCCGCGCGCCGACAGAATGGACGTTTCTTCGAGGGGATGGGACATGCGTTTCCTGTATCGCTGGCTGAATCTGGTCGTGCTGGCCTTGACCGCCCTGCCCGCCGCCGCCGCCACTGTGATGGTGTTCGGCGACAGCCTGTCGGCCGGCTACGGCCTGTCGCCGGGACAAGGCTGGGTCGCGCTCATGCAGACAGAATTGGGGACGAAGCACCGTATCGTCAACGCCAGCCTGTCCGGCGAGACCACCGCGGGCGGCCTGACAAGACTGCCCGACGCGCTCAAGAAGCACAAACCCGACGTGGTGGTGATCGAACTGGGCGCCAACGACGGCCTGCGCGGCCTGCCTATCGATGCGATGCAGGATAACCTGGCCAAGATGGTCGGGCTGGCCCGCCACGCCGGTGCGAAACCGGTGCTGGTCGGCATGGCGCTGCCCCCCAACTATGGCCCGCAATACACCGCCAAGTTCCGGGGCAGCTACGCGGCGCTGGCGCGCCGCGAGAAACTGCCGTTCGTGCCCTTGCTGTTCGCCGGCTTCGCCACCGACCGCGCGCGCTTCCAGGGCGACGGCATCCACCCGAACGCCGGCGCGCAGCCTGTCATGCGCGACACGGTACTCAAGACGTTGCGACCGCTGCTGCGCTGAGGCGCGGCACCTTGGCTGCAAGCTTGGCCGTCGACGGCCATGAAAAAACCCCGCGAGGCTTCGCGGGGTTTTTCTTGCGGCAGGACGCTGATTACAGCTGACCGGCGTTCTCGGCCAGATAGGCGGCCACGCCTTCCGGCGACGCGCTCATGCCTTTTTTGCCCTTGTTCCAGCCGGCCGGGCACACTTCGCCGTTTTCTTCGAAGAACTGCAGCGCGTCGACGATGCGCAGCGTTTCGTCGATGTCGCGGCCCAGCGGCAGGTCGTTCACCACCTGGTTGCGCACGACGCCGGCCTTGTCGATCAGGAAGGTGCCGCGGAAGGCGACGCCGTCTGCGGACTCGACGTCGAAGGCCTTGACCAGTTCGTGCTGCAGGTCGGCGACCAGCGTGTAGCCGACCTGGCCGATACCGCCCTTGTCGACCGGCGTGTTACGCCACGCGTTGTGGGTGAAGTGGCTGTCGATCGACACGCCGATCACTTCGACGTTGCGCTTCTTGAACTCTTCGACGCGATGGTCGAAGGCGATCAGCTCGGACGGGCACACGAAGGTGAAGTCCAGCGGGTAGAAGAACACGACGGCGTACTTGCCTTCGGTCTCTTGCTTGAAGTTGAAGTTCTCGACGATTTCGCCGTTGCCCTTCACGGCGGCGAAGGTTTTTTCGGCGCAGCCGAAGAACGGAGCTTGCTTGCCAACGAGTACGGCCATGGAGATCTCCTTGAAGAACCGGGTAAAGAAGTGGCCGGAAAATCGGCCAACAGAAAACGGGGTGGTTATAAATCAGCACGCGGCCGGGCGACCAATTGGAAATCCATATCGTCGCGATTGAAACCGGCTATGCGCAACCACGCTAGCCTTGAACTATGGGGGTGGCAGCGGGCATTTCAAGCGCGGCGCGCCCCTTTAACAGCAAAACGGGCGGAAGATTCCGCCCGTTTTCTGTGAGCCTAAAGCTCGGCCAAGCTTTTCAAAAAATCACACGCCTGAACTCTTAGCCTGCGCCATTTTCTGGTGCAGGCGCAGGTTCAGTTCGCGCAGCTGCTTCTCGTCGACCGCGTTCGGCGCGTTGGTCAACAGACACTGCGCGCGCTGGGTCTTCGGGAAGGCGATCACGTCGCGGATCGACTCGGCGCCGGCCATCAGCGTCACCAGGCGGTCGAGACCGAACGCCAGACCGCCGTGCGGCGGCGCGCCGAACTTCAGGTTTTCGAGCAGGAAGCCGAACTTGTTCTGCTGTTCTTCCGGCGAGATCTTCAGCGCGGCGAACACCTTTTCCTGTACGTCGGCGCGGTGGATACGCACCGAACCGCCGCCGATTTCCCAGCCGTTGAGCACCATGTCGTAGGCGCGCGCCATGCAGCTGGCCGGATCGGTTTCCATCAGGTCCTCGTGACCCGGCTTCGGCGACGTGAACGGGTGGTGGCACGCGGTCCAGCGGTCGGCTTCCTCGTCGTGCTCGAACATCGGGAAGTCGACCACCCACAGCGGGCGCCATTCGCGCTTGAAGTAGCCACCGGCTTCGCCCTTCTCGTGGCCGATCTTGATGCGCAGCGCGCCGAGCGCCTCGTTGACGACCTTGGCCTTGTCGGCGCCGAAGAAGATGATGTCGCCGTCCTGGGCCTCGGTGCGCGCGATGATTTCGTTCAGCGCGGCAACCGACAGGAACTTCACGATCGGCGACTGCAGGCCGCTGTTCTCATCGTTGCTGAGTTTCGTCTTGTCGTTGACCTTGATGTAGGCGAGGCCCTTCGCGCCGTAGATGCCGACGAACTGGGTGTACTCGTCGATCTCCTTGCGGCTGAACGCGGCGCCGCCCGGCACCCTGAGGGCGACGACGCGACCGTTCGCCATGTCGGCGGCGCCGCGGAAGACCTTGAATTCCTCGGTCTTCATCAGATCGGTCAGTTCGGTGAACTTGAGGCTGACGCGCAGGTCCGGCTTGTCCGAGCCGTAGTAGAACATCGCGTCGTTGTACGCCATGCGCGGGAAGTCGCCGAGTTCGACGTCCATCACGTCGCGGAAGATCTCGCGCGCCATGCCCTCGGTGATGTCCATGATCTGGTCCTCGTTCAGGAACGAGGTTTCCAGGTCGATCTGCGTGAATTCCGGCTGGCGGTCGGCGCGCAGGTCTTCGTCACGGAAGCACTTGGTGATCTGGTAGTAGCGGTCGAAGCCGGCCACCATCAACAGCTGCTTGAACAGCTGAGGGCTTTGCGGCAGCGCGAAGAATTCGCCCGGGTGCACGCGGCTCGGCACCAGGTAGTCGCGCGCGCCTTCCGGGGTCGATCGGGTCAGCATCGGCGTTTCGATGTCGATGAAGCCCTGCTTGTCGAGGTACTGGCGCACGCCCATCGCGACGCGGTAGCGCATGCGCAGGTTCTTCTGCATCGCCGGGCGACGCAGGTCGATCACGCGGTGGGTCAGGCGGACGTTTTCCGACAGGTTCTCGTCGTCGATCTGGAACGGCGGGGTGATCGCGGCGTTGAGGATCTCGATCTCCTTGCCGAGGATCTCGACCTCGCCCGACACCAGGTGGGCGTTGACGGTGCCCTGCGGGCGCTCACGCACGAGGCCGGTGATCGACACGACGAACTCGCCGCGGCAGGCGTCGGCGGTGGCGAAGGCGGCCGGCACGTCCGGGTCGAACACCACCTGCACCAGGCCTTCGCGGTCCCTGAGGTCGATGAAGATCACGCCGCCGTGGTCGCGGCGACGGTGCACCCAGCCCTTCACGGTCACGGTCTGGCCGAGGTATTTCTTGTCGATGAGTCCGCTGTAATCGGTTCGCATAATCTTTGCTTCAATCTCGGGAAAGGGTTGGGGTGATGATGCCAGACTTGGGCGACGGCGCCACCACGCCCATGGAGATGACGTATTTGAGCGCTTCGTCGACGCTCATGTCGAGTTCGCGCGTGTCGGCCTTCTTCACCATGACGAAGTAGCCCGACGTCGGGTTCGGCGTGGTCGGCACGTAGACGCTGACGAATTCGTCGCCGTCCAGGTGTTCGCTCACCTGCGACGCCGGCGCGCCGGTCTGGAAAGCGACGGTCCACGCGTCCTGGTGCGGGAAGCGCACCAGCAGCGCCTTGCGGAAGGCCTGGCCCGAATCGGACAACAGGGTGTCGCTCACCTGCTTGACGCTGCTGTAGATCGACTTGACCACCGGGATGCGCGACAAGAGCGCGTCCCAGAAGTCGATCAGACGTTGGCCGAGCACGTTGGCGGCCAGCATGCCGGTGCCCAGCAGGATCAGCACCGCGAGCAAGACGCCCAGGCCCGGGATCGCGAAGCCGAACAGCCGTTCGGGACGCCAGGCGTCGGGCAGCAGGTTCAGCGTCTGGTCGAGCGAGCCGACGATCAGGTTGAGGACCCACAGCGTCACCGCCACCGGCAGCCAGATCAACAGGCCGGTGACCAGATAACCCTTGAGGGTCATCTTGATATGCTTCATTTCAGGAGTGGCCACAAGGTCCCGATCCGCAGCTATGACCGCCGCCCGCGTTGCTGGTGGAAGACGACGACGCGCTCGAGCCGCCCTTGAAGTCGGTCGCGTACCAGCCCGAGCCTTTCAGCTGGAAGCCGGCGGCCGACACCAGCTTCTGGTAGTCGGCGCTGCCGCACTCGGGGCAGGCGGCGAGCGCTGCGTCGCTCATCTTCTGCAGGTGCTCTTTGCGCACGCCGCAGGCGGGGCATTGGTATTCGTAGATCGGCATGGTTCGAGTCCTCGTGCGCTTAGAGTCGGCCGCAGGCAAAAGCCCCCGGCCAGGCAAACATCGTGGCGGAGCGCGTAAAAAGCAAGACCGCCCAAACGCGCGATTATATCCGACTGACCGCCCGGCGAAAAAGGGCGGCGCGATTCGTCGACGGCGGCATGCGGCGCGGGCGTTTTGCCGGCCCCTGCAGCTCGGGCTTTTGCTCGGCCCCCGTGCATCGCCCCGGCCGACAGCAGCGCCGATATCCACGTGATCCCCACCGACGAGAGAGAGGCCCGCCGAGACACGGTCCCTCTTGGGCTGAAGCCGGACATCGGCACAGCTCGGCCAAGCCCCAAAGCTTGGCCGAGCTTTACTGACTAATGCTCCATCCAGTCGTTCAGCATCAGCCCGACGCCGATCCCGCGGTTGTGGTGGTTGTAGTCGAGCAGGCTCTCGCCGTAGCCGTCGAACGCCTGCAGATAGCCCTTCAGCCGGCCGGCGACCGGGAAGGTCCAGTCCAGCTGCAGCGCGCCCTTGCCGCTCCCCGGGTTGTAACGCGCCGTGGCGCCGAGCGTGTGGCGCGCCCTCTGATAGTAAACGGACAAGTCGCCGTGGCCCATGTAGTCGACGATGTCCGGGTTGTTGTCGCGGACGGCCGACTCGGGCAGCCGGTACCACACGCGGCCGACGACGTTCACCGGGCCGTTTTCGAGCCCCGCCATCGCGTACACGCGGTTCCAGCTGCGCGACTCGGGGTCGGTCTGGCCGTTCGACTGGTGGACGAGGCCGAGGCCGGCGAGCCGCCAGCGCCAGCCCAGCGGCAACTTTGCGTCGACCGGCAAGGTCGCGATCGCCTCGGGTTCGTAGTCGGTCTCTCGAAAAGGCGCCGACCATTGCTTGTTGTAGACCTGCCAGTGCGACTGCTGCGTGTAGCCGAACCACAGGTCGACCGGCGTGCCGAGCACGTTCTGCCAGACCTTGGTCTTCAGCGAGATCTGCAGCTTGGCCTCGGTGTTCTTCAATTCGTCGCCGAAGATGGTCGCGGTGTCCTGCGTCGGCGTCTCCGGCGTGCCGTTCGGCCGGGCGTTGTACCAGACCGGCAGCACGTAGGTCGGCCGGTAGGCGCGCAGCACGAAGGTGCCTCGCGCGTCGTCGTCGTCGAGGTCCCACTGGTGCGATAGCGCCGACGGCGGCGGCTTCACGGTGTCGGCGATCACTTCGGAAGGCCGCGGCGTGACTTCTTGCGGTTCAACAGGCGCCGGCACAAGCTCGGCCAACGCGGCAAGGGATGACACGGTCACCGCGCCGTCGCTGACCGCCGATGCAACGCCCGGCACGCCAAGGCCGTCGTAGCACTTGAGCCGCGCGTTGCCGTCGTAGAGCGCGCGACAGCCGGCGAGCGCGTCGGTCAGCGACACGGCTCGTGCGGGCAAGGCGATGGCGAAGGGAAGAAGGACGAGGAAGAGACTGCTGCGCATGGCGTGGCGGAAAAATGGCGATCCCGCCATTGTCGACCATCATCTCTCGCGTAACAAAACGACTGTTTTAACGAATGTTGCGCCGCAAATACAAAGGGCCCCGCGCGATGCGGAGCCCTCGGTATTCTTTGGCGCGTGCCTAAATCAGGCAGCCATGGCCTTGACCTGGGCCGACAGGCGGCTCTTGTGACGAGCGGCCTTGTTCTTGTGGAACACGCCCTTGTCGGCGATGCTGTCCAGCACTTTGGTCGACGCCTGGAAAACGGCCTGGGCGGCGGCTTTGTCGCCGGCTTCGACGGCTTTAATCACTTTCTTCACTGCGGTACGGAACGCAGTACGCAGACTGGCGTTTTGCGCGCGCTGCTTGAGAGCCTGGCGTGCACGCTTGCGAGCTTGTGCGCTGTTTGCCATGGAAAATCTCCTGATGAGCGGATTCTGAAACCGGCGATTCTAAGGCTTAAGGAGAGGTTTTGCAACAACTATCCCGGGCGCGTACACTCCCGCCTTTGCCTTTTTCCATCAAGCTCTTGCCTCATGAATCTGCTCAAGGCCCTGGCCGCCGTCAGTAGCATGACCCTGGTGTCGCGCGTGCTCGGTTTCGTGCGCGACGCCCTCATCGCCCGGGTGTTCGGCGCGGGCTTCGCGACCGACGCCTTCTTCGTCGCCTTCAAACTGCCCAACCTGTTGCGCCGCATCTTCGCCGAAGGCGCGTTCTCGCAGGCCTTCGTGCCGGTGCTGGCCGAATACAAGCAGAAGAAGACCGACGACGAGACGCGCGACTTTCTCGCCCACGTCGCCGGCACGCTGACGCTGGCGCTCGCCGCGGTCACCGTGCTCGGCATGATCGCCGCCGCGTGGGTGATCTGGATCTCGGCGCCGGGCTTTGCCAAAGAGGCGGACAAGTTCGCGCTGACGGTAGACCTGTTGCGCATCACCTTCCCTTATATCCTGTTCATCTCGCTGTCGTCGCTGGCCGGCAGCGTGCTGAACACTTGGCGCCAGTTCTCGATTCCCGCGTTCACGCCGACCCTCCTCAACCTCTCCTTCATCGTCTGCGCGCTGTTCTTCGCGCCCTACTTCGACCCGCCGGTGCTGGTGCTCGGCTGGGCGGTCTTCATCGGCGGCGTCGCGCAGCTCCTGTTCCAGCTGCCCTACCTGAAGAAGATCGGCATGCTGAGCTGGCCGCGGATCAACCTCCGCGACGCGGCGGTGTGGCGCGTGATCAAACAGATGGGCCCGGCGATCTTCGGCGTGTCGATCGCGCAGATCTCGCTGGTGATCAACACCATCTTCGCGTCCTTCCTCGCGTCGGGCAGCGTGTCGTGGATGTACTACGCGGATAGGTTGATGGAATTCCCGACCGGCGTGCTCGGCGTCGCGCTCGGCACCATCCTCTTGCCATCGCTGTCCAAGCACGCGGCGACCGCCGACGTCGGCGAGTTCTCCAAGCTGCTCGACTGGGGCCTCAGGCTGTCGCTGATGCTGGCGCTGCCGGCGGCGCTCGGCCTCGCGCTGCTGGCCGAGCCGCTGATCGCGACGCTGTTCATGTACGGCAAGTTTTCGCCGCTCGACGCGGTGATGACCGAGCGCGCGCTGATCGCCTACGCCGTCGGCCTGACCGGCCTGATCGTCGTCAAGGTGCTGGCGCCGGGCTTCTACGCGCGCCAGAACATCAAGACGCCGGTCAAGGTCGCCATCGTCACGCTGATCGCGACGCAGCTGATGAACCTCGCCTTCGTCTGGCACCTGAAGCACGCCGGCCTCGCGCTGGCGATCGGCCTGGGCGCCTGCCTGAACGCGCTCTTGTTGTGGCGGCTCTTGCTGCGCCACCGCATCTACCAGCCGCAGTCGGGCTGGAAAGCATTCTTCGCCAAGCTGGTGGCGGCGCTCGCCGTGATGGGCGCGGTGCTCGTCGCGCTGTCGGCGACGCTGCCGCTCGACTGGCACGCGCACGCGTGGATGCGCGTCGCGCAGCTGTCGGCGCTGATCGGCGCCGGCGTGATCGCCTACTTCGGCACGCTCGTCGCGCTCGGCTTTAGGCCGCGCGACTTCGTGCGCCGCGAGCATTGATAGCGAGCTCGGCCAACGTTAACTGCTAAAATGGCCGCATTCTCGCTTTATCCGAAGGAAACCGCATGACCCGCCCGACCACGCCGGAATTGTCGCCGCTCGGCAAGACCGTCTCCTACCAAGACACCTACGACGCCAGCCTGCTGTTCCCGATCGCGCGTCACGGCAAGCGCGAGGAGATCGGCGTCGACGAGGCCGCGCTGCCGTTCTCCGGCGTCGACGTGTGGACCGGCTACGAGCTGTCGTGGCTGAATCCCAAGGGCAAGCCGCAGGTGGCGATCGTCACCTTCCTGATCCCGGCGACCTCGGCCAACCTGGTCGAATCGAAGTCGTTCAAGCTGTACCTGAACAGCTTCAACCAGACCAAGCTCGACTCCGCAGAAGCGCTGGAAGAACTGCTGGAAAAAGACCTGTCCGCCGCGACCGGCGCGCCGGTCACCGCGCGCATCGCGCTGCCGAGCGAATTTTCCGCGCAGCGCATGCAGGAACTGGAAGGCGAGAGCATCGACGAGCTCGACATCGAGGTCGACGCCTACACGCCCGACCCTTCGCGGCTGAAGGCGGACCCGGCCAACGTGGTGACCGAGACGCTGCGCTCCGAATTGCTCAAATCCAACTGCCTCGTCACCGGCCAGCCCGACTGGGGCGGCGTGCAGATCGCCTACACCGGCCCGAAGATCGACCGCGAGAGCCTGCTGCGCTACCTGATCGGCTTCCGCCGGCACAACGAGTTCCACGAGCAGTGCGTCGAGCGCATCTTCATGGACATCTCGCGCGAATGCGGCGCGACCGAACTCACCGTGTTCGCGCGCTACACGCGCCGCGGCGGCCTCGACATCAACCCGTTCCGCACCAACAGCGGCGCGGCGGTGCCCGACAACGTGCGCACCGCGCGGCAGTGAGCCCGCCCGGCGAATAGCAAAAAGTCCCCTGGCTGGCGTCTCTGGGTGGTTTTCTCGCGACGGCGAGGGAGATGTGCTTCGCGAGCTTGCCGGGGCTGTCGGCGTTAGGGTGGTTTTTATTGGCATGAAAAAAACTCGGCCAACCTGAAGAAGGTTGGCCGAGCTTTTTTTAATGCGACAAGGTCACCGAGCCATGGCGGGACCGTCCGGCGGCAGGCTCGGCCAACCCTTTACTCCGCGTCCCCCACCATCCCCGGCGTCATCATCACCTTCAGCACGCTCTCTTCGCCGCCGTTACGCTCGCGATTCTGTATCCACCACACCGCGCCCTTCTTCACGCTCCAGTCCTGCTCTGCGTCGGCCAGCAGCAGCGACGCGACCTGCCCGATATACGGCTGGTGGCCGACCAGCACCAGCGTGCCGGTCGCATCCGGCCAGCCTATCGCCGACAGCACCTCGGCCGCGCTCGCGCCGGGGTTGATCGCCGGGACCACCTCGGCGTGCTTGCCGAGTACCGCGCCGGTCTGGCGCGAGCGGCGCGCCTCGGACACCAGCAGCCGGTAGTTGTTCGGCAGGTGCGGACGCAGCCAGGCGGCCATCGCGCTCGCCTGTTGCTGGCCCTTGCGGGTCAGCGCGCGCGCGAGGTCGTCGCTGCCGTCTTCGGCCTCGGCATGGCGCCACAGGATCAGGTCCATCATCAACTCCTTTTGGGGTAAGCCGCCAATCTAGCGCGACGGCGTGTCGTTAGCATGTCAGACCGTCACACGCCCATCCAGTGCAGCAGCACCGGCAGGATCACCGCGGTCATCACGCCATTCAGCCCCATCGCGAGGCCGGCGAAGGCGCCGGCGCGCTCGGACAGCTGGAACGCGCGCGCGGTGCCGACGCCGTGCGCGGCGAGGCCGGTCGGAAAGCCGAGCAGCCAGTCGTGCGAATAACCCAATCGGTCGAACAGCGGCTTGACAATCACCGCGCCGAACACGCCCGAGATCAGCACGAAGGCGGTCGAGAACTCGGGCACGCCGCCGATCTGTTCCGACAGGCTGATCGCGAACGGCGTCGTCACCGAGCGCGGCGCGAGCGACAGGATCAGCTCACGCGGCAGGCCGAACAGCTGGCCGAGCCCGGCCGCGCTGATCACGCCGAGAGCCGAGCCTGCGAGCAGCGTCAAGGTCAGCGGCAAGAGCGCGCGCTTGAGCCGCGGCAGGTTGAAGTAGAGCGGCACCGCCATCGCGACGGTGGCCGGCCCCAACAGCCAGTAGATGAACTGCGCGCCGCGCATGTAGTCGGCGTAGTCGACCTCGGAGAACACCAGCACCGCGACGATCAGCGCCACGCCGACGAACACGCTGTGCAGCAGCGGGTTGCCATTCGCGCGGCGGTTGATCGCGAGCGACAGCCGGTAGGCGCCGAGCGTCAGCAACAGGCCGAACAAGGGCGACGATTTGAGGTAAACCCAACCGGCGGCGAGGTTCATTTCGCCTCCTCAGACAGTCCCAACAGCCTCTTCAGCAGCCAAGCGCACGCGATCAGCGGGATCAGCGTCGACAAGGCCAGCACCGCCGCAAGCGAAAACGCATGCTCGGCCAGCCTGGCCGACAACAGCACCGCGCCGACGCCGGACGGGATGAACAGCAAGGACAGGTGCTGCATCAACGGCGGCACGTGGTCGCGGAAGGTGTCGGGGATGTTGCGCCGTATGCACAGCGTGACGAACAAGAGCAGCATGCCGAGCACCGAACCGGGCAGCGGAATCGCGAAAGTGCGCGCCAGGAATTCGCCTGCCAGGTAGTAGCCGATCAGCCAGATGAGCGTTTCCAACATGATGTTTTCTTAATCGTTAATGTTAGGGCAAAGCCGGGGGACAGCCTTGCGCGGCTTTGGCATAATGCGCGCCATGAATGCGCCAAACCTATGGGGCGACGCGCCCCCTGCCGTCCCCGCCGCCGTGCTGCCGTGCCTGACCGAGTCCGGCTCGCTGACCGAGCGGCTGATCGCCACCGGCCACCGCTTCGACGTCGTCGTCCGTTTCCAGGGCAAGGCGGTGCTGTTCGACGAGGAAAGCGGCGCGCTGAGCTTGCCGCGCGGCAGCATCGGCACCGTACGCGAGGTCGTGCTGACGCTCGACGACGTGCCGGTGGTGGTCGCGCGCAGCGTCGCCCGCCTCGGCTGTCCGGTGTGGAAGAGCGTGCTGACGCGCGGCAACCGCTCGCTCGGCTTCACGCTGTTCGGCGAGCTGCCCGAACTGACGCGCGCGCCGCTGTCTTACGCCGAGATCGACGAGCGCCACCCGCTCTACCCGGGCATCGCGCGCATCGGCGATAAGGCACGCCACGTTGCACCGCAGTACGCCGCGCGCCGCTCGCGCTTTACGATGCGCGGCGAGACGCTGCTCTTGTGCGAAGCCTTCCTGCCGACGCTGGCCGACTTCCTGCGATGAACGCCACCGCCTTCGACCCGAAAGAGCGCTTCGCCGTCTACGCGCAGCTGATGCGCATCGACAAGCCGATCGGCACGCTGCTCCTCTTGTGGCCGACCTGGTGGGGGCTGTGGATGGCCGCCGACGGCTGGCCGGGCTGGCCGCTGTTCTTCATCTTCACCGCCGGCACCTTCCTGATGCGCTCGGCCGGCTGCGTCATCAACGACTACGCCGACCGGAACTTCGACGGCGCGGTCGAGCGCACGAAGCACCGCCCGTTCGCGCGCGGCGTGGTGACGAAGAAGGAAGCGCTGACCCTCGCCGCTTCGCTGACCCTGGCCTCGCTGCTCCTGATCCTGCCGCTAAACGCGCTCACCTTGTGGTTGAGCCTGCCGGCGGCCTTCCTCGCCGGCAGCTACCCGTTCACCAAGCGCTTCTTCCCGATCCCGCAGGCCTACCTCGGCATCGCGTTCGCGTTCGGCATCCCGATGGCGTTCGCGGCGGTCCAGAATACGGTCCCCGGCGTCGCGTGGCTGATGCTCGCCGCCAGCGCCTTCTGGACCGTCGCCTACGACACCTGCTACGCGATGGTCGACAAGCCGGACGACCTGAAGATCGGCATCAAGACGTCGGCGATCACCTTCGGCGATTACGACGTCGCCGCGGTGATGGCCTGCCAGGCGGCGTTTCTCGCGCTGATGGGCGTCGTCGGCCAGCTCGCGGCTCTTTCCTGGCCGTACTATGCCGGCCTCGCCGTCGCGGCCGGCCTGGTGCTGTCGCAATACCCGGGAATCGCCAGCCGCGACCGCGCGCGCTGCTTCAAGGTCTTCCTCGACAACAACCGCGCAGGCTTCGCGATCTTCGCCGGCCTCGCCTTGAGCTATCTCTTGGCCTGATCGGCCGGATCGGCGTGGCCTTAAAAGGCTCGGCCAACCTTTAGGGGTTGGCCGAGCCTTTTTCACGCCCTCGTGCCGGACTCACTGCATCTTGAACGGCACCGTGTAGCGCTTGCCTTCGACCTCGAGCGCCATCAACCAGTCGCGTTCGCCGGTCGCGCACACCGGCAGCATCACCGTCGCGCGCCAGCCGTCGCCTTCGGGCACGAAGCGGTAACGGTTGAAGCCCATGTCCATCACCGGCATGGTGAACTCGGCGTTCGGCGCGTCGCCCGACACGCCGTCGACGCGGATCTCGAACGGCGCGTCCTGGCGCGGCGGGCGCGTGAACAGCAGCCGCCCGCCTCCCGGCAGCTCGCAGCCCTGCTGCGGCACGCAGTTTAGCGGCTCGGCTTCTACAGGCTTGCCGTTCTGGTTCCAGTACCAACTGATCAGCGTGAACTTGATCGCCGCGACGGCGATCAGCGCGAGACCGACCGCGCCCCATTTCAGTTGCGAGCGCGTCATCGCCACGCCCCCCGCATCAGCGCGACGCCCTGCGCGCCGTGCGCGTAGGCGTCGGCGAGGTCGGCCGAGCTCAGGCCACCGAGCGCGTACACCGGCAGCGGGCAGCCTTCGGCGAGCCGGCATTCGAAGCCATCCCAGCCTAGCGGCGCGCTATCCGGGTGCGTCGGCGTCGGCTTCACGTGACCGAGCAGCAGGTAATCGGCGCCGAGCGCTTCGGCCTTTTCCTTCGCTTCCCTTCCGTGCACCGACGCGCCGACCCATTCGAAATCGGGGCGGGCATCCATCGCCATCAGCCGCGCCTCGCTCAGGTGCACGCCGTCTATAGGCAGACCTTCGAGCCACGCCGGATCGGCGTTTGCGAACACCTTGCCGCCGGCCGGGCGCACGCGCGCCGACACCTCACGCACGAAGCGCGCGAGTTCCTCCATCTGATAGCCCGGTTCGCGCACCAGCACCGCCGCGGGAGGTGCCTCGGCCAACCTTGCGAGAATGACTTCTTCACCGATTTCGTGCGCGCAGGTGATCGCCAGCACCGCCGGCAATTCGAGCGCCTTCAGGATAGCCCCGTTCGCCGGCAGCATCGGGCCGACGGTCAATTCGCCCGGCACCTGCCACGCGATTGTCTGCCCCTCACGCATCTCGAACTCGCCCGTCCAGTTCCACACGCGGTAAAAGCGCAGCCGCACGGTCGCGTGCTCGTAGACGTGGACCTTGGTCAGCCACGGCGTCGCCGCCTTCACGTCGATGCCGAGCTCCTCGTGGAACTCGCGACGCAATGCCTCGAACGGCGTCTCGCCCGGCTCGATCTTGCCGCCGGGGAATTCCCAGTAGCCGGCGTAGGGCTTGCCTTCCGGACGGCTGCCCAAGAGGAACCGCCCGTCGGCTGCTATCAGTGTGCCGGCGACCACGTCGACGATCTTGCTCATGCTTCGCACCCGGGGATCAGCGGGCGGCGCACCGCCCCGAGCCAGCCGGCCAGCCCCTGGCGGCGCCAGCGGAAGGCGTGCGCCTGCCAGTCGGGATCGGGCAGTGCCGGCGGCAGCAAAGGCTCTAGCCTCGCGAGCAAGCTTTCGGCGCGCGCGAGGAACGATTCGAGTCTATCCATCGTCGTCCTCAATCGCGCAGCGTGATCACCGGCCAGCCGCGCTCGATGGCGGTCGCGCGCAGCACGTCGTCCGGGTCGACCGCGACCGGGTCGGTCGCCTTTTCCAGCAGCGGCAGGTCGTTGCGCGAGTCGCTGTAGAAGAACACCTTGTCGTAGCTGTCGAGGCTCTCGCCGCGCTCGGCCAACCATTGCTCGAGGCGCGTGATCTTGCCGCTCTGAAAGCTCGGCACGCCGCGCGGCTTGCCGGTGTAGTTGCCGTTCCCGTCTTCTTCGAGCTCTACCGCGATCAGGTGCTCGACGCCGAGTTCGCGCGCGATCGGGCCGGTGACGAAGCGGTTGGTCGCGGTGATGATCATCACGAGGTCGCCCTGCGCCTCGTGCGCGGCCAACAGGTCGCGCGCCTTTTGCGGGATGATCGGCCTGATGTGCTCTTCCATGTACTGCGCATGCAGCGAATCGAGACGCGGGCGGTCGAAGCGCGCCAAGGGCGTCAGCGCGAATTCGAGGAATTCGTGGATGTCGAGCGTGCCGGCCTTGTACTGCTCGTAGAACGCGTCGTTGCGCGCGTGGTAGACGTCGGCGTCCAAGAGGCCTTGCTTGATCAGGAAACGCGGCCATTCCACGTCGGAATCGCCGGCGATCAGGGTGTTGTCGAGGTCGAAAAGCGCGAGGTTCATGAGGGACTCGAGGTAGTTTGCAGGATGTTCTTCACCAGCGGCACGGTGATCGGGCGCCTGAGCGCGAGCGAGTAGCGGTCCAAGAGGTCGATCATGTCGACCAGGCTCGCCAGGTCGCGCCGCCAGTGGGTAAGCAGGTAGCGGAACACGTCTTCGGGGATCGCCAGCTGGCGGGTCTCGGCGTGGCGCGCGAGCGCGGCGAGCTTGTCGTCGTCGGACAGCGGCTTCACCTCGAACACCAGCCCCCAGCCGACGCGGGTGCGCAGGTCGTCGCGCAGCGCGAGCATCATCGGCGGCTGGCGGCCGGCCATCAACAGGCGCCCCTCGCCGGCTTCCTTCAGCGAGTTGTAGATCGAGAACAAGGTGATCTGGTCGTCCGGGTGCAGGTCGTCGACGTGGTCGACGGCGATGTAGCTGGCTTCGCGCGCGAACTCGGGCAGGCGCTCCTGGCGCGCGTCGAGATAGATCGACGCGCGTCCCAGCGCTTCGGCGTGCGCGATCCACGCGTGCAACAGGTGGGTCTTGCCGCTGCCCGGCTCGCCCCACAGGTAGAGGAAGCGCTCGGCTTCCGGATCGATGAGGGCGGTCACCACCTCGCGGTTGCGCTCGGCGACGAAGCTGTCGAAAGCGGGCAAGGGTTCGGGGCTGAGGTTGAGAACGAGTTGATCCATCCGTGCGGCGGGCGATGCAGGCTTCTGTCAAGCCCGCTATTCTACGCGCAAGGGGCAATCGGCGAAACCGCAAGGGGACGCCGCACGCGGGGTTTCCCGGCTACGCGGGAAAACCAGGGTTTATTAAAATACAGGCACTTGGCGACGGCACCCGCGCCTTTCCCCCGCCCCCTGGGGTGACGGTCTGGAACACGATCATGCCGTCGCCGCGCGTTTCAACCCCCGATCGCTCTTTGCGGAGTCCACCTTGAGCACGCAAACCCTCAGTTACCGCGATGCCGGCGTCGATATCGACGCGGGCGACGCGCTCGTTGAAAACATCAAACCGTTCGCCAAACGCACGATGCGCCCGGAAGTCCTCGGCGGCCTCGGCGGCTTCGGCGCGCTGGTGGAAATCAGCAAGAAGTACCAGGAGCCGGTGCTCGTCTCCGGCACCGACGGCGTCGGCACCAAGCTGAAACTCGCCTTCGACTGGAACCGCCACGACACCGTCGGCATCGACCTCGTCGCGATGAGCGTCAACGACATCCTGGTGCAGGGCGCCGAACCGCTGTTCTTCCTCGACTACTTCGCGTGCGGCAAGCTTAACGTCCCGCAGGCGACCGAGGTGATCAAGGGCATCGCCCAAGGCTGCGAGCAGGCCGGCTGCGCGCTGATCGGCGGCGAGACCGCCGAGATGCCGGGCATGTACCCGGTCGGCGAATACGACCTGGCCGGCTTCGCGGTCGGCGTGGTCGAGAAGTCGCAGGTCATCACCGGCCGCGACATCGCCCCGGGCGACGTGGTGCTCGGTCTGGCGTCCAACGGCGCGCACTCTAACGGCTACTCGCTGGTGCGCAAGGTCATCGACCTCGCAAAACCCGACCTCGACGCGCCGTTCGACGGCGACAAGACGCTGCGCGAAGCGGTGATCGCGCCGACGCGCATCTACGTCAAGCCGCTGTTGGCGCTGATGGCTGCGCTGCCGGTCAAGGGCATGGCGCACATCACCGGCGGCGGCATCACCGAGAACGTGCCGCGCGTGCTGCCAGACAACGTCGTCGCGCAGATCGACAAGTCGGCGTGGACCTTCCCGAAGCTGTTCCAGTGGCTGCAGGACGCCGGCAACGTCGAGTTCGCCGAGATGGTGCGCACCTTCAACTGCGGCGTCGGCATGGTGGTGATCGTCGCCGCCGAGCACGCAGAAGCCGCGACCCAACAGCTTGCCGCCGCCGGCGAAACCGTCTACCGGCTTGGCGCGATCCGCGCCCGCGACGGCGAAGAGCACCAGACGCAAGTCGCTTAAAGCGCGTCTTCGCCCCCTCATTGCGCTGTCAGCCCTCGCGGCGGCAGCGCTTTTCGTTTATAAGGCGTGGGAAGACCCCGTGTCGACCCGCACCACGCACCGCCAGCATCGATCATGAAAAACATCGTCATCCTGATTTCCGGCCGCGGCTCCAATATGCAGGCCATCGTCGACGCCCGGATCCCGGGCGCGCGCATCGCCGCGGTCGTCAGCAACCGGCCCGACGCGGCCGGCCTCGCGTGGGCGAAGGAGCGCGGCGTCGAAACCGCCGTGCTCGACCACAAGGGTTTCGACACGCGCGAAGCGTTCGACGCCGCGCTCGCCCAAACCATCGACCGCTACGAACCCCATCTCGTGGTGCTCGCCGGCTTCATGCGCATCCTGACCCCCGGCTTCACCGCGCACTATTCGGGAAGGCTGATCAACATCCACCCGTCGCTCTTGCCGGCCTTCCCCGGGCTGCACACGCACCAGCGCGCGATCAACGAAGGCTGCCTGATCGCCGGCTGCACCGTGCACCTGGTGACCGCCGAACTCGACCATGGCCCGACGCTCGCGCAGGGCGTGGTGCGCGTGCTGCCCGGCGATACCGAGAACACCTTGGCCGCTCGCGTGCTGACGCTCGAACACGTTCTCTACCCGCGCGTCGTGTCGTGGTTCGCCGACGGCCGCATCCGCATCGCCGCCGACGGCTCGGCCAACCTTGAAGCCGTAGCCGTCGCCGAGCGCCTCTTGATCAAGGAGGACTGATCCGCGCCATGCGCCGTCTTCGCCTGTTCGCTCCCGCGCTGATCGCCTCCTTCGTCGTGCATGCGCTGCTGCTCGGCGGCGCAGACTGGCTGCCTGCCATCGTGATGCCGACGCCGCCCGAAAAGCTCGAGCCGATCACGGCGAAGCTCGCAGCGCAACGGATCGACACGCCCGAAGCCGCGCCGGCAGAAGTCCAGAGCGACACAGCCGCGCCCGCCCGGCTCAAGCCGGCGAAGCCTAAAAAACCTAGACACGACGCGTCCGCCCCGGCCGACGACGTCGCCCGCAAAGCGTCGGCACCGGCCAGCCAGACCGTCGACGCCCCGGCGAGCAGCGGCGAAGTCCTCACGTCGGCCCCCGCCTCCTCTCCAACCGCCGAAACCGCCCAAACGGCGCCCGATTTCGGCGCGCCGAGCGCGGCGGCCGGGCGCTTCCCGCAGCAAATCACCGTGCGTTATCGGCTGTATTGGGGCAGACTGTCGGCCGGCAGCGGCGAAGTCCGTTGGCAGCGCGAAGCCGGCCGTTACCAGCTCGACGCGTACGCGAGCGCGATGATCGGCCCCAAACTGCACTACCGCTCCGAAGGCCTGATCGGCCAGCACGGCCTGGTGCCCGAGCGCTACCAGGCCTGGCGCGACGACGCCGAGCGGGAAAGCGCGGCCTTTGACTGGCAGAACGGCAAGCTCGACTTCGGCGACCGCGACAAAGACAGAGAAAACACCGAGCTGCAGCCCGGCGCGCAGGACTTCGTCAGCCTATCCTGGCAGCTGGCGATCACCGGCGGCGCCGACTTGGGCGACACCTTGCAGATCACCAACGGCCGCAAGGTGTACCGCTACCCGCTCAGGCTCGCCGGCCAGGCGCACTACCCGGACGAGAACGGCATCCCGGTGCTGGTGGTCAGAAGCCAAAATGAAGGCGAGCTGACCGAATTCTGGCTGGCGCCCGACTTCAACAACCTGCCGGTGAAGATCGTGCGCATCGACAAGAAGAAAACCATCGAGCAGCACGCCACGCGAATCGACATCAACGGCAAGTCCGTCTGGGACCTGCCGTCTAGGAACGACAGACAAGACCCATGAGCCTCAAAGCCCCGCAATTGAAACATCTGGTCGAAGTGATCACGCGGATGACCGCGTTCGATCGCCCGGCCGACGCCGTCCTCTCCGCCTATTTTCGCGAGAACACCAAGCTCGGCGCGCAGGACCGCCACCTGATCGCCGAGACCGCCTTCGCCTGCCTGCGCCGCCACGCGATGATGAGCGCGCTGTGCGCGCCTCACCCGACGTCGCGCAAGCTCGCGCTCGCCACGCTGGTGCGCGTGCGCGGCATGAACCTGCGCGAGCTCGAAGACGCCGACCTGAGCAAGGCCGAACTCGCCTGGATCGCCGAACTGAAGGGCAAGGCGCCCGAACTCGACCTCGCCGGCCAGACCGAACTGCCGGCGTGGGTGATCGAGCGCCTCGGCACCGACAATGAAGACGACATCCGCGCGCTCGCGAAGGGCCTGATGGAATCGGCGCCGCTCGACCTGCGCGTGAACACGCTGAAGATGAAGCGCGACGCGGTGCTCGAGAGCCTGCGCGCCGGCGGCTTCGAAGCCGAGCCGACGCCGTTCTCGCCGATCGGCATCCGCATGAAGGGCAAACCGGCGCTGAACCGCCACCCGCTGTTCCTCGAGGGCGCGTTCGAGATTCAGGACGAAGGCAGCCAGCTGCTGGGCCTGATCATCGGCGCGCGCCGCGGCGAGATGGTGGTCGACTTCTGCGCCGGCGCCGGCGGCAAGACGCTGCTGCTCGGCGCGCAAATGGCGAGCACCGGCCGCCTGTACGCGTTCGACGTGTCGGAAAAACGCCTCGCCAACCTCAAGCCGCGCCTCGCGCGCTCGGGGCTGTCCAACGTGCATCCGCAGCTGATCGCGCACGAGAACGACGCGCGCATCAAGCGCTTGGCCGGCAAGGTCGACCGCGTGCTGGTCGACGCGCCGTGTTCGGGCCTGGGCACCCTGCGCCGCAACCCCGACCTCAAATTCCGCCAGAGCCCGGCCAGCGTCGACCGCCTGAGCGCGATGCAGGCGAGCATCCTCGAGAGCGCCGCGCGGCTGGTGAAGGTCGGCGGCCGCCTCGTCTACGCGACGTGCAGCGTGTTGCCGCAGGAGAACCGCGCCGTGGTGAACGCCTTCCTCGACGCGCACCCGGAGTTCGAACTCGTGCCGATGAACACGCTGTTGGCCGAGCACAAGATCGCGCTCGACACCGGCAACTTCCTCGAGATGGCGCCGCACAAGCACAACACCGACGGCTTCTTCGCCGCGGCGCTGACGCGCAAGGCCTGAGACACGGCCGGGGCTCGCGCCGGCATTTGACCGGAGCTCGCACCGGCCCCTAAAATAACCCATTGAAACAGTCAAGTATTCAACCGCATTCAGCAAAGGGTTTCAGATGAGCGCGCAGGACACCATCCGCCAAACCGTCACCGGCAATCCGGTGGTCTTGTTCATGAAGGGCTCGGCCCAGTTCCCGCAGTGCGGCTTCTCCGCGCGCGCGGTGCAGATCCTGGTCGCCTGTGGCCGCGAGGACTTCGTCACCGTCGACGTGCTGGCCGACCCGGAAATCCGCCAGGGCATCAAGGACTACTCGAGCTGGCCGACCATCCCGCAGCTGTACGTGAACGGCGAGTTCCTCGGCGGCTCGGACATCATGTTCGAGATGTTCCAGTCGGGCGAACTGCAAAAGCTGCTCGGGCAGGAATAAGGCGGACGGCAAGGCGCCGTCCTGGCGCCTACGCATCGCGACGGCGGCGGTTCGGGAATACAATCTTGTATTCGCCGGCCGCCGCCGGTTCTTTTGCCGAGCGCCGCGCCCTTGCCGGCCCGCGGCGACCTTGATGGAGTCTTGCCGATGTTGATGGAACTGGAACGCGCCACCCTCCTCGTGATCGATGTACAGGAAAAACTGGTGCCGGCGGTGCACGACGCCGATCGGCTAGTCGCGCGCACGCGCTGGCTGCTTGAAGTCGCGGCCGACCTCGGCCTGCCGACGGTGATCTCCGAACAGTACCCGAAGGGCCTCGGCCACACGCTACCGACCTTGCTCGACGCCGCGCCAGGTGCGCAGGTGGTCGACAAGGTGCACTTCTCCTGCGTCGCCGGCGCCTGTCTGCCCGACAGCCTGATGGCGCGCGACCAGGTGATCGTGTGCGGCATGGAGACGCATGTGTGCGTGCTGCAGACGGTGCTGGAGCTGCGCGCGGCCGGCAAGGACGTGTTCGTCGTCGCCGACGCGGTCGCCAGCCGCAGCGTCACCGACCACGAACTGGGCCTCGCGCGCATGCAGGGCACCGGCGCACAGATCGTGTCGCGCGAGATGGTGTTGTTCGAACTGCTGAAGTCGGCGAGCCACGAGCGCTTCCGCCACATGAGCAAGACCTATCTGATGGGCGAGCAACCGTAAGGCTGCCCGTTCAGGACAAAAAGCTCGGCCAACCTCTCAGAGGTTGGCCGAGCTTTTTCATGCGTCCGATGCGGCGAACCTTCCATCGACCAGGTTCAGCACGCGCGTACAGGTCGACGCCAGCCGTGCGTCGTGCGTGACGATCAGGAAGGTGACGCCGTCGTCGCGGTTGATCTCGCGCATCAGCGCGAACACGTCGGCGGCGGTCTGCGTGTCGAGGTTGCCGGTCGGTTCGTCGGCGAGCACCAGCCGCGGCCGGTTGGCGAGCGCGCGCACGATCGCGACGCGCTGCTGCTGGCCGCCCGACAGCTGCACCGGGCGCTTGCCGGCGTGCGCCGAGAGCCCGACGCGTTCGAGCAGCGCTTGGGCGCTTTCACGCGCGCCCGGAGGCAGTCTTCCCTCGCCGGCGAACACCGGCATCAGCACGTTTTCCAACGCGGTGAACGCCGGCAACAGGTGGTGGAACTGGAACACGAAGCCGAGGTAGCGGTTGCGTAGCTTCGTGCGCGCGGCGTCGTCGAGCGCCTCGGCGCGCTCGCCGGCGATGGTCAGCTCGCCGCCGCTCGGCGGCTCGAGGAGGCCCATGATGTTGAGCAGCGTCGACTTGCCCGAGCCCGACGGCCCGATCAGCCCGACGAACTCGGATTCTGTTAGAGAAAGGTCGATGCCGTGCAGCACCTCGACCCACGGCGCCTCGCCGCCGCCGTAGCCCTTGCGGATGCCGGCCAGATTCAGCACCTCAGCCATGACGGATCGCCTCGACCGGGTCGAGCCGCGACGCGCGCCACGCCGGCGCGAACGCCGACAGCACGCCGACCGCGGTCGCGACGCCTGCGGTGACGTAAAACAGGTCGGCGGTGATCACGACCGGGAACAGGGGGCTGCCGTCCGGCGTGATCGCGATGCGCGAGAAAAACACCGCCAGCGCCACGCCGAGCGCCGTGCCGAGCAGGGAGCCGACGCAGCCGACGATCGCGCCCTGCAGCAGGAAGATGCCGCGGATGCGCGAGGCCGGCGTGCCCATCGCGCGCAGGATGCCGATCTCGCGCTGCTTCTGCACCACCGACACCACCAAGACGCTGGCGATGCCGAGCGCGACGGCGAAGGTGACGAACACGCGGATCATCGTGCTCGACGCGCTCTGGCTGCGTAGAGCGACCACCAGCTGCGCGTTGTTGTCCTGCCAGCTGTCGGCGTCGAGTCCGGTGAGGCGCTCGGCACCCGCCTTGAGCGCGTCGGCATCGAACAGGTCGTCGGCCTTGAAATAGAGCTCGGTCACGTCGAGCCGATAGCCCGACAGACTCTGCGCGGCGCGCAAGGGCAAGAGCACCCAGCGCCGGTTCAGGTCCTTGAGGCCGAAGTCGAGCACCGCGCTGACGGTGAAGCTCTGCGCGGCGCCGGTGGCCGACACGAGGCGCAGTCGCGCGCCGGGCGCGAGGCCGAGTTCGCGCGCGAGCTCGCGGCCGACCATCGCCGAACCGGTCGGCAGCGCGATCGTCCCCGCCATCCGCT
The DNA here is from genome assembly GCF_003355495.1 of Crenobacter cavernae. Lineage (NCBI taxonomy): Bacteria > Pseudomonadati > Pseudomonadota > Betaproteobacteria > Neisseriales > Neisseriaceae > Crenobacter > Crenobacter cavernae. The sequence goes on from NZ_CP031337.1 coordinate 450,160, forward strand.
TGGATTCGAGCGGCACGACGCGCGCGTAGTCGTTAAGCTCGACGCCGATCAGCGACACCGACTTGCTGACGCCGCCCTTCTTCGCGAAGCCCGGTCCGCTCGCGACCGCGGCGCCGGCGGCGACGCCCGGCAAGGCGCGCACCGCGGCGAGCTTCTTCTGCCAGTCGTCTATGGTGTTCTCGCGCTGCGTGCGCTTTTCGACGTCGGCGAGCACCGCGCCGCCCGGCTGCGGCGACACCTGCCGCCGGTTCTCGTCCTCGCGCGGCTTGAGCACCAGGTGCGCCTGCGTCGACAGCGTCTTGTCGATGATGTTGGCCTGCAGACCGCCGACGACGGCGGTGATGTAGACGACAACAGCCACGCCAATGGTCACGCCGCCGAGGATCAGCAGCGTCTGGAAGCGCCCCTCGCGCATCAGCCTCAACGCGACCGTGATGACGAAGTTCATCGCATGTCCTTAGCGTGCGCGCGCTGCCCGGCGGCCAGGTCCTCAGGTTCGACGACGACGCGCGTCCCCTCGGCCAACCCATGCTTCACCTCGACGCGACCGTCGCTCTCATCACCCGTCTCTACCGCGCGGTAGACGAGCCGGCCGCCGTCGACCACCAGCACCCCGCTCTTCGACCCGTCGCGCACGAGCGCGCTCGACGGCAGCAGCATCGCGCGCGGCCGGCGCGACACGATCACCTCGGCCGACACCGTCATCCCCGACTTCAGCCAGACGGGCGGCGCCGGCAAGGCGAGGTCGACCTCGAGCGTGCCGCGGTCGCGGTCGACCTGCGCGCCGACGCGCGACACCGTCGCCGCGAACGGCTCGCGCGGGTAGGCGTCGGCCGCGACGCGCGCGTCCTGGCCGACGCGTAGCCGCGCGAGGAAGCGCTCGTCGACGTCGAGCTTGACCTCGGGATCGCCGGCGCTGACGAAGGCGAGCACACCGCGCCCGGCGTTCACCACGTCGCCGGCCTCGACGTCGCGGCGCGCGAGGACGCCGTCGTCGGGCGCGACGAGCGTCAATTGCTCGCGCCGGCTGCGGCTCGCGGCCAGCGCGGCGACGGCCGCGTCGACTTGGCGTCGCGCCTGCTCGGCGCGCAGCCGTTCGGCGTCGAGTGCCGCACGACTGACGAAGCCCTCGCCGTACAGCGCCTCCTGGCGCGCGAGCTGCCGCTCGGCCTCGGCCGACGCCGCGCGAACGGCGGCAAGGTTGGCCGAGGCCTGCGCCTCGGCGGCGGCGGCCTCTTGCGACTCGAGCCGCAACAGCACCGTGCCGCGCCGCACTCTCTGCCCCTCCGCGATGGGCGCCTCGATCACGCGCGCGGTCAGCGTCGGCCCGAGCAGCGTCTCGGCCGGCGCGCTGACGCGGCCTGTCGATACCACCGTCTCGATCACCGGCTGGTAACGCGCGGTCACCACGGCCACTTCCGGCCCGCGCCACAGCCGCCAGCCCAGCGCGGCCAGGCCCGCGACGACGGCCGCGAGCAGCAGATAAGGCATGACAGGACGGGAAAAAATGCGTCGCATCGGGGCGGTTCGCGTTAGCATTCGGGGTTCGTCATCGGCGCGCCGTGCCGCGCGCCCGCAAAACCACAAGGAGAAGACTCATGGCCCGTTTTCAGGACGTGCTGGCCGCGCTACCGGCCTGCGACCATCTCGATGCGCTGGAACTGAGCGACGCGACCGGCAACGCCGTCGCGCGCCTCGCCAACCAGCCCGGCACCGCCGGTTCGGTGAAGGTCTACCACGCGCTGTTCCAGGAGTTCGGCGCGATCGACGCCGCCGCCGCAACCAAGGGACTGGAACTGTACGCCGAGCATACCGACGACGCGCGCGCCTTCCCCGGCAAACACCCTAATATCGACCGTCTGTTCGCGATCGCCGACGGCGCGCCGGCGCTCGCCGTCACCCTGATTCAGCGTAGCTGAGGCCCCGGGGCTCGGCCAACGTCGCCCCCCGACGCGCCAAACAAAACGGGCAACCCGATGGGTTGCCCGTTTTTCGATTCGACCACGACGCGGATCAGCGACCGCCGCGCGGCGATTCCACCTTGTAACGCGGCGGCAGCAGCAGAGCCGATACTTCGCGGCGACGGCTGCCCGGACGACCGATGGCGCGCCGCGGCGCAGGCTCGGCCAAGCCTGCGGCAACGCCCGCCGAATTGCCGTAAGTGCCGACCGGCGCAGCGTTGGCCGAGGGGTGGCGCGGCGCGCCGTTGGTCGCACTCTTGCGCGCCGGAGCCGGAGCCTGAGCCGCCGCCTGCACCGGGGCCGGTGCGGCTTCTGCCGCCGGTTTCGCACGCGGCACCCACGACGGCCAGAAGCCTTCGACCGGCTCGGGCTTGAGCGCCTGGCGCGTCAGCTTGGCGATCGCCTCGAGCTGTCGGCCTTCGTCCTCGCCCATCAGCGAGATCGCGACGCCGGTCGCGCCGGCGCGGCCGGTACGGCCGATGCGGTGCACGTAGTCTTCCGGTGCGTTCGGCAGCTCGAAGTTGACGACGTAGGGCAGATCGGACACGTCGAGACCGCGCGCGGCGACGTCGGTGGCGACCAGCACGCGCAACTCGCCCGACTTGAACGACGCCAGCGTCTCGAGCCGCACGCCCTGCGCCTTGTCGCCGTGGATCGCCTCGACCGACAGGCCGTCGCGCTTCAGGTCGCGCGTGAGCGTATCGACGCCCTGCTTCGTCCGGCAGAACACGATCACCTGGCTCATCTCGCGCGTCTTGATCAGGTGCGACAAGAGGTGACGCTTGCGGCCGGCGTCGACCTGGTAGATATGCTGCTCGACCTGCTCGTTGGTCGCGTTCTGGCGCGCCACCTGCACGAGCTCAGGGGTGCGCATGAAGTCTTCGGCGAGTTTCTTGATCTCGGGCGCGAAGGTCGCCGAGAACAGCAGCGTCTGGCGCTGCTTGGGCAAGAGGCTGAGGATCTTGCGGATGTCGTTGATGAAGCCCATGTCGAGCATGCGGTCGGCTTCGTCGAGCACCAGCATTTCCACCTTGTTCAGGTGGATGCTCTTCTGCTGCACGTGGTCGAGCAGGCGGCCCGGCGTCGCGACGACGATCTCGACGCCACGGCGCAGCGCTTCGGTCTGCGGGTCCATGTTCACGCCGCCGAACACGACGACGTGCTTGATCGGCAGGTATTTGGTGTACGCCGCGACGTTCACCGCGATCTGGTCGGCCAGTTCGCGCGTCGGCGACAGGATCAGCGCCCGCACCGGGTGCATCGCCGGCGACGCGCTCGAGTTGGCGAATTTTTTCAGCCGCTCGAGGATGGGCAGCATGAAGGCGGCGGTCTTGCCGGTACCGGTCTGGGCGGCGGCCAGCAAGTCGCGCCCGGTCAGTACCTTGGGGATCGCAGCCGCCTGGATCGGCGTCGGCTGCGTATAGCCCAGCTCCTCGATCGCCCGTTGGATTTCGGGCGTCAGGCCTAGCTCGGCAAAAGACATGTCTTACTCCTGACAACAAAGTCGGGTGCGAAGCCCGAGAACCGGACGACGCACCCGCGTATTTTATTCAATCGATGCAGAGGATCAGCCCAGCTGCTGCGCAAGGCTGATGAGAAAGACCAGCGCCAGCCACAGCAACACCGTGCGCCATACCAGTCCGACCGCGCTCTTCAGATAGTTAGGGTCGGCCTCGTCGCCGACACCCAGCTCGGGGCGGAACTTCACCGTGTAGTCCTGGCGCAGCGGGTCGCCGAGCTTCACGCCGATCGCGCCCGCCGCCGAGGCGAGCAGGATACCGTTGGCGTAGTTGCCCCAGGTACGGGCCTGCGAGCGCCAGCAGTACACCGCGTCCTCGAAATCGCCCATCACCGCGAAGCTCGCCGCAGTCAGGCGTACCGGCAGATAGTCGAGCCAGGCGACGGCACGGCTGGCGAAGCGGCCGAAGCGGTCTTCTTCCTGCTGACGGTCGCCCCACTTCTGCCCTAGCATCAGCGCGAGCCGGTACAGCACCGCGCCGGTCGGACCGGGCAGCAGCACGAACCAGAACATGGTGCCGAACACGTGGCGGTAGCTGTCGACGACGCCCTGCTCGATCGCCAGGCGCGAGATCTCGTTCACCGACAGTTCGGCGGTCGGCTGGCCGGTCCACTGCGCGAGCGTGGTGCGCGCGTCGAGGTCGCGCCCTTCGGCGAGCGCCTGCGAAATCTCGGAGAAAGCGCTCGAGAAGTGGCGGAAGCCCATCGTCAGGTACAGCACCAGCACGTTCCACGCGAGCGCCAGCGCCGGGCTGACCTTGTGAAGCGCCCAGTACACGCCGAGGGTGACCAGCACCGGCGGCAGGATGGCGGCAAACCACGCGGCGACGCCGTGACGATTGGAGCCGGCGTTGAGCGTGCGTTCCAGATGGTTGGCGTAGCGGATGAACAGGTGCCAGACGCGGTTGCGGTTGCCCAGCGGTCGAAACTGTTCCAGCGCCAGCGCCACGATCAGCGATAACAGGGTCATGGGTTGCTTAGGGTTGTTCTGTGGCCCGGGCTTGAAGATACCACAAGGACGCTGCCGCGCCCACCGATGCGCCGGGGTCCCTTTCCTCGCAAGGCATCCTGCGAGATTCACGCAGGGCGCTGGTTTCTTGTAGGAATGGACGATCCCCGCCGCACGGGATGTGCAGCGGGCTCATGAAGCGATGCGCTCAGGCCGAACCGAGATGACGCCCGCCGGACATCACCTGCCCCTGGCTGCCGTCGCGCTCGTAGCCCATCGTCGCCGCTGCGGCGCTCTTGAGCACCGCGAGGGCCTCTTCGACCCGCTCCAGCCTATCGCCCATCAAGCGCCCGTTGACCTGGTTGACCGAACGCGTGCGTGCGAGCGTCACTTCCAGCGCCTCCCACGCGCTCAGCGCTTCCGGTTTGTCGGCGAGCCAGGCGTTGAGGCTGGCCGCGTCGACAAGCCCGGCCGAGCGCATCACAGCGGCGCGTTCGCGCGACGGTTCTTCGAGCGCGCGCAGTTGTTCGGCCTTCTGCTCGGCCAACGCTTCGAGGGCGCTCACCTCGCGGCCGACCAGCGCACGCTGTTCGGCCTCGAGCGTCGCCAGGAGCGTCGCCAGCGCGGCGATTTCCTCGCGGCACAGTTCGGCAAAGCGTTCGGCGGTTTCGTTCATCGATGCGGTCTTCCTGAAAAACGAATCCCCGCCGGCGTTCGGCAGGGATGGGGAGGATGGCTCAGCGGCCGAGCAGTTCGCGCGCGCTCGTGATCAGCTTGTCGGCGATCGCACCGGCGTCGACCCGGAACTCGCCGGATGCGATCGCCTGCTTGATCGCGTCGACCTTGGCGGCGTCAAAGCTCGGCTCGGCGCCGAGGCTGCGCTCGACCGCACCGATCTTGCTCGCCAGCGGGTTGATCGCGACGCTTTCCTGCTCGGCGCCGTCGGTTTTGACGTGGTCGCGCGGGGCGGTTTTGGCCGGTCCGGAGTAGTTCGCGAGCGCCTTGCCTGCGTTGTCGATTTTCATGACGAAACCTTCTGCTGCAATTCTATGCGTTCATTATCGGTTCGAATCGGCGCAACTTGAGAATTATTTGCTCAGAAAGCCAGACGTACGCTGCCGTCCTTCTGCACCTCGCCGCGCACCTGGCGCCCCGAAGGCATGCGCACCGACACCTCGTCGCCGACCGCGGCGTTGGCCAGCGCCTTGCCCTGAGCGGCCACGGAGAGGCCGTCGCTGAGCGCGTGCACCATCACCGGCTGGTTGGCGTGCACCGCCCTCGGCGCCGCCAGCATATAACGGCGCACCCACGCGCCTTCGGGCAGACCGCTCCGGGCGACCTGGCCGACCGCCGCTTCGGCGACGTTCAGCACCTGACGCCCGAGCGCCGGATTCGGCAAGGAGGCAAGGCGCACGTCGGACGCCGACAGCGTCTCTCCGGCCGCTACGCGCCGCGTCGTCACCAGGCCCATGCGCGATTCATCGATGCCGACCGGGAAACGCACCTGCCAGCCGGCGGCAGGGCAACGCACTTCGACATAGGTGTTGCCGCTTTGCGCGCTGCCGGCCGGCCAGCCGGCGGCAGGTGCCGTACACGCCGGCAAGTCGAGTTTCCCGCTCGGGCGAACGAGCTTGTAAGTCACGCCGCGCGGCTTGAGTTCGGCGTCGAGAAAGGCGCGAACCGGCGCCTCGAGCGAAGCCCAGCCGCCCGCCGCAGCGGCGTGCGCCGCGCCGGCGCTAAGAAAGGCCAGTGCCAGGTATCGCGAAATCTTCATGCCGGCCATTCTACGGCGCTTCTGCCGCCATGAAAAACGGCCGCTCTTTACGAGCGGCCGTTTCGCCACACCCGCTTGGCCGAGCCTGTCGGCATCAAGCCAGCGCCTTGGCGATATAGCTTTTCACGTCATCGGCGGCATTGGCGCCGAATTCGGTCACCTTCTGCGGCAGATCCTCGATGCCGTCGAAGCCGGCCGGACGCGGCGGCTGTTTGCCGAGCGCCTCTACGATGGTCTCGGCGAACTTGGCCGGCAGCGCGGTCTCGAGGCAGACGACGGTCTCGCCGGCGCGGCGCACTTCGCGCGCGACCTTGATGCCGTCGGCGGTGTGCGTGTCGACCACGACGCCGTCTTCACGATCGACCTTGCGGATGGTATCGAGACGGTCTTCGTGCGTGCTCTTGCTCGACACGAAGCCAAAGCGCTCGCGCACCTCGGCCAACTTGGCCGACAGGTCGAAGCCCTCACCGGAATCGACCTTCGCCCACAGCGCGCGCACCTGTTCGGTGTCGCGGCCGACCAGGTCGAACACGAAGCGCTCGAAGTTGGACGCCTTGGAGATGTCCATCGACGGGCTCGAGGTGATGCGGGTCTCGACGCTGGTGCGCGGGCGGTAGACGCCGGTGCGGAAGAATTCGTCGAGCACGTCGTTCTCGTTGGTCGCGACGATCAGGCGCTCGACCGGCAGGCCCATCTGGCGCGCGATGTGGCCGGCGCAGACGTTGCCGAAGTTGCCCGACGGCACGCAGAAGCTGACTTGCTCGTCGTTGCTCCCGGTCGCCGCGAAGTAGCCCTTGAAGTAGTACACCACCTGCGCGACGACGCGCGCCCAGTTGATCGAGTTGACCGTGCCGATCTTGTACTGGGCCTTGAACGCGTGGTCGTTCTGCACCGCCTTGACGATGTCCTGGCAGTCGTCGAACATGCCTTCGATCGCGATGTTGTGGATGTTGGCGTCCATCAGGCTGTACATCTGCGCGCGCTGGAACGCGCTCATCTTGCCGGCCGGCGACATCATGAACACGTTGACGTTGTGCTTGCCGCGCATCGCGTATTCGGCGGCGCTGCCGGTGTCGCCCGAGGTCGCGCCGACGATGTTGAGCCGCTCGCCTTTCTTGTCCAGCACGTACTCGAACAGGTTGCCGAGCAGCTGCATCGCCATGTCCTTGAACGCCAAGGTCGGGCCGTTGGACAGTTCGAGGATCACGAGGCCATCTTTCAGCCGCTTGACCGGGGTGATGTCGGCAGAACCGAATACTTCCTCGGTGTAGGTGCGCTCGACGATGTCCTTGAGGTCGGCCGCCGGGATGTCGTCGGCGAACAGGCTGATGATCTCGAATGCCAGCTCGGCGTAGGAGAAATTGCGCCACGCGTCGAGCTGGGCTCGGCCAACCTTGGGATAGCTTTCCGGCAGCGCGAGGCCGCCGTCCGGGGCGAGGCCCATCAGGATGGTGTCGGAGAACGGCAGCGGCGCAAGGCCGCCGCGGGTACTGATGTAACGCATGTTTCTTTACCGGTGAGTAAGGCAGGCGAAGGCCGCCTGCTCGAGGAGCTGCTTGAGCCGCGGGTCTTCCTTGAACTTGATCTCGCCGCCGATGATGCCGATCACGTCTTCCTTCGACAGCGACGCGCTGACCTTCTCGGCGGTACAGCCGCACACGCGCTCGGGGTTCGGACCGGCCAGCAGCTTGCCCCAGGCCGAGTCCTGCGCCTTGTTCACGCAATAAAGCGACAGCCCCTTCTGCGTGATCTCGCGGCCCTGGCCGGCCAGGGGTTCGGCCAACGTCGTGCTGCTCACGATGGCGAGCAGCGCCGCGGCGACAAGCAGCTTAGCCATTGAGCTCTTCCATCCGGATGCGCACGACCTTGCCTACGACCGACTCGAGCGCCTCGATCGCGGCGATCGCGGTATTGACGCGCTTTTCCTCTACGCGATGGGTCAGCAGCACCACCTCGGCCGGCTCTTCCGGGTTCACGCCTTTCTGGATCACCGCCTCGATCGAGATGCCTTCCTCGGCCAACAGGCGGGTGATGTCGGCGAGCACGCCGGTGCGGTCGGCCGCTTCGATGCGCAGGTAGTAGCTGCTGACGACGTCGTCGATCGGCAGGATGGGCAGGTCTTGCAACTGGTCCGGCTGGAACGCCAGGTGCGGCACGCGGTGTTCCGGGTCGGCGGTCGCCAGGCGCGTCACGTCGACGATGTCGGCGACCACCGCGCTGGCGGTCGGCAGCGCGCCGGCGCCGGCGCCGTAGTACAGGGTAGGGCCGACGGCGTCGCCCTTGACCAGCACCGCGTTCATCACGCCGTTGACGTTGGCGATCAGGCGGCCTTCCGGGATCAGCGTCGGGTGGACGCGCAGTTCGACGCCCTTGTCGGTGCGGCGCGTCAGGCCCAAGAGCTTCACGCGGTAGCCGAGTTCCTCGGCGTACTCGATGTCCTTGCCGGTGAGCTTGCTGATGCCTTCGAGGTAGCACTTGTCGAACTGCATCGGGATGCCGAACGCGAGCGCCGCCATGATGGTCAGCTTGTGGCCGGCGTCGTGGCCTTCGACGTCGAAGGTCGGGTCGGCTTCGGCGTAGCCGAGACGCTGCGCCTCGGCCAGCACGTCGGCGAAGTCGCTGCCCTTCTCGCGCATCTCGGTCAGGATGAAGTTCGACGTGCCGTTGATGATGCCGGCGATCCACTCGATGTGGTTGGCCGACAGGCCTTCGCGCAGCGCCTTGATGATCGGAATGCCGCCGGCGACCGCCGCCTCGAACGCGACCGTCACGCCCTTTTCCTGCGCCTTCGCGAAGATCTCGTTGCCGTGGATGGCGAGCAGCTTCTTGTTGGCGGTGACGACGTGCTTGCCGTGCTCGATGGCCTTGAGCACGACTTCCTTGGCGATGGTGTCGCCGCCGATCAGCTCGACCACGATGTCGACTTCGGGATGGGTCGCGACGGCGAACGCGTCGTCGACGAGCAGGACGTCGTCGCCGCACACTTCGCGCGCGCGCACGAGGTCGCGGTCGGCCGCCATGAACAGGCGGATGTCGCGGCCGGCGCGGCGGCTGATTTCTGCGGCGTTGCGTTTGAGCACGGTGGCGGTGCCGCCGCCTACGGTGCCCGCCCCGATCAGACCAACGTGGATCGGCTTCATGATTTCTCCCTGGTTCGTCTATGGTTTGGCAGTTTCAAGACCGCCTGGCGAGCCGTCCATTTGACGGCTCGCCGGGCGGCCCTGGCTAGCAGGGCCTGCCGTCCTTAAAGCGTACCGTGGCGGCGGCGGTAGTCCTCGAGGAAGCCGCCGATGCGGCCGAACGCCTCGATCAGGTCGTCGCTGTTCGGCAGGAACACGACGCGGAAGTGGTCCGGCGCGACCCAGTTGAAGCCCGAGCCCTGCACCAAGAGCACCTTCTCCTGCTGCAACAATTCAAGAATGAACTGCTGGTCGTCGACAATCGGGTACATCTCGGGGTCGAGGCGCGGGAACAGGTAGAGCGCGCCTTGCGGCTTCACGCAGGAGACGCCCGGGATCTCGGTCAGCATCTTGTGCGCGAGGTCGCGCTGGCGGCCGAGACGGCCGGTCGGCATGACCAGGTCGGCTATGCTCTGGTAGCCGCCGAGCGCGGTCTGGATCGCGTACTGGCCGGGCGCGTTCGCGCACAGGCGCATCGACGCGAGCATGTTCAGCCCCTCGATGTAGTCGCGCGCGTGCTTCTTCTCGCCCGACACGCTCATCCAGCCGGCGCGGAAGCCGCACGCGCGGTAGTTCTTCGACAGGCCGTTGAAGGTCACGCACAGCACGTCGGGCGCCAGCGACGCGATCGACGTGTGCTTGGCACCGTCGTACAGCACCTTGTCGTAGATCTCGTCGGCGTAGACGATCAGCTGGTGGGTACGCGCGATCTCGACTAGCCCAGCGAGGATCCAGTCCGGGTACAGCGCGCCGGTCGGGTTGTTCGGGTTGATGACGACGATGGCGCGCGTGTTCGGCGTGATCTTGGCGCGGATATCGTCGAGGTCGGGCAGCCAGCCGGCCGACTCGTCGCACAGGTAGTGCGTCGCGCGGCCGCCGGCGAGGCTGACCGCCGCAGTCCACAGCGGGTAGTCAGGCGCCGGCACCAGCACCTCGTCGCCGTTGTCGAGCAAGGCCTGCATCGCCATCACGATCAGCTCGGACACGCCGTTGCCGATGTAGATGTCGTCCATGCCGACGCCGGGCAGCTGCTTCTCCTGTGCGTAGTGCATGATCGCCTTGCGCGCCGAGAACAGGCCCTTCGAATCGGTGTAGCCCGACGCGTTCTGCAGATTGGCGATCATGTCCTCGATGATTTCATCGGGGGCAAAGAAGCCGAACGGCGCCGGATTGCCGATGTTGAGCTTGATGATGCGATGGCCTTCTTCCTCCATCGCCTTCGCGTGCTCGAGCACTGGTCCGCGGATGTCGTAACAGACTTTGGCGAGTTTCTGCGATTTGTGAACGGGCTGCATGCTGGGCTGTACCGATTCTTTGTCGACGCGCTGGGCGCGGCTCTCTAAGGTTGATGTCCGATTCTTGTCTTGCTTGAGTCCTGGCAGACACGGGCCGCGTGCGCGCCGGGGAAGGTATAATCCTATCCGAATCTGTGGTGCGCTGCACGGGCGTGAAGCCGGCGGCGCCAGCCCACCCCAAGCGAGATCCCGCCCCATGAAACTGCATCAATCGAAGAACAACGGCAATCTGTTCACCGGCTACGGAGACGGCTTCGTGCTGATCAACGACGAACGCTTCGAGGGCAACCTCGTCGTCACCGCCGACAGCGTCACCGCCTGGCCGGTCGGCGCGTTCGACGCGCTCGAAGCCGGGCACTTCGCCCTCGTCGCCGACATGGCGCCCGAGGTCGTGCTGTTCGGCAGCGGCAAGACGATCCGCTTCCCGCACCCGCGCCTGACCGCCGCGCTGACCAACCGCGGCGTCGGCGTCGAGGTGATGGACACGCAGGCCGCGTGCCGCACCTTTAACATCCTGATGGCCGAGGACCGCAAGGTGATCGCCGTACTGTTCACCTGAGCGCGCGCGGCGCTGTCAAAAAAGGTTGGCCGAGCCTCTTGCGGGGCTCGGCCAACCTTTTTGCTTGAGCGCGAAACGTCAGCGCCAGAACAGCAAGCCGACCAGCAGGATCGCGATCACGCCCAAGAGGAAGTTCTGCCGCTTCTGTTCGCGCATCAGGTGCGTGTAACCGGTGATCAACAGCTCGGCGTGCTTGGCCGACAGCGCCTCGTTGATCTTCCTCGGCAGCGCCGGCAAGGTGGTCGCCCAGTTCGGCGCCTCGTTCTTGAGGGTCTTGATGAGACCGCGCCATCCGACCTGCTCGTTCATCCATTTGACGAGGAAGGGTTTGGCGGTCGCCCACAGATCCAGATCCGGATCGAGCTGGCGGCCGAGGCCCTCGATATTGAGCAGCGTCTTCTGCAGCAACACCAGCTGCGGCTGGATCTCGACGTTGAAGCGCCGGCTGGTCTCGAACAGGCGCAGCAGCACCAGGCCGAACGAGATCTGGCTCAACGGTTTTTCGAAGATCGGCTCGCACACGGTGCGCACCGCCGCTTCGAGCTCCTCGGCGCGCGTGTCCTTCGGCACCCAGCCCGATTCGATGTGCGCGGTCGCGACGCGCAGGTAGTCGCGGTTGAAGAACGCGAGGAAGTTGACCGCCAGGTAGTGCTTGTCGAGCTCGGTCAGCGATCCGACGATGCCGAAGTCGAGCGCGATATAGCGGCCGTCGGGCGCGACGAAGATGTTGCCCGGGTGCATGTCGGCGTGGAAGAAGCCGTGGCGGAACACCTGGGTGAAGAAGATCTCGACGCCGAAGCGGCTAAGCTTTTTCAGGTCGACGCCGGCGTTTTTGAGCGCATCGATCTGCGACACCGGGATGCCGCGCATCCACTCCATCGTCATCACCTGCCGGCTGCACAGGTCGAAGTAGACCTCGGGCACGATCAGCTGGTCGGAGCCGACGAAGTTGCGCCTCAGTTGCGACGCGTTGCCCGCCTCGTGCATCAGGTCGAGCTCGTCGTGCAGGTGGCGGTCGAATTCGGCGACCACCTCGCGCGGCTTCAAGCGCTTGCCGTCGGGCAGGTAGCGCTCGACGAGGCCGGCCAGCGTCCTCATCAGCGCGAGGTCCTGGGCTATCACCGGCGCGATGCCTGGTCGCAAGACTTTCACCGCGACCTCGTGGCCGGGCGAACCATCGGCGTTCTTAAGCCGCGCGTAGTGCACCTGCGCCACCGACGCGCTCGCGACCGGCTTGAGGTTGAATTCGGCGTAGAGCGCGTCCAAGGGTTGGCCGAGGCTTTGCTCGATCACACGCTTGGCGTCCTCGCCGGGGAAAGGCGGCACCCTGTCCTGCAGGCGTGCGAGTTCGTCGGCGTAGTCGGCCGGCAGCAGGTCGCGCCGCGTCGACAGCACCTGGCCGAACTTGACGAAGATCGGACCGAGCGATTCGAGCGCGAGGCGCACGCGCACCGGCAAGGGTTGGCCGAGGTCGCGCGGCACCGGCACCAGCGTCATCAGGCCGTGGATCAGACGCAGGCGCGGACGATCCTCGAAGAATTCGTCGAGACCATAACGGTAGAAGGTGGACGCGATCTTGATAAAACGGGTGAGGCGCATTCGGGGTCAGTCGCCCTTTTCGATTGGGGCTTGGCAGGCGGCTTCGAGCCGGGCGAGGCGTTTGTCGCAACGTTCGATGTCGTCGCGCAGCGCATCGACCTCGGCGACGAAGCGGTTCACGTCGTGCTTTTTCGCGAGCAGCGGCGCTTCTTCGCGCAGGTGTTCTAGCCAGTTCTCGGCCAGACGCCAGCCGACCGCGCCCTTGAAGCCGAGCACGCCCTTGACGACGGTCTCGAGCCGGTGTGCGGCGGCGTCGCCGACGAGGCGCGACGCGTCTTCAGTCGCATCCCACTTCAGCTTCGCGATCACGCGCGCGACCAGGCTCGCGAGCTCGGCGTCGCCTTCGAGCAGCACGTCGGACAGCGCCGGCTCGCGGCCGGTCAGCGTCGAGATCGCTGCGCCGTGCTTCAGGCGCACCGTCGCCTCGGGTTCGCCCTCGCAGGCGGCAAGCCAGCCCTCCTCGGTGATCACGCCCTCGACCGACAGCGGAGGCAGGCGGACCGCCACACGCCGGCCGGCGCGGGTGGCGAGTTCGGCGCGCAGCACCGGGTGCTGGTTGATCAGGTGGTTGAACACGGCAATCGAGAGGCGCATCGCGTTATCCGTCATTAGGCCGCGCTCGAGCGCGACAGCAGCAGTTGGGCGCCAAGGCCGATAAAGAGCGCGCCGCAGGCGCGGTCGAGCCAAGCGCCTACCCCGCCGCTGCCGCGCAGCCAGGCGCCGAACTTCGACGCGGCCAGCGCGATCACCAGGCACCACAGCGTGCCGGTCGCGACGAAAGTCAGGCCGAGCAGCAGGAAGGGCAGCCCACCGGCGCCCGGCGCGACGAACTGCGGCAGGAAGGCGAGAAAGAACAGCGCGACCTTGGGGTTCAACAGGTTGGTCAGCCAGGCCTGGCGGAACAGCGCGACGCCGGACAGAACGGGCGCCAGGCCGGGCTCGGCCAACCTTGAGCGCCCGGCCCGGAGACTCTGGATACCGAGCCACACGAGGTACAGCGCGCCGACGATCTTGACGACCTCGAACGCCAGCGCCGAGGTCGCGAGCACCGCCGACAGCCCGGCCGTGGCGAGGAAGGTGTGCGACAGCGCGCCCGCGCCGATGCCGAGCGCCGACAGCAGGCCGGCGCGGCGGCCGCGGCTGACGCTCTGCCCGAGGATGAACAGCGTGTCCGGCCCCGGAATCAGGTTGAGCATCACGCTGGCGGCGACAAAGGCGCCGAAATGCTGGATACCGTCCATCGCACTTCCCCTTGCTGACTGTGAACTTGAGGTCTTAGAACTTGTAGCCCTTGTGCAGCGCGACCACGCCGGCAGACAGATTGTGGTAGTCGACCTTGCCGAAGCCGGCGTCCTGCATCATGGCTTTGAGCGTCTCCTGGTCCGGGTGCATGCGGATCGATTCGGCCAGGTACTGGTAGCTTTCCGCATCATTCGCGACCAGCTTGCCCATGATCGGCAGCGCCTTGAACGAATACAGGTCGTAGAACGGCGACAGCGGCTTCCACACCTTGGAGAATTCGAGCACCAAGAGCTTGCCGCCCGGCTTGAGCACGCGGTACATCTCCTTGAGCGCCGCGTCCTTGTGCGTCATGTTGCGCAAGCCGAAGGCGACCGACACCAGGTTGAAGTAGTTGTCCGGGAATGGCAGCTTCTCGGCGTCGGCGAGCGACACCGGCAGCACGAGCCCCTCGTCGAGCAAGCGGTCGCGGCCGACGGTCAGCATCGAGCTGTTGATGTCGGTCAGCCACACTTCGCCGGTCTTGCCGGCGCGGCGGGCCCAGCCTCGCGACAGGTCGCCGGTGCCGCCGGCGATGTCGAGCACCTTGTCGCCCGGCTTCACGCCGGCGGTGTTCAGCGTGAAGTGCTTCCACACGCGGTGCATGCCGCCCGACATCAGGTCGTTCATCACGTCGTACTTCTGCGCGACCGAGTGGAACACCTCGGCGACCTTCTGCGCCTTTTCCGATTCGGCGACGTTCTTGAAGCCGAAATGGGTCTGTTGATCGCTCATGCGTCAATCCCTCGCTGCGCCGGCCGCGGCCAGGCGGTTCAGATAATCCTGCCAGTACTGTTCGCGCTTGGCGCCCAGCTCGTATAGGTAGCTCCAGCTGTAGAGGCCGGAATCGTGGCCGTCGGTGAACACCAGCTTGACCGCGTAGTGGCCGACCGGTTCGATCGCGGTGATGTTCACGCCGCGCTTGCCGACCTGCAGCACCTCCTGGCCGACGCCGTGGCCGCGCACCTCGGCCGACGGCGAATACACGCGCAGGTATTCGCACGACAGTTCGAAGCGCGCGCCGTCCTCGAAGGCGATCTCGAGGATCTTCGACTGCGAATGCAGCTGGATCTCGGTCGGCACCGGGCTATCAGGTTTCAGTCCGGACATCGGGCGTCTCCTTGTTCGCGCTCGAGCAGCATCGCGTCGCCGTAGCTGAAGAAGCGGTATTCGTGTTTCACGGCATGCTGATAGGCCGCGCGGATATTGTCGTAGCCGGCGAACGCCGATACCAGCATCAACAGCGTCGACTTCGGCAGGTGGAAGTTGGTCAGCAGGCGGTCGACCACGCGGAAGCGGTAACCCGGCGTGATGAAGATGTCGGTCTCGCCTCGGCCGGCCTTCAGCTCGCCCTGCTGCGCCGCCGACTCGAGCGCGCGCATGCTGGTGGTGCCTATAGCCATCACGCGACCGCCTTTAGCCTTCGCTTCGGCGATCGCGTCGACGGTCGCCTGCGGGATCTCATAAATCTCGCTGTGCATCTTGTGCTCGGCGATGTTCTCTACACGCACCGGCTGGAAGGTGCCGGCGCCGACATGCAAGGTCACGTAGGCGAGCGTCACGCCTTTTGCGCGAAGCTCGGCCAACGTCTCGTCGGTGAAGTGCAGGCCGGCGGTCGGCGCGGCGACCGCGCCCTGCTCTCGCGCGTAGACGGTCTGGTAGCGCGCATCGTCGTCGAGGTCGGTGTCGCGCTCGATATAGGGTGGCAGCGGCAGCCTGCCCGACGCCTCGAGGATGTCGAACACATTGTCTTGTGCAAGGAAACGCAGCTTGAACAGCTCGCCGTCGCGCTCGACCATCTCGGCCTGCCAGCGGCCGGCGAAGGTGATCAGCCCGCCCGGTTTGGGCGACTTGCTGGCCCTGACGTGTGCGAGCACGGTATGCGCGTCGAGCACGCGCTCGACGAGCGCCTCGACCTTGCCGCCCGACGCCTTCTCGCCGAACAGCCGCGCCTTGATCACGCGCGTATCGTTGAACACCAGCACGTCGCCGGCGCGGGTCTGATCGACGAAGGAGGCGAAGGTGCTGTCGGTGCGCTGCGCGCCGTCGACGAGCAAGAGGCGGCTCGCGCCGCGCTCGGCCGGCGGGTGCTGCGCGATCAGGTTTTCGGGCAGGAGGTAGTCGAAATCGGAGAGCTGCATGGCGGAATCTTGATGCGGAATCGGCCTATTATACCTTGTGGCTTAGGCAGCGGGCGCGCGGCGACTTCAGCGGGCTCACCGCGCTACGGCGACGCCCCTGCACGATGACGCTTGCCAGCTACGGCACAGGGCGTGCATGCTAGTGCATTCGCTCGAAATCCCCGATCCGCCCCTCCCCGATCATAAGCAACGGCCGTTTTAATTTCGGCAAACGCTAGACATCTTGCAGGCATTTACGGCAAACTCGCGCCCATATTAACGACCGGCAAGCCGTTTATGACCCGGAAAATCTTGGTGCTGCACGGCCCGAACCTGAATCTTCTCGGCGTTCGCGAACCGCAGCACTACGGGAAAGACACGCTGGATGACATCAACCGGCGCCTGGAAAAACAGGCCAGCGCCGCCGGTTTCGTGCTCGACGCGCTGCAAAGCAACGCCGAGCACGTGCTGATCGACCGGATTCACGCCGCGATGAACGACGGCACCGAATTCGTGATCATCAATCCGGCCGCCTTCACCCACACCAGCGTCGCCGTGCGCGACGCACTGTCCGGCGTGAAGCTTCCCTTTATCGAAGTTCATCTATCCAACGTGCACGCACGCGAACCGTTCCGCCACCACTCGTACTTTTCCGACGTGGCGCTCGGCGTGATCTGCGGCCTGGGCGCCCACGGCTACGAGCTGGCGCTCGCGCATGCGTTGCGTGTACTGGCCGCCAAGGCCTGAACAAGAACAGAGACCTTTTCAAAGGACAACCATGGATCTGCGTAAACTGAAGAAACTGATCGACCTCGTCGAAGAATCCGGCATCGCCGAACTCGAGGTCACCGAAGGCGAAGAGAAAGTCCGCATCACCCGCGTGTCCGCCGCCGCCCAGGTCAGCTACATTCCGCAGCCCGCCGCCTACCAACTGCCGCAAGCTCCGGCCGCCGCTCCGGCCGCCCCAGTCGAAGCCGCCGCGCCGGCGCTCGACACCAAGAACGCACTGAAGTCGCCGATGGTCGGCACCTTCTACCTCAGCCCGAGCCCGGGCGCGAAGGCCTTCGTCGAAGTCGGCCAGAGCGTGTCGGTCGGCGATACGCTGTGCATCATCGAAGCGATGAAGCTGATGAATGAGATCACCGCCGAGCACTCGGGCGTGGTGAAAGCCGTGCTGGTCGAAGACGGTCAGCCAGTCGAATTCGGCGAGCCGCTGTTCGTTATCGAATGATGCCGTGAGGCCGAAGGGTGAGGCGTAAGGCCCGGGCACAGCCCACCTTGCCCTCACCCTTTTGCCGTACGCCTTCCGGAGCAAAGCTGTGTTTGAAAAAATCCTCATCGCCAACCGCGGCGAAATCGCGCTGCGTATCCAGCGCGCCTGCCGCGAAATGGGCATCAAGACCGTGGTCGTGCATTCTGAAGCCGACCGCGACGCCAAATATGTGAAGCTCGCCGACGAGTCGGTGTGCATCGGTCCGGCGCAGTCGCTGAGAAGTTATCTGCACGTGCCGGCGATCATCGCCGCCGCCGAGGTCACCGACGCGCAGGCGATCCACCCGGGCTACGGCTTCCTGTCGGAAAACGCCGACTTCGCCGACCGCGTCGAGCAGTCCGGCTTCGTCTTCATCGGCCCGCGCGGTGACACCATCCGCGAGATGGGCGACAAGGTCGCCGCCAAGAACGCGATGATCGCGGCCAAGGTGCCTTGCGTGCCCGGTTCGGAAGGCGCGCTGCCGGACGACCCGGCGCAGATCGTCAAGATCGCCAAGAAGATCGGCTTCCCGGTCATCATCAAGGCCGCCGGCGGCGGCGGCGGTCGCGGCATGCGCGTCGTCCACACCGAGGCGGCGCTGATCAACTCGGTCAACATGACGCGCACCGAGGCGGCCGCGGCGTTCGGCAACCCGACCGTGTACATGGAGAAGTTCCTCGAACATCCGCGTCACATCGAGATCCAGGTGCTGGCCGACGAATACGGCAACGCGATCTACCTCGGCGAGCGCGACTGCTCGATGCAGCGCCGCCACCAGAAGATCATCGAGGAAGCGCCCGCGCCCGGCATCACCGACGCGCAGCGCAAGAAGATCGGCGAATCGTGCGCCGACGCGTGCCGCCGCATCGGCTACCGCGGCGCCGGCACCTTCGAATTCCTGTTCGAGAACGGCGAGTTCTACTTCATCGAAATGAACACGCGCGTGCAGGTCGAACACCCGGTGACCGAGATGATCACCGGCATCGACATCGTTCAGGAACAGATCCGCATCGCCGCCGGCGAGAAGTTGCGCTATACCCAGGACGACGTGGTGCTGCGCGGCCACTCGATGGAGTGCCGGATCAACGCCGAGGACCCGTTCACCTTCGTGCCGAGTCCGGGCAAGATCGAGAGCTACCACCCGGCCGGCGGCCCGGGCATCCGCATCGATTCGCACATCTACCAGGGCTACACGGTCCCGCCGCACTACGATTCGATGATCGGCAAGCTGATCTCCTACGGCGACACCCGCGAGCAGGCGATGGCGCGCATGCGCGTCGCGCTGTCCGAGATGGCGATCACCGGCATCAAGACCAATATCCCGCTGCACCAGGAACTGTTCATGGACGCGTCTTTCCAGAAGGGTGGCACCACCATCCACTACCTGGAAGAGCGCCTGTCGCAGATGAAGAAGGGAGAAGCGTGATGGCTTGGCAACAGGCCAGTATCGACGCCGACAGCCGTATCGCCGAGGCGCTCGCCGATGCGCTGATGGAGGCCGGCGCGCTGTCGGCCGCCATCGAGGATGCGTGGGCCGGCACCGAGCAGGAAGAGCCGATCTTCGGCGAGCCGGGCGAGCCGGTCGACAAGCTGTGGCAGAAGAGCCGCATCCTCGCGCTATTCGCCGAAGATGCCGACGTCGCCGCGCTGATCGGACTGGCCGCGCTCGCCACCGGCACCGCGACGCCGGGCTATACGGTCGAGAAGATCGAGGAGCAGGACTGGGTGCGGCTGACGCAAAGCCAGTTCGACCCGATCCGCATCTCCGACCGTCTATGGATCACGCCGACCTGGCACGAGACGCCGAACCCGCAGGCGATCAACCTGCAGCTCGACCCCGGCCTCGCGTTCGGCACCGGCAGCCACCCGACCACGCGCCTGTGCCTGCAGTGGCTCGACGCGCACATCCAGGGCGGCGAGACGGTGTTCGACTACGGCTGCGGCTCGGGCATCCTCGCGATCGCCGCGCTGAAGCTCGGCGCGGCGAGCGCCGTCGGCGTCGACATCGACGCACAGGCGGTCACGTCCAGCCGGGACAACGCCGCGCAGAACGGCGTCGTCGCCGAGTTCTTCCTGCCTGGCGACGCACCGGCGATCCAGACCGACGTCGTGCTCGCCAACATCCTCGCCAACCCCTTGCGCCTGCTCGGCGAACTGTTGGCCGGCCACGTAAAGACCGGTGGTAAAATCGTGCTGTCCGGCATCCTCGCCGACCAGGCCGCCGAGCTGTCCGGCATCTACTCGGCGTGGTTCGACATGGATCCGCCGGTCTTCGACGAAGGCTGGACCCGACTCACAGGAACCCGACGCGCGACCGTATGAGCTACGCTACCCAGTGCCCCAGCTGCCAGACCCGCTTCAAGGTGACCGATGCGCAATTGGCCATCGCCGAAGGGCTGGTCCGTTGCGGGCGCTGCGCGCACGTGTTCAACGCACGCGAAGCGCTCGAGGCGCAGACCGAGCCGCCGACCGAGCTCGCTCCGCCGCCCCCGCCGCCGCGCGCGTCCGACGACTTCGAACTCGAGCTGCCCGATTTCGACCCCATCGGCAGGAGTCCGATCGACGAGAAGGCGCCCGCAGAGCAGGCGGAGATCGAAAGCCCCGAGCCGGAGTTCGAGGCCGCCCCCGCGGCCGAACCGGAAGCGGCTGCCGAAGTCCCCTCCACCGACCCGCGTCCGTCTCCCGACGACGATGTCGGCGTGTTCGAACAGGCGCTGAAAGACGCGCTCTCCAACCGGCGCGAGCCGGTGTCGGCGCGCGTCGAAGCCGAGCCCCCGCCGCAGACGGCGTCCGAAGCGCCGATCGAAGACCTGACTGCTGCAGCGACTCCGGAAGCACCGATCGCTGAAGAAGCGATGGCCGCCGCGCTGCCCGCTCGCGACGAGGCCCAGACGGCCGAAGACGACAAGGAAGACAACAAGGGCCTCGACCGCGGCGTGCTCTTGACGCTGATCTTCACGCTGCTCGGCATCCTCGGCCTGATCGCGCTGTTGGCGCAGCTCGTCTACTTCAACCGCACACGCATCGCCGCCGAGGTTCCGGAGCTGCGCCCGGCGCTCGAGGCCGCGTGCAGCCGCATCGGCTGCGACGTGCCGTGGCCGGGCGACGCCGAATACATCCGCACCGAATGGTCGGAACTGGCCTTCGTCCCCGAGCACGCCAACCTGATCCAGGTGTCGGCGACGCTGAAGAACCATGCCCGCTACCCCCAGGCCTTCCCGGCGATGGAGCTGACGCTGAAGGACAACGACGATCAGGTGCTGGTCAGGCGCAGCTTCGCCGCGTCGGACTACCTGAAGCCGGACGACTTCAAGCAAGGCCACCTCGCCGGCAACAGCGAAGTCAAGATCACGATGCGGCTCGACACCGGCAAGCTCAAACCGCTCGGCTATAGCATCTTCTGGTTCTATCCTTGAACCCGTCGCTCACTCCATGACAAAACCGCAGCCCAGCTGCGGTTTTTTCTTGTTTTTCCGACGCGCTCGGCCACGATGAGAAACACGATCATCGAAAAGGGGCGGCAAATGGATGGCTTTCGCTTGCAACAGGGCGACGACAAGCTGCGCGTCGACGGCGACTTTCCGCACACGGGCGATTGGATGCCGAGCTTCATGCTGGTCGACGAGACGCTGAACGACGTCTCGCTCGAGCGCTTCCTCGGCCAGGCCAAGGTCGTGGTCACGCTGCTATCGCTCGACGAAGACGCGCACGGCGGGCTGAAGCTGCTGCAGGAAACGCTGCGCCACTTAGAACGTTGGCCTAGCCTCGCCAGGATCGTCGTCACCGTCGACTCGCCTTTCGCGCTGCGGCGCGCGCGCCGGGAGCACGGCCTGCCCGGCGTCACGCTGCTGTCGACGCTGCGCGGACGCGACTTCCACCGCCAGTACGGCGTGATGATCTCCGACTACCCTCTGGCGGGCTTCACCGCGCCGGCGCTGATCGTCGGCGACGGCAAAGACCGCGTCGTCTATGCGGAGAGGTTGGCCGATACGCGCGACGGCTTCGACTGGCTGGCGGTCGAGGTCGCGATGAGCAATCTGTTCCCCGCGCTGCCCGCCGAATAGCTATCCCAAAAACAAAACGGGCTGCCGATAGGCCGCCCGTTTCTCGTTCGATCAATCCAGCGTCAGGCGAGGCGTTCGCCGGCCTCGGACTTCGGCGCGCGGCCCATCAGGTCCTCGACGACCTTCTGCGGGCTCGCGCCGTGGTAGAGCAGGTCGCACACCGCGGCGGTGATCGGCATGTCGACCTCGAGCCTTTCGGCCATCGTCAGCACCTCGCGCGCGGTCGGCACGCCCTCGGCGACGTGGCCGAGTTCTTCCAGAATCACCGGCAGCGACTTGCCCTCGGCCAACTTCAGGCCGACCTGGCGGTTGCGCGACAGCGCGCCGGTGCAGGTCAGGATCAGATCGCCGGTACCGGCCAGCCCCATCATCGTCTGCGAACTGCCGCCGAGCGCGACCGCCAGCCGGCTGATCTCGGCCAAGCCGCGCGTGATCAGCGCCGCGCGCGCGTTCATGCCGAAGCCGAGGCCGTCGGCGACGCCGGTGGCGATCGCCATCACGTTCTTCACCGCGCCGCCGACCTCGACGCCGACGAGGTCGTCGTTGGCGTACAGGCGCAGTCGGGTGCTGTTGAGCGCGAGCGCGGTGCGGCGCGCGAAGTCGGCGTCTTCCGACGCCAGCGTGACCGCGCTGGGCAGGCCCTGCGCGACTTCCTGCGCGAAGCTCGGGCCGGACAGCGCGCCGCACGCCGGCAGGTCGGGCAGTTCCTCGGCGACCACCTGGTGCGGCAGCAGGCTGGAGCCGGCCTCGAAGCCCTTGCACGCCCACAACAGCGGCGGCAAGGGTTGGCCGAGCGCGGCGAGCGCCTTCAGCGTCGGCCTCAGGCCGGCGATCGGCGTCACCACCAGCAGCAGCTCGGCGTCGGCCACCGCCAAGGACAGGTCCGCCGTCATCGACAGCGACGCCGGCAGCAGCACACCCGGCAGGTAGCGCGCGTTCTCGCAGTCCCGCGCCATGTCGGCGACCTGCTGGGCGCTCCTCGCCCACAGCGTGACCTCGTGATCGGCCGCGTAGGCGATGGCGAGCGCCGTGCCCCAGGCGCCAGCCCCCAGTACGGCGATCCTCATCTCACAGCCCCCACAGGTCGGCGATGCGGGCGTAGCCTTCGCTGCCGTCGCGGTGGCGCACCTTCACCCAGCCGGCTTTCGGCGGCTCGGTGAGCTCGAGCACGCCGTCGCGCGGCACGGCAAAGCGCAGCGCGGCGGAATCCGACGCGCCCGCGCGCACCTCGGCGCGCTCGGCGGTGACGAGCAGCCAGCGCTGGTTCGACAGCGCGGAGGCCGGGATCCACGCGATACCGCCGGTCGCGTCGCGTACGCGCGCCCATTCCTTCTGCGCAGACAACACTTCGACCGGGTAGTAGCGGCTGACGAGAAAGAGCTTATTCGCATTCAGCGCCGGCGCTTCGTAGAGCGCCACCCCGGTCTCCTTGACCGAACGGAATTCGAGCGCCTGCGCGCAGAGGCTCGTAAGCCCCGCCGCCAGCGCGAGCGCGACGACAAGCGGACGCATGGCTTAGGCCTGGGCGGTTTCGGCGCGCTGCTGCAGGTACAGCGCTTCGAAGTTGATCGGCGCGAGCAGCACCGGCGGGAAGCCGGCGCGGTTCACCAGGCTCGACACGGTCTCGCGCGCGTACGGGAACAGGATGTTCGGGCAGGCGACGCCGATGATCGGCTCGACGTCCTCTTCCGGCACGTTGCGGATCTGGAAGATGCCGGCCTGCGCGACTTCGGCGAGGAACATCGTCTTGCCGTCCTCGAGCTTGGCGGTCACGGTCACGGTCAGCGTGACCTCGACAAAGCCCTCATCGATCGGCTTGCCTTCGGACGACAGCTGCATGTCGATGTCCGGCGTGCCCTGCTCGAGGAAGATCTGCGGCGCGTGCGGGATCTCGAGCGACAGGTCTTTCACGTAGATTTTCTCGATGGAGAATACCGGCTGCACTTCTTGTTGATCGCTCATGCTTCTGTCTCGCAAAAAAACCCCCGCCGAACGCGGGGCGTCGTTAGAAATATGACGGGCATCATCGCACAGCGACGCCCGGCTAGAAAGAGCCCGGCCGCTCAGTCGGCGAGCAGCGGGTCGAGTTTGCCGGCGTGGTTCAGCGCCGACAGGTCGTCGAAGCCGCCGACGTGCGTGTCGCCGATGAAGATCTGCGGCACGGTGCGCCGGCCGGTCAGCGCCATCATGGCCTGGCGGACTTCCGGGTCGAGGTCGACGCGGACCTCCTCGATCTCGGTCACCCCCTTCTGCGCCAAGAGGCGCTTGGCCATCTGGCAGTAGGGGCAGACCAGCGTGGTGTACATCTTGACGGGTTTCATCCGGAACCTATTTTGCAATTCGATGTAGCAGTATATCGGGCCGGAGCCGGCCGGATTCAACCGGGCCGATTCAAAGAGCCGGGTTCGATGGACGGTTTAACGCGGTAGCCGCGCGAGCGCGTCGCCGATCAGGTCGTCGATCGCGCCGTTCGTCTCGGCAACACTCGTGCCGTTGACAAAGGCGACCAGCGCGTAGCGCCGCCCGTCGAGAGCCTGATAGTAGCCGGCCAGCGCGCGCACCTTGGAGAGCGTGCCGGTCTTCAGCCGCAGCCGCGGCCCCCAGTCCTTCAGTCGTTTCTTCAGCGTGCCGTCCTCGCCGGCGATCGGCAGGCTGGCCGCCAGTTCTGGGTACCACGGCCCGCGCGCGCCGTTGCACAGCACTTCGCCCAGCAGCCTGGCGCTGAAGCGCTCGTGGCGCGACAGGCCCGAGCCGTTCTCCAGCACCAGCGCCTCGTCCGACACGCCGGCCTCGGCCAACCTTTGCCGGACCGCGCGCTCGGCGTTGGCCGGCGTGTCGCCCGGCCCGCGGCCCAGCGTCAAATAGACGGTGCGCGCCATCGTGTTGTTGCTGTATTTGTTGACGTCCGCCAGCACCGAGAAGAGTGGCTCCGACTCGTGGCTGGCGAGCACCCGGGCTCCCGCCGGCGCCGTGCCGGCGACCACACGCCGAGGCCCGGCACCGCCGAGTTCACGCCACAGCGCGGCGAAGCTTTGTCCGGCAAAGTCGGCCGGCGACAAGAGATTCAGGAAGGTTTGCGCGCCGTCGCAAGCGCGCGGCAATTTACCCGACACTTCGACGCGGCTGTCGTCGTGGCGGACAGCGACGCGACTTCGCACGTCGCCGCACTCGCCGTCTCCGCCGTCGGCGAGGCGCGCATCGAGCACGACGCCCGGCAGCGCCGGCTCGAGCGCGGCACGCATGCCGGCACCGTCGTTGAAGAACTGCAACCAGGCGACTTTCAGGTTGGTCAGGTGCGCATCGGGCGGGATCGTGAACACGTGCTCGGCGTCGCCGTCGAAGTCGTCGGCCGAAGGGACGCGGCTGAACACCGAGCCGTCGAGCACCAGATTGCCGGCGATCTTGCGCACGCCGCGACGCCTCAGTTCGCGCAGCATCGCGACGAGGTCGTCGGCGCGAAAGCGCGGCTCGCCGCCGCCGACCCAGACCAGGTCGCCTTTCAAGATACCGTCGACGACAGGCGCACTGCTGACGAAACGCGTCTGCCAGCGGTAGTTGGGGCCGAGCGTCTGCAAGGCCGCCCAGCTGGTCAAGAGCTTCATCGTAGACGCCGGGCTCATCGCGGCGTCGGCACGGTGTTCTACGATGGGCGCACCGCCGTCTACCGGCGCGAGCCATAGCGCGTAGTCGTCGGCCGCAAGCTTGGCGGCGTGCGCCGGCAGTGCGGCGAGCAGCAGAAGGAGTCTTACGATCCCCTGTTTCATGATGGTCCTTATCGGTGCTGCGGGTTGCCTACAGGTCCTGCGGGTCGACGTCGAGCGACCAGCGCAGGCTGCGGCCCGCTCGGCGTGCTGCCGCGTCGATATCGGGCCGCCACGCGTCGAGAAAGGCGTGCAGCGGCGCGCGTTGCGGCGATTCGACGATCAGCTGCGCGCGCTCGCGGCCGGCCAGCCGCGCCATCAGCGCCGGCACCGGGCCGAGCACCGTCACGCCCTTGGGCGGCGCGAGCGTGTCGCGCACCGACTCGAGAAAGGCGCTGGCGTCGCGGATGTCGGGCGCGTCGGCGCGCAGGATCGCCTGGTGCGTGATCGGCGGCAAGGCGGCAGTACCGCGCTCGGCCAACAAGGTCTTCGCGTAGCCGAGCGTGTCGTGCGCGACGAGCGCGGCGAACAGCGGGTGGTCGGGCCACTGCGTCTGCACCAGCACCTCGCCCGGCGCGTCGGCGCGGCCGGCGCGGCCGGCGACCTGTGTCAGCACCGAGAACAGCCGCTCGGTCGCGCGGTAGTCGGCCGAGTAGAGGCCGGCGTCGGCGTTGACGACGATCACGCGCGACAGCGCCGGGAAGTCGTGGCCCTTGGCCAGCATCTGCGTGCCGACCAGGATGTCGACCTCGCCGTTGTGCACCTTGCGGTAGATCTCATCCCACGCGGCCTTGCGGCTGGTCGAGTCGCGGTCGATGCGCAGCACGCGCGCGTCGGGCACCATGCGCGCGAGCGCGTCCTCGATGCGCTGCGTGCCGTGGCCGACCGGCTTGAGGTCGACGTTGCCGCAGCTCGGGCACGCGTGTGGTACCGGCTCGAACGCGCCGCAGTGGTGGCAGCGCAGCCGCCGCTCAGACAGATGCAGCACCATCTTCGCGTGGCAATGGCGGCAGCCCGAGGTCCAGCCGCAGTCGCCGCACGACAGCACCGGCGAGAAGCCGCGCCGGTTGATGAACACCAGGCTCAGCTCGCCGCGCCGCTTCGCGGCCTTCAACGTGTCCACGGCCATCTCCGACAGCCCCTCGGCCAACCTTTGCCGGCGCACGTCGAGGATGCGCACCGCGGGCAGGCTCGCAGTGGCGTGCGCGCGCTCGGCAAGCAAAATCTGGCGATAGCGGCCGGTCTCGACCCTGTACAAGGTCTCGAGGCTGGGCGTCGCGCTGCCGAGCACCACCGGCACGCCGGCCTGGTGGGCACGCCACACCGCGAGGTCGCGCGCGTGGTAGCGCACGCCGTCCTGCTGCTTGAAAGACGCGTCGTGCTCCTCGTCGACGATGACCAGGCCCAAGCGCGGCAGCGGCGTGAACACCGAAAGCCGCGTGCCGATCACGATGCCGGCGCGGCCCTGCCACGCATCGACCCACGCATTCAGCCGCTCGCCGTCCGACAGCCCGCTGTGCAGCGCGGCGATCGGCGTCGAAGGAAAGCGCGCGGCGAAGCGCGACAGCAACTGCGGCGTCAGGTTGATCTCGGGGATCAACACCAGCGCCTGGCGCCCCTCGGCCAACGTGTCTGCGATCAAGCGCAGGTAGACCTCAGTCTTGCCGCTGCCGGTGACGCCGAACAACAGCCAGGCGGCGAAGCCGTCTGTCCCCCTGAGTTCAGCCAACGCGGCCGACTGTGCGGCGGTGAGCGCTGGGCCTTCCGCGACCGGCGCGTCGCGCCAGCAGGTGTCGACGCGTTCCAGCCAGCCGGCGGCGTCCCAGCCGGCCAACAATTTGCCCGCCTGCGCGGCGATCGCGCGCGCAGCGTCTTTGCTAAGCACGCCGCACGACAGAGCCTGCCACAACGCGCGCTGCGCCTTTGCGCGTGCGGCCGGCGGCTCGGCCAAGCTCCCCTTGTCCGACAGCCGCCACGGCCGCGTATCGTTCAATCGTACCGGTGCGGCGCCGCGCAAGGCGGTCGGCAGCGCGGTCGCGGCGACCTGGCCGATCGGCGCGTGGTAATAAGCGGCGGTGAAGCTCACCAGTTCGAGCCAAGAGGCCGGCAGCGGCGGCAAATCGCAGAACGCCGCGTCGACCGCCTTGAGCTTGGTCGTATCCGCGGATTCGTCGCCCGGCCCGGTCACGATGCCGGCGAGCCGGCGCGTGCCGAACGGCACGGCGACGCGCGCGCCTACCGGCAAAGCCGCGGCGGCGAGGTAGGTGAAGGTCGCCGGCAAGGGCACGTCGAGCGCGACCTCGACCCGATACTCACTCGGCATCGGACGTCCCTCGCGGCAAAGGCCCGTCGGGCAAGGCTTGGCGGCAGCTGTTCACAGAAGGTGTGGATAACTTTGTGGACAAGCGCTCAGCCGAGATCAAGAAGCCGCGCCAGATGCGGTTCCCGCTGGATTGCACAAAAATTAATCAATTATTAACCCCCCTTATTTTTCAATGGTTTACAGCAAAACAAAAAACCGGCGCGGCGGGGCTTGACAAGGCAGGCGAGCGGCCTACCCGCCTGTGCATAACTTCGAGATCAATCCGCCTCCCCGCTGTCAACCCCGACTCTCGGCTAGCAAAAAAGGCAAGCCGGTCCGGCTTGCCTTTGCGTTGGGCGGTGGCGTTTATGCCACGTGGTAATCGCGCGACAGGCGATGCACCGCATCGACCAGCACGCCGGCGTGGTCCGGGTTCACGAACTGCGAGATACCGTGACCGAGGTTGAACACGTGGCCGCTGCCCTGGCCGTAGCTGGCCAGGATGCGCGCGACTTCACGCTCGATCGCAGCCGGTTCGGCGAACAGCGCGTTCGGGTCGAGGTTGCCCTGCAGCGCGACCTTGTCGCCGACGCGTGCGCGCGCCGCACCGATGTCGGTGGTCCAGTCCAGACCCACGGCGTCGGCACCGATCGCGGCGATGGCTTCCAGCCACTGGCCGCCGCCCTTGGTGAACACGATCACCGGCACCTTGCGCCCTTCGTTCTCACGCTTGAGGCCGGCGACGATCTTCTGCATGTACTGCAGCGAGAATTCCCGGTAGGCCGCGTGCGTCAGCGCGCCGCCCCAGGTGTCGAAGATCTGCACCGCCTGCGCGCCGGCCTCGATCTGCGCGTTCAGGTATTCGGTCACCGCCAGCGCGTTGATCTCGAGGATGCGATGCAACAGGTCGGGACGCGAGTACAGCATCGCCTTCACATGGCGGAAGTCGGCCGAACCGCCGCCCTCGATCATGTAGCAGGCCAGCGTGAACGGGCTGCCGGAGAAGCCGATCAGCGGCACGCGGCCGTCGAGCGCCTTGCGGATCGACGACACCGCGTCGATCACGTATTGCAGCTTGTCCTCGATGTGCGGCACCGCCAGCGCCTTGATCGCCGCTTCGTCGCGCAACGGACGCTCGAACTTCGGCCCCTCGCCGTCGGCGAAGTAGAGGCCGAGCCCCATCGCGTCGGGGATGGTCAGGATGTCGGAGAACAGGATCGCCGCGTCGAGCTCGAAGCGCTCCAGCGGCTGCAACGTCACTTCGGTCGCGTAATCCGGGCTGGTACACAGGCCCATGAAGCTGCCGGCGCGCGCGCGCGTGGCGCGGTACTCGGGCAGGTAGCGGCCGGCCTGGCGCATCATCCAGATCGGGGTGTAGTCGACGGGCTGCTTGAGCAACGCGCGCAGGAAGGTGTCGTTCTTCAGTTCGGTCATGATCGCGGCCGGTATGAGGGGGATGCGGCGATTATACCCGACGGCACGAGCCAACCATGAGTGGCCTACGTATCGTCGCGTCCTCCCCGTCCCGCGCGATGTCGGGCAGGCTCGGCCAACCTTCACAGACCTACGACGTTGGCCGAGCCCCTCCCGAATAAGAAAGACGCGGCACGCCGCGTCTTTCTCCCTGCCTTCAGGCGTCGCTCAGATGTCGGCCTCGACCTCGTTGCCGCGCGCTTCCATCCAGCTTCTGCGGCTGGCGGCCTCGCCCTTGCCCATCAGCATCACGAAGGTGTCGCGCGTCGAATCGAGCGCACCGCTGCGCACGCGCACCTGCGTCAGCCGGCGCGTGTCCGGGTGCATGGTGGTGTCCTTCAACTGCTCGGGGTTCATCTCGCCGAGGCCCTTGAAGCGACTGAGGCTCCACGCGTTTTCGCGCACGCCTTCGGCGCGCAGGCGGTCGAGGATGGCTTCGAGCTCGCCCTCGTCGAGCGCGTACAGCTTCTTCGGCGGGCGGCTCTTGCCCTGGCCGGGCACGTCGACGCGGAACAGCGGCGGCTGCGCGATGTAGATGTGGCCGGCGTCGATCAGCTTCGGGAAATGCTTGAAGAACAGCGTCAGCAACAGTACCTGAATGTGCGAGCCGTCGACGTCGGCGTCGGACAGAATCGAGATCTTGCCGTAGCGCAGGCCGGACAGGTCGGGGCTGTCGTGCGGCCCGTGCGGGTCGACGCCGATCGCGACCGCGATGTCGTGGATCTCGGTGTTCGAGAACAGCTGGCCGCGGTCGGTTTCCCAGCTGTTGAGCACCTTGCCGCGCAAGGGCAGGATCGCCTGGTATTCCTTGTCGCGCGCGAGCTTGGCCGAGCCGCCGGCCGAGTCGCCCTCGACCAAGAACAGCTCGTTGCGGGCGATGTCCTCGCTCTCGCAGTCGGTCAGCTTGCCCGGCAGCACGGCGACGCCCGAGCCCTTCTTCTTTTCGACCTTCTTGACCGACTTCAAACGGCTCTGCGCCTGGCGGATCGCCAGTTCGGCGATTCTTTTGCCGGCCTCGACGTGCTGGTTCAGCCACAATTCGACCGGGTCGCGGCTGACGCTCGACACCAGTTTCAGCGCGTCGCGGCTGGTGAGCTTCTCCTTGGTCTGCCCCTGGAACTGCGGGTCGAGCACGCGCGTCGACAGCACGAAGCGCACGCGGCTCCACACGTCCTCTGCCTGCACCTTCACGCCGCGCGGCAGCAGGTTGTGATGGTCGATGAAGCTCTTCACCGCGTCGAACACGCCGGCGCGGATGCCCGCCTCGTGCGTGCCGCCGGCCGGCGTCGGGATCAGGTTGACGTAGCTCTCGCCGCCTGCGCCGTCCTCGAACCACGCCAGCGCCCAAGACGCACCCTCGCCCGGCGCGAAGCTGTCGTGCTCGGGGCCAATGTACGCTTCACCAGCGAACGCCGGCGCGACCGGCTCTTCGCCGCCGAACAGTTCTTCCAGATAGCTCTTCAGTCCGTCAGGGTAGTGCCAGACCTTTTCTTCCAAACCGCCCGGTTTTTCCACCACAAGCGTCACCGCGACGCCGGGCAAGAGCACCGCCTTGGCGCGCAGCAGGCGTTCGAGTTCGGGCATCGAGTAGCGCGGGCTCTCGAAGTACTTACCGTCCGGCCACACGCGCACGCGGGTGCCGCTGGTGCGCGCGCCGCAGTCGCCGACGCGCGTCAACGGTTCGATCACGTCGCCGCCGGAGAACGCCAGCTTGTAGACGCCGCCGTCGCGCTTGACCTCGACCTCGAGCCGCGTCGACAGCGCGTTGGTCACCGACACGCCGACGCCGTGCAGGCCGCCGGAGAACGCGTAGGCGCCGCCGTCCTTCTTATTGAACTTGCCGCCGGCGTGCAGGCGGGTGAACACCAGTTCGACCACCGGCACGTTCTCGGTCGGGTGCAGGCCGACCGGGATGCCGCGGCCGTCGTCCTCGACCGACAGCGAACCGTCGAGGTGGACGGTGACGGCGATCTTCTTCGCGTAGCCGCCGAGCGCCTCGTCGGCGGCGTTGTCGATCACTTCCTGGCAGATGTGCGTCGGGTCGGTGGTCCGGGTATACATGCCCGGGCGTTCCTTGACCGGCTCCAGGCCCTTGAGCACCCGGACCGAGGATTCGTCGTAGGATTGAGTCATCGCGGAAAAATCAGAAAGCGCGCCCGGTGAGGCGCGCGAGTTGTTGGTTGTGCCAGCGACCGAGCAAGGTCAACGACAGGACGGCGCCGATGAAGCAGGTGAACATGTCCCATTGAGTGTCCCACGGGTCGCCCTGCGTGCCGAGGAAGGCGTCGGCGCCCTGGCCGAGCGCCACCGCGACCAGCCACTCGATCAATTCATAGGACGACGACAAGGCCAGGCAGAAACAGGTCACCAGGAAGGTGAGCCACGCACCGCGGAGCTTCAGCCGCCGGCTCAGCACCTCGCGCGCCAGCAGCGCCGGCGCGAAGCCCTGCATCAAGTGGCCGAGCCGGTCATAGGGATTGCGTTCGGTGCCGAGCACGTCCTGCATCCAGTAACCGAACGGCGTTTCGGCGTAGGTATAGCGCGCGCCCATCAGGAGCACCGCCGCGTGCAGCGCCATCAGCGTCACCGCCAGCGGCGTCCACGGGAAGCGCGGCCACAGCCAGAGCACCAGCGGCAGACCGATCAGCGCCGGCAGCGACTCGAGCCACCAGGTGCCCCTATCGGCCGGCGCGACGAAAGACCATGCGCCGAATAGCGCGACCAGACCGAACGGCAACCATGGGCGCGCGACGGTCATGGGGCTAGTCCTTGCTTGGGCGGTGCGGGTCGGGAAGTCGGCCGAGGTAGTCGCCGTGGCTTTCGACACCCTTGAGGAAGCGCGCGAGTTCGGTCAGCGAACGTTCGTACACGTCGCGCTTGAACTCGATCACCGCGTCGATCGGCGCCCAGTAGTCGTTCCAGCGCCAGGCATCGAACTCGGGGTGGTGCGTGGCGCGCAGGCAGACGTCGGAATCGCGGCCGACGAGGCGCAACAGGAACCAGATCTGCTTCTGGCCCTTGTAGCTGCCGCGCCATTCGCGGCGCACCCAGTGCGTCGGCACGTCGTAGCGCAGCCAGTCGCGGGTGCGGCCGAGGATTTTCACGTGATGCGGCAAGAGGCCCACTTCTTCCAGCAGCTCGCGATACATCGCCGCTTCGGGGCTCTCGCCGGGTTTGATGCCTCCTTGTGGAAACTGCCACGAATGCTCGCGCACCCGCTTCCCCCAGAACACCTCGTTGTGGGCGTTGGTGAGAATGATTCCAACGTTGGGGCGGTAGCCGTCCCGGTCGAGCATAGACAACCTATTCAATCTATCAATTGCCCCGATTCTGGCATATTTCGCCCCTTGCTGCACCCTCGGCCAAGTTTTGCCGTGGCGGGCCCGAAGCGCGCAGACTGCATACGGCATTGCACCGAAAACGCCAGAAATCGGGGCTCCATAACAAATTTACGGGCAAAACCAAAGTGGCACGGGCACTTGCCCATGGCATAGCAGAACCCGAATAGCGTCCCGGCGGAAAATGCCGGCCCCCTGGTGTCCGATGAAGCGCTACGCCGTTATAAGGAAGTGTTCGCGTCGACCAAACACCCGGTGGTACGCATCCACCCCGTAACCGGCGAACGCCACCTGCTGCTCGGTCACTTCGTGAAGCACCTCCTGACGATCAACGACTACGGCGACGCACACCGCGTGATGTACCGCGTCACGCTGGCCGGCGACGTCGCGGTCGGCATCGACGGCCAGACCTCCCGCGCATGTCATCAGCTCGCGCGCGATGGCGAGGCGAGCAAGCCGGCGGCGAGGAGCAAGCGGCGGCTTGATCAGGATTGATTTCGCTGTGATCACCGGCCCTGCGGGGCCGGTTTTTTATTGCGAAACAATTGGCCGAGACCATTCAGATAGCGCCGGAATCGGAACCGCGGCTCCAGGAGCAGAGCGGAGAACACGGGCTAGGCCGCGGGAGAGGGGCGTCGGCAGCCGCCAGCTTGGCCGAGCCGGGCGCGGCAGCGACGCGGGGGCGCGCCGTAACGCAGCAAACCCCCGTGCCAGGGGCACGGGGGTTGCGTAAGGGGCGTCTGGCGGTGACCTACTTTCACACAGGTATCTGCACTATCATCGGCGCTGAGGCGTTTCACGGTCCTGTTCGGGATGGGAAGGGGTGGGACCACCTCGCTATGGCCGCCAGACATAAACTGTCAACAAACTTAGTAAGCCGAAGCGTGCCCCCGAGGGGTCACGGTTCAATCAAATTCTTGGGTGACGATCGTCTCTCGTCGCAGTCACAACACTCTTAAAGTGTCTCAAATGATAGGATCAAGCCTCACGAGCAATTAGTATCGGTTAGCTTCACGCCTCACAGCGCTTCCACACCCGACCTATCAACGTCCTGGTCTCGAACGACTCTTCAGGGAGGTCAAGCCTCCAGGGAAGTCTCATCTTCAGGCGAGTTTCCCGCTTAGATGCTTTCAGCGGTTATCTCTTCCGAACTTAGCTACCCGGCGATGCCACTGGCGTGACAACCGGTACACCAGAGGTTCGTCCACTCCGGTCCTCTCGTACTAGGAGCAGCCCCCGTCAAACTTCCAACGCCCACTGCAGATAGGGACCAAACTGTCTCACGACGTTTTAAACCCAGCTCACGTACCACTTTAAATGGCGAACAGCCATACCCTTGGGACCGGCTACAGCCCCAGGATGTGATGAGCCGACATCGAGGTGCCAAACTCCGCCGTCGATGTGAACTCTTGGGCGGAATCAGCCTGTTATCCCCGGAGTACCTTTTATCCGTTGAGCGATGGCCCTTCCATACAGAACCACCGGATCACTATGTCCTGCTTTCGCACCTGCTCGACTTGTCGGTCTCGCAGTTAAGCTACCTTATGCCATTGCACTATCAGCACGATTTCCGACCGTACCTAGGTAACCTTCGAACTCCTCCGTTACACTTTGGGAGGAGACCGCCCCAGTCAAACTGCCTACCATGCACTGTCCCCGATCCGGATCACGGACCAAGGTTAGAACCTCAAACACACCAGGGTGGTATTTCAAGGATGGCTCCACGCAAACTGGCGTCTGCGCTTCATAGCCTCCCACCTATCCTACACAAGTCTGTTCAAAGTCCAATGCAAAGCTACAGTAAAGGTTCACGGGGTCTTTCCGTCTAGCAGCGGGTAGATTGCATCTTCACAAACACTTCAACTTCGCTGAGTCTCAGGAGGAGACAGTGTGGCCATCGTTACGCCATTCGTGCGGGTCGGAACTTACCCGACAAGGAATTTCGCTACCTTAGGACCGTTATAGTTACGGCCGCCGTTTACTGGGGCTTCGATCCAGAGCTTGCACCCCTTCACTTAAC
This sequence comes from Crenobacter cavernae, assembly GCF_003355495.1. Taxonomy (NCBI): domain Bacteria; kingdom Pseudomonadati; phylum Pseudomonadota; class Betaproteobacteria; order Neisseriales; family Neisseriaceae; genus Crenobacter; species Crenobacter cavernae. The sequence continues at coordinate 484,482 of NZ_CP031337.1, forward strand.
CTTCCAGCACCGGGCAGGCGTCACACCGTATACGTCCACTTTCGTGTTGGCACAGTGCTGTGTTTTTAATAAACAGTCGCAGCCACCGATTCTCTGCGACCCCTTCGCGCTTCGTGAGCAAGTCACTACACGCTACAGGGGCATACCTTCTCCCGAAGTTACGGTATCAATTTGCCGAGTTCCTTCTCCTGAGTTCTCTCAAGCGCCTTAGAATTCTCATCCTGCCCACCTGTGTCGGTTTGCGGTACGGTTCTCGTATAGCTGAAGCTTAGTGGCTTTTCCTGGAAGCGTGGTATCAGTCACTTCAGGTCCGTAGACCCTCGTTATCACGTCTCGGCCTTAAGGAGAGGCGGATTTGCCTACCTCTCCAGCCTACCGGCTTGAACGACCTATTCCAACAGGCCGCTGACCTAACCTTCTCCGTCCCCACATCGCACTATACGAAAGTACGGGAATTTTAACCCGTTTCCCATCGACTACGCTTTTCAGCCTCGCCTTAGGGGCCGACTCACCCTACGCCGATGAACGTTGCGTAGGAAACCTTGGGCTTTCGGCGAGCGGGCTTTTCACCCGCTTTATCGCTACTCATGTCAGCATTCGCACTTCTGATACCTCCAGCAGCCTTTACAAGCCACCTTCACAGGCCTACAGAACGCTCCCCTACCATCTAGACGACACTGACGACGTCTAGATCCGCAGCTTCGGTTATCAGTTTGAGCCCCGTTACATCTTCCGCGCAGGACGACTCGACTAGTGAGCTATTACGCTTTCTTTAAATGATGGCTGCTTCTAAGCCAACATCCTAGCTGTCTAGGCCTTCCCACCTCGTTTACCACTTAACTGATCATTTGGGACCTTAGCTGGCGGTCTGGGTTGTTTCCCTCTTGACGATGGACGTTAGCACCCACCGTCTGTCTCCCATGCTCGCACTTTCCGGTATTCTTAGTTTGCCATGGTTTGGTAAGTCGCAATGACCCCCTAGCCATAACAGTGCTTTACCCCCGGAAGTGATACATGAGGCACTACCTAAATAGTTTTCGGGGAGAACCAGCTATCTCCGAGTTTGTTTAGCCTTTCACCCCTATCCACAGCTCATCCCCTAATTTTGCAACATTAGTGGGTTCGGACCTCCAGTGCGTGTTACCGCACCTTCATCCTGGCCATGGATAGATCACTCGGTTTCGGGTCTACGCCCAGCAACTGAATCGCCCTATTCGGACTCGGTTTCCCTACGCCTCCCCTATTCGGTTAAGCTTGCTACTGAACGTAAGTCGCTGACCCATTATACAAAAGGTACGCAGTCACCCCATTTTTCAAGGGCTCCCACTGTTTGTATGCATCCGGTTTCAGGATCTATTTCACTCCCCTCCCGGGGTTCTTTTCGCCTTTCCCTCACGGTACTGGTTCACTATCGGTCGATCACGAGTATTTAGCCTTGGAGGATGGTCCCCCCATCTTCAGACAGGATTTCGCGTGTCCCGCCCTACTTCTCGTACGCTTAGTACCAGTAAACTGTTTTCGGATACGGGGCTATCACCCACTATGGCGGCTCTTTCCAGGGCCTTCTCCTAACACTCTACTTATCACGTACTGGCTGTTCCGCATTCGCTCGCCACTACTAACGGAATCTCGGTTGATTTCTTTTCCTCCGGCTACTTAGATGTTTCAGTTCGCCGGGTTCGCTCCCTCTGCCCTATGTGTTCAGGCAGCGGTGACTCTTTCGAGCCGGGTTTCCCCATTCGGATATCGCGGGATCATAGCTCTATTGCCAGCTCCCCCGCGCTTTTCGCAGGCTTACACGTCCTTCATCGCCTGTGATCGCCAAGGCATCCACCAGATGCACTTAGTCGCTTGACCCTATCATTTCAGACACCTTACGATTTCTGAACTAATCGGTTGTGTTTGCGACGCGGCATGCTCCCCTTTTCAAAGAACACGCCGTTGATACAATCATCTACCCAAGTTGGCACTTCATCCGGCAAGGAATTAACCACGCCGTTTGTCGCGCCGCTTTGATTGATTTCGGCTTACAGTTTGTTAAAGATCGATGCGTTAATCACGCAAACGAAAGCTCACGCCAACCAGAATCCTCTGGCCATGCGCTTTCGTTTGCGGAATGATGGTGGAGGCAGACGGGATCGAACCGACGACCCCCTGCTTGCAAAGCAGGTGCTCTCCCAACTGAGCTATGCCCCCAACTAGAACTGGTGGGTCTGGTTGGACTCGAACCAACGACCCCCGCGTTATCAACACGGTGCTCTAACCAGCTGAGCTACAAACCCAGTTGCTACGCATCTTTAAGAACAACCGATAGGTTGTGAATTCCTGGCCTCAGCTATCTCTAGAAAGGAGGTGATCCAGCCGCAGGTTCCCCTACGGCTACCTTGTTACGACTTCACCCCAGTCATGAAGCATACCGTGGTAAGCGGCCTCCCGAAGGTTAGCCTACCCACTTCTGGTATCCCCCACTCCCATGGTGTGACGGGCGGTGTGTACAAGGCCCGGGAACGTATTCACCGCAGTATGCTGACCTGCGATTACTAGCGATTCCGACTTCATGCAGGCGAGTTGCAGCCTGCAATCCGGACTACGATCGGCTTTATGAGATTGGCTCCACCTCGCGGCTTGGCGACCCTCTGTACCGACCATTGTATGACGTGTGAAGCCCTAGCCATAAGGGCCATGAGGACTTGACGTCATCCCCACCTTCCTCCGGTTTGTCACCGGCAGTCTCGTTAAAGTGCCCAACTGAATGATGGCAATTAACGACAAGGGTTGCGCTCGTTGCGGGACTTAACCCAACATCTCACGACACGAGCTGACGACAGCCATGCAGCACCTGTGTCCCGGCTCCCTTGCGGGCACCCCCACCTTTCAGCAGGGTTCCGAGCATGTCAAGGCTAGGTAAGGTTCTTCGCGTTGCATCGAATTAATCCACATCATCCACCGCTTGTGCGGGCCCCCGTCAATTCCTTTGAGTTTTAACCTTGCGGCCGTACTCCCCAGGCGGTCGACTTCACGCGTTAGCTGCGTTACCAGGGATTTCAACCCCCAACAACTAGTCGACATCGTTTAGGGCGTGGACTACCAGGGTATCTAATCCTGTTTGCTCCCCACGCTTTCGTGCATGAGCGTCAGTGTCATCCCAGGGGGCTGCCTTCGCCATCGGTGTTCCTCCGCATCTCTACGCATTTCACTGCTACACGCGGAATTCCACCCCCCTCTGACGCACTCTAGCCGTGCAGTCTCCAATGCCGTTCCCAGGTTGAGCCCGGGGCTTTCACATCAGACTTACACAACCGCCTGCGCACGCTTTACGCCCAGTAATTCCGATTAACGCTTGCACCCTACGTATTACCGCGGCTGCTGGCACGTAGTTAGCCGGTGCTTATTCTTCAGGTACTGTCATCCCACACACGTATTAGGTGTGCGGATTTCCTCCCCGACAAAAGTCCTTTACAACCCGAAGGCCTTCTTCAGACACGCGGCATGGCTGGATCAGGCTTGCGCCCATTGTCCAAAATTCCCCACTGCTGCCTCCCGTAGGAGTCTGGGCCGTGTCTCAGTCCCAGTGTGGCGGATCATCCTCTCAGACCCGCTACTGATCGTCGCCTTGGTGGGCTCTTACCCCACCAACTAGCTAATCAGACGTCGGCCGCTCGAATAACGTGAGGCCGTTGCCGGTCCCCCACTTTCCCCCTCAGGGCGTATGCGGTATTAGCACTCCTTTCGAAGCGTTATCCCCCATTACTCGGTACGTTCCGACGCATTACTCACCCGTTCGCCACTCGTCAGCATCCCGAAGGACCTGCTACCGTTCGACTTGCATGTGTAAAGCATGCCGCCAGCGTTCAATCTGAGCCAGGATCAAACTCTTCAGTTCAAACCTAAGCTTATCGTACTTTCTGGTCCGCAAGGCTTGCGATCCGAAGATCGCTTGTCTTGCTGGTGCCAGTTTCTCGCCTCGGCCAGAAACTCACACCTATCGGTTGTTCATGTTCTTAAAGAGCGGCGCCGCTTTCGCTTCGTTGGTTGCGTCTGCAGCAGAGGAGGCGAACTATACCCAGCCCCGCCCAGACCGTCAACACCCGGAAACGGAAAAACTTCAATTTCCTGGCAGTTCTTAAAAACATAGACAGTAATACGTTGTTTTAAAACATATTACCCATATAGGGTAATTAATCGCTCCCACCAACACACCTCGGCCAACCTTATTCCCGCCGTTTGCAGAGCCCTGCCCTATTCCTGTCAAACCATCGGAATAAGCAGATAGCCGCCGCTCGAACGGCCTAACGTCGTCACCGCTACGCCCCGGCCCAGCTTGACCGAGCAGCGCGCTCGGTCAAGCTTTGAACACTCCTGCAACGCAAAACGCCCACCAAACGGTGGGCGTCGCTTGTCTCTCTCTATAGAACAGCGCCGCAAGGATCAGAGCACGTAGCGGGCGAGATCCTCGCGCTCGGCCAGCACTTCGAGCTTGCTATCGACGTAGGCACCGTCGATTTCCACTTTGCAGGTGCAGTTAAAACCAGCTTGCGGCAAGAACAGAAACGAAAAACGCCGGCATCACGAAGATGCCGGCGTTTTTATTCTGGTGGGCCCGGAGGGGCTCGAACCCTCGACCAAAGGATTATGAGTCCTCTGCTCTAACCGACTGAGCTACAGGCCCGAGGGTAGGCATGATAGCAGATTATTGCTTATTGGTTGCCCGGTTCGTTGTCGAGGAAGCTGCGCAGCCGTTCGGAACGAGTCGGATGACGCAGCTTGCGCAGCGCCTTGGCCTCGATCTGACGGATACGTTCACGGGTCACGTCAAACTGCTTGCCGACTTCTTCCAGAGTGTGGTCGGTATTCATATCGATACCGAAGCGCATGCGCAGTACCTTGGCTTCGCGTGGCGTCAGCGTTTCGAGCACTTCCTTGGTCGCCTCGCGCAGCGACGCATACATTGCCGCCTCGGACGGCGCCACGGTCACCGAGTCCTCGATGAAGTCGCCAAGGTGGGAGTCGTCGTCGTCGCCGATCGGCGTTTCCATCGAGATCGGCTCCTTGGAGATTTTCATGATCTTGCGGATCTTCTCCTCAGGCATCTCCATCTTCTCGGCCAACTCGGCCGGATCGGGCTCGCGTCCGGATTCCTGCAGGATCTGGCGGCTGATCCGGTTCATCTTATTGATCGTCTCGATCATGTGCACCGGAATACGGATGGTGCGCGCCTGGTCGGCGATCGAGCGGGTGATCGCCTGACGGATCCACCATGTCGCATAGGTCGAGAACTTGTAACCGCGACGGTATTCGAACTTGTCGACCGCCTTCATCAGGCCGATGTTGCCTTCCTGGATCAGGTCGAGGAACTGCAGGCCACGGTTGGTGTATTTCTTCGCGATCGAGATCACCAAGCGCAGGTTGGCCTCGATCATTTCCTTCTTCGCGCGACGAGCCTTGGATTCGCCCATCGACATCTGACGGTTGATCTCTTTCAGCTCCTTGATCGAGAGACGGGTACGATCCTGCATCTCGTCGATCTTGGTCTGCTTCTCGATGATCGCGTGCTTGAAGCGCGACAGCGCGTCGCTCCACGGCCGGCCGGCGTCGATCTCGCGCACCACCCAGGCGGTATCGATCTCGTGCCCCGGGAAGCTCGAGATGAAGTGATTGCGGTCCATGCGCACACGCGTCACGCAGATGTCCTGGATCGTGCGCTCGTAGCGGCGCACCTCCTCGACTTGCGAGCGCAGGCTTTCGCACAGACTTTCGATCTGCCGCGTCGAGAAACGCACCTTCATGAATTCGGCGGTGATCGCTTCTTGCAGTTCGACATACTGCTTGTGACCGGTGCCGTGCTTTTCCAGCACTGCGAGCAACTGATCGAACAGTGCGCGCACGCCGGCGAAGTGCTCGAGCACCTGGCGCTTGAGTTCTTGGAGGTTCGCGTTGTTAGCGGCCTCGGCGGCGGCTTCGTCGTCCTCGGCCTCTTCCTCGGCTTCCTCTTCGGGCAGCTCTTCCTCGACGGCCGGCTCGGCGAACTCGGCTTCCGGCACCGAGTCGGCGTCAGGGTCGATCAGCCCGTCGATCACCTCGTCGACGCGGATCTCTTCGTTCTCGATCCGCTCGACCAGCGCCAGCACGCCGGAAATGATCCCCGGACAGGCCGAGATGGCCTGGATCATGTTCTTCAGGCCTTCCTCGATGCGCTTGGCGATCTCGATCTCGCCCTCGCGGGTGAGGAGCTCGACCGTGCCCATCTCGCGCATATACATGCGCACCGGGTCGGTGGTGCGACCGAAGTCGGCGTCGGCCGCCGACAGCGCCGCCTCGGCCTCTTCGACCGCGTCCTCGTCGGCGACGGTCGGCGTCGCGTCCGACATCAAGAGCGCCTCGGCATCGGGGGCTTCTTCGCACACCTGGATGCCCAGACCGGCGATCATCGTGACGATGTTCTCGATCTGTTCTGCGTCCGACACGTCTTCGGGAAGATGGTCGTTGATTTCGGCGAAGGTAAGATACCCACGCTCTTTGCCCAAGGCGATCAGCTGACGCAAACGACGTCGCTGCTCTTCCAGGCTCATTTCGGGAGCTTGGTCCTTGTCTTGCGAATCCTTGTTGTGCTCGGGGGAAGCCGCCATTTCGATTCCTGCTCGAAAAAAAGCCGAAAAAACACTCAATTATACCACAAAATCAGCTGCCTGCCGGGCCGCCGGCTTGGGCGCGGCTCAGCAACAGTGCCCAGAGCAATCGCTTCTCTTCCGGGCTTAGACCTTCGTGTTGACTCTTCAGTTTTAACTCATCTAGCTGCGCATCGTTCAACGCGCGCCACAGCCTTGCCACGCCTTCGCGAAACCCTTCGCGGTCGGCCTCATCCGGCTCGGCGAACTCGCTCGCTTCCTTGAGCGCGTGATTCAGGATGCTGTCGATCAACGCGTGGTAAGGCGTGTCGCGTAGGCTCTCCACCAGCTGCCCGGTCGACGGGGCAATCTCGTAGCCCTGCAGCCTCTCTGCCAGCATCGCGAAACACGCCGCCTCATCGGTGAACGGCACGCTGTCGGGAATCGCGACGTCGACCGCCCAGGTCGGGTTCATCAGCAACCAGCGGATCTGGCGCCGCACGATGGGCGTCACATCGCGCCGCTGCGATTTCTCCGGCAGCTTGTACTCGCGCCGGCCACGCGGCGCCTCCGGGCGGCCTTGCCCGGTCAAGAGGTCGAGTTCGTCGAGCGTGACGCCGGCGAGCTCGGCCAACCTTTTCTTCACGATCAACCCGAGCGCCGGCGCGGCGATCTGCGCCAGGAGCGGCGATGCGAGCTTGACCAGGTGGGCGCGCCCCTCGGGCGATTCCATGTCGACGCGGCGCGTCAGTTCCTGCGTGAAATACACCGACAGCGGCAGACTATCGGCCAGCAATCTTTCCTCGAAGCGTTCGGCGCCGAATTCGCGCACGAAGCTGTCGGGGTCGTGCTCGGTCGGCAGAAACAGGAAGTGCAGCGCCTTGCCGTCGACGAGGAAAGGCAGGCTGTTTTCCAGCGCCCGCCACGCCGCCTTCTGTCCGGCCGCGTCGCCGTCGAAGCAGAAATAGACGTCGTCGGCGTGTCTAAGCAGCTTGCGCACATGCTCGCCGGTCGTCGCGGTGCCGAGCGTCGCCACCACGTAGCCGACGCCGTACTGCGCCAGCGCGACCACGTCCATATAGCCTTCGACGACCAGTACGCGGTTCTTATCGCGGATCGCCTGGCGCGCCTCGTACAGGCCGTAGAGTTCGCGCCCTTTTTCGAAAAGCGGCGTCTCGGGCGAGTTCAGGTACTTGGGCTCGCCCTTGCCGAGCACGCGCCCGCCGAAGCCGATGATCGCGCCGCGCTGGTTGCGGATCGGGAACATCACCCGCTCGCGGAAGCGGTCGTAGCGCTTACCCTCGTCGTTCGCGATCACTAGGCCGACCTCTTCGAGGCGAGCGTCCTGGTAGTCGGTAAAGACCTCGGCCAAGCCTTGCCAGCCGGCTGGCGCGTAGCCGAGGCCGAAGCGTGCGGCGACCTCGCCGGTCAGACCGCGCCCCTTGAGGTAGGTGATTGCGACCGGTGCGGTTTTCAACTGCTGACGGTAGAACTGCGCGGCACGGTCGAGCAGGTCCTCGAGACTGACCGCACGCTCGCGCGCGGCGCGCGTCGCCTCGGGGTTGGCCGAGCGCACCTCGGGCACCGGCATGCTCATCTGCTCGGCCAACATCCGCACCGATTCGACGAAGCTCAGCCCCTGGTACTCCATCACGAAGCCGATCGCCGAGCCGTGCGCGCCGCAACCGAAGCAGTGATAGAACTGCTTCGAAGGACTCACGGTAAATGAGGGCGATTTTTCCTTGTGGAAGGGGCAGCAGGCCAGATAGTTCTGGCCGGCCTTTTTCAGCGGGACGTAACGGTCCACCACGTCGACGATGTCGACGCGGGACAACAGCTGGTCGATGAAATCCTGCGGAATCATCCGCGCGGCTTAACCGGCAAGACGGGCCTTGATCGCCGCAGAGACCTTGCCCATGTCGGCGCGACCAGCCATCTGCGGCTTCACCAGCGCCATCACCTTACCCATGTCGGCGACGCCAGCGGCACCGCTCTCGGCGACCGCAGCGTCGATCAGCGCGGCGATCTCTTGTTCGCTCAGGGGTTGCGGCAGGTAAGCGGCCAGGACTTCCATCTCGGCGCGCTCTTTGTCGGCCAGATCCTGGCGACCGCCCGACTCATACTGCGTGACCGAATCGCGGCGCTGCTTCTGCATCTTGTCGATCACCGCCACGATGCCGACGTCGTCGAGCTCGACCCGTTCGTCGACCTCCTTCTGCTTGATCGCGGCCATCAGAAGGCGAATGGTCGACAGGCGTGCGCCGTCCTTGGCCTTCATGGCGGCTTTCATGTCGTCGCTGATGCGGGTCTTGAGACTCATGGACGTCTTTCTCGATACGGGTCGGAAGGAAGGGGGCGGGCGCGAGAGCGCCCTTGCACAAAAGCCAAGACCGCAGGACGGTGCCTGCGGTCTTGGATTCACGCCTGACGCGAAGTTCTTAGTAGAGCTTCGGCGGCAGCATCTGGCTGCGCAGGCGCTTGAAGTGGCGCTTCACGGCGGCAGCGGCTTTGCGCTTACGCTCGGTGGTCGGCTTCTCGTAGAACTCACGGGCGCGCAGCTCGGTCAGCAGACCGGTTTTTTCCACGGCGCGCTTGAAGCGACGCATGGCGACTTCAAACGGCTCGTTCTCTTTGACGCGAATGTTCGGCATTGGCAAAAATCCTTAAATTTCTGTAGAGCTTTGAACTCTAAAAGCAATATTCTAGCAAGTTGTGCAGGAATAGAAAACCCTGCAACCGAATTGGCAAGCCAACTGTGCGGTTTGCGCATCAGGACTTACGCGAAGAAATCACCCCCTCGCTCGGCGAACTGGGTGTCGCACTGTAAAAACGTTTAGGCATCCGGCCGGCCAGATAGGCTTCACGCCCGGCCTCGACCCCCAATTTCATCGCGCGCGCCATCCGTATTGGGTCCCGGGCGGCGGCGATCGCGGTATTCATCAGCACACCATCGCAACCGAGCTCCATCGCGATTGCCGCATCGGACGCGGTGCCCACGCCGGCGTCGACCAGCACCGGCACCTTGCTCTGCTCGATGATCAGTTGCAGATTCCACGGGTTGAGAATCCCCATCCCGGAGCCGATCAGGCTCGCCAGCGGCATGATCGCGCAGCAGCCGATCGCCTCGAGTTCCTTCGCGATGATCGGATCGTCCGAGGTGTACACCATCACGTCGAAGCCCTCGCCGACCAGCACTTCGGCGGCCTTCAGCGTTTCCTTGACGTTCGGATAGAGGTTCTGCGGGTCGCCCAGCACCTCGAGCTTCACGAGGCGATGGTCGTCCAGCAGCTCGCGCGCCAGGCGCAGCGTGCGGATCGCGTCGTCGGCAGTGTAGCAGCCGGCGCTGTTCGGCAGCAGCGTGTAGCGCCCCTTGGGCAACGCGCTCAACAGGCTAGGCGAATTCGGGTCCTGCCCGAGGTTCACGCGGCGGATCGCCACGGTGACGATCTCGCAGCCGGACGCGTCGAGCGCCCGCGCAGTTTCGTCGAAATCCTTGTATTTGCCGGTTCCCACCAGCAGTCGCGAACCGTATTCGCGGCCCGCGATCACGAGTTTGTCGTCCACCCGTTGACTCCTTCCTTCGGTTCTGTCTCTTAGTCCCGCGCGCCAGATTTATCGTTATGTTCGCGCGCGATCGCCTTCAGCCGCCGCCGACCGCGACCACCATTTCCAGACGGTCGCCCTCGGCCAACGTTTGCTCGCCGTGGCGGCTGCGCGGCACGATCTCGCCGTTGCGCTCGATGGCGATGCGCTGACCGGCAAGGCCGAGCGCGTCGACGAGGTCGAGCACCGAGGACACGCCTTCAAACTGCCGCGCCTCGCCGTTCACAAAAATGTTCAGCATGTCATCTCCGCTCCACCCGCTGGACGAAAGGCACCTGGCTGACCGCTGCGAGCACTTGCTCGAGGTGCTGCAAGCCCTCCACCAGCAGGCGGAAATGAATATGGATGTAGCCGTCGCCGCTGTGCGTGTCCTGCGTATCGACCGACTCGATGTTGGCCGAGGCGTTCGAGATCGCCGCGGCGATCTCGGCCAGCGATCCGCGCTCGTTGCGCGCGACCACGCTGACATTGACGCCGAACATACGCTCCTTCTGCGCTTCCCACGTCACTTCGAGCAGTTTCTCGGCGTCGACCTTGCGCACGTTGGCGCAGTTGCTGCGATGGATGACCAGACCCTGCCCCTTGGTCATCACACCGACGATCTCGTCGCCCGGAATCGGGTGACAGCAGCTCGACAGGTGTACCGCGCCGCTCTCGTTGCCCCGGATAGTGACCGGGCCGACGCGCACCGCTTCGCCGAGCCGTTCGCCGGCCAGCTCGATCAGCCGTCGCGCGGCGACCACCGGCAACAGCCTGCCGACGCCGATATCGTTCAGCACGTCGGCAAACGCACCGCCACCACCGTGAGCCTGCAGATACGCGGCGCGCAGCGCGTCGCTCAGCGCCAGCGGCGGCGACGACAGCGCGGCGAGCGCCTGCTTGAGCAGGCGTTCGCCCAGCTGGGTCGCTTCGGTCTTCTGCAGACCCTTCAAATAATTGCGGATGCTGGAACGCGCGCGCCCGCTCACGACGAAGTTCAGCCAGGACGGGTTCGGCTTGGTCTGCGTCGCGGTGATGATTTCGATCGTGTCGCCATTGCGCAGCACCGTTCTCAACGGCACCAGCATGTGGTTGACGCGCGCGGCGATGCAGCGGTGGCCAACGTCAGTGTGCACCGCGTAGGCGAAGTCGACCGGCGTCGCGCCCTGCGGCAGCACCATGATCTTGCCCTTCGGGGTGAACACGTATACCTCGTCGGGAAACAGGTCGATCTTGATGTGCTCGAGGAACTCGATCGCATCGTCGCTCTCGGCCTGGATGTCGAGGATGTTCTGCAGCCACTGGTGCGTGCGCTGCTTGGCCTCGTCGAGCGAACCGTCGCCGCTCTTGTACATCCAGTGCGATGCGACGCCGACCTCGGCCACGCCGTTCATCTCGCGCGTGCGGATCTGCATCTCGACCGGCGTCCCGTAGGGACCGAACAGCGTCGTGTGCAGGCTCTGGTAGCCGTTGCCCTTCGGGATCGCGATGTAGTCCTTGAACTTGCCGGGAATCGGCTTGTACAGGCTGTGCAGCGCGCCCATCGCCAGATAGCAGCTCGGCACGTCGTTGACGATCACGCGGAAGCCGTAGATGTCGAGCACCTCGGAAAACGACAGGTGCTTCTCCTGCATCTTCTTGTAGATGCTGTAGAGGTTCTTCTCACGCCCCTTGATCATCGCCTCGATATTGCACTCGACCAGCTTCTGGCTGAGCGCGCGCAGGATCTTGCTGACCACCTCGCGCCGGTTGCCGCGCGCCGCGCGCACCGCCTTAGACAACACGTGATAGCGGTGCGGGTGCAGGTGCTTGAACGCCAGATCTTGCAGTTCGCGGTAGATCTTGTTCAGGCCGATGCGGTTGGCGATCGGCGCGTAGATCTCGAGCGTTTCGAGCGCGATGCGTTTGCGCTTATCTTCGCGCATCGCGTCGAGCGTGCGCATATTGTGCAGGCGGTCGGCCAGCTTCACGAGGATGACGCGGATGTCGCGCGCCATCGCCAGCACCATCTTGCGGAAGTTCTCCGCCTGCGCCGCCTCCTTGGTCTCGTACTCGAGCCGCTCCAGCTTGGAGAGGCCGTCGACTAGGTCGGCGATGGTCTTGCCGAACTCGCCGATCAGCGTCGGCTTGGTGACGCCGGTGTCTTCCAGCGTGTCGTGCAACAGCGCGGCGGAGAGACCCTGCGCGTCCAGCCGCCACTCGACCAGCAAGGTCGCGACCGCCAGCGGATGCGTGATATACGGCTCGCCGCTCTTGCGCGTCTGCCCCTCGTGCGCCTCTCGGCTGACCACGAAGGCGCGCCGCAGCATCGCGACGTCCTCCGGCTTCAGATAACGCCCGGCCGCGCCGAAGAAGGCTTCGGCGTCGGCGTCGATCCGCGCATTGTAGTCGATGACGGAGGGCGAGACTTCGAGCGTCATATCAGCGAAGGTGGCGTGCCTGCGATCAGGCCTTGCCGCGACTGAGGAGTTCCTTGCCCACGTGACCGGCAGAAATTTCGCGCAGCGCCACGACGGTCGGCTTGTGACGGCCAGCCTCGACGAAAGAAGTGGCACCGGACGCCAGTTGGCGCGCACGATAGGCGGCGGCCAGCGTCAGGTCGAAACGGTTTTCAATACGGTCCAGGCAGTCGTCAACGGTAATACGGGCCATTGTCATTCCTTGAGGTGGGTTCGGCGCTACGCGCAGAAAACTATATAAAAAACGGCGTCGCCACCAACGCCCCTACGCAGGACTCTTCATGGTGGCGATCAGCGCGGAGTGGCGCGCCAGTTGCTTGACGGCACGCAGACGCTCGGCGCGGATGATGCTGATCAGATCCTGCTTCGCGACCTCGATGTCGTCGTTGACGAGCACGTACTCGAAGCTGCCGACGTGATCGATCTCCGAGCGAACCACCGCGAGGCGGCGTTCGATCACTTCATGGCTGTCGGTCGCGCGGCCGCGCAGCCTCGCTTCGAGCTCTTCGATCGAAGGCGGCAGGATGAAGATGCTGATCGCCTCGGGGAAGGCTTTGCGCACCTGCTCGGCGCCCTGCCAGTCGATTTCCAGCAGGATGTCATCCCACTCGGCCAACCTTTCGCGGATCCAGTTCGAACTGGTTCCGTAGTACTGGCCGTAGACCTCGGCGTACTCGAGGAACTCGCCGCCTTCGAGGCGGGCGAGAAACGTCTCGCGATCGACGAAGTGGTAGTGCACCCCGCCCTCCTCGCCCTCTCGCGGCGCGCGCGTCGTGTAGGAGACCGACAGTTTGACGCCCGGTTCGGCGGCGAGCAAAGCGGCAACCAGCGTGGTTTTACCGGCCCCGGACGGTGCCGTGACTATGTAGATATTACCGCCAGCCTTTGCCATGGTCGTCGCGAAAGTCTGTGAAAATTAATTTTTCAGAATACCACAACAAGACCCTTCGAATAAGCCGGCAGTTCAAATTTGCCTCGTAAGCTACTGTTAAAGCCCATGTTTATTCCAAAAACATAAACACCGCCAGGCAAGCAATACAAGTATCGGCCTGCGGCAAAAAGGCGAACCCGCACGATTCCAGCTGGGACGACAAAGAGAAACCCTCCGCGTTGCGGAGGGTTTCTCTAATCGGACGAGGGGCCAGCCCTCGTCTCGGCCACGATGCGTCAGGCGAGAATCAGATCGCCCAACCGCCAGCGTAGAACACAGCCAGGGCAACAGCGATCACCACGGTACCGATGTTCAGTTTCTTGAACTCGCCACCGACGATGCGGCCGATCACCAGGGTGCAGAAGCCGAGCATGATGCCGGTCACGATGTTGCAGGTCAGCACGATGAACACCGCGCACACCAGACCCGCCATCGCGTCGACCATGTCGTCCATGTGCAGGCGGCTGATGCTGCCCAACATCAGGAGACCGACATACATCAGCGCCGGAGCGGTAGCGTAAGCCGGAACCAGGCCAGCCAGCGGTGAGAAGAAGATCACCACCAGGAACAGCAGACCCACGACGGCAGCAGCCAGACCGGTCTTGGCACCGGCGGCGACACCAGCGGCCGATTCGATGTAGGCGGCAGCCGGAGCACCACCGAAGAAACCGGCGAAGATCGAGCTCAGCGAGTCAGCGGTCAGCGCCTTGCTGCCGTTGATGATCTGGCCTTTTTCGTCCAGCTGGCCGGCTTGACCTGCCACGGCGCGGATGGTGCCGGTCGCGTCGAAGACGGCGGTCATCACCAGAGCGAGCACGCTCGGGATCACGGCGGCGGTCAGCGCGCCCTGGATGTCCATCGAACCGATCAGCGAGGAGCCACCCGGAACACTCAGGCTCGGCATGGCGAACACGCCGGTGAATTTCACCGCCGGATCAAAGGCCAGACCGATCGCGGAGAGCGCGACGATCACGAGCAGGATGCCGCCCGGAATGCGGCGACGCTCGACGCCGAAGATCGCGGCCAGGCCCAGGACCGACATCACGACCGGGAAGGCGGTGATATTGCCCAGCGCAACCGGCAAACCCGGGTGGGTGTTCTTGACGACCAGACCGACGGTGTCCGAAGCGATCAAGAGCAGGAACAGACCGATGCCGACACCCGTACCGTGCGCGATACCGGCCGGCAGGTTCTTCAGGATCCAGGTACGTACGCCGGTCACCGAGATGGCGGTGAACACGACGCCCATCAGGAACACGGCACCCAGCGCCACTTGCGGCGACAGACCCTTGCCCAACACCAGACCGAAGGCGGTGAAGGCGGTCAAAGAAATGGCGCAGCCGATGGCCAGCGGCAGCTTGGCCCACAAACCCATCAACAACGAACCGAACGCCGTCGTCAGGCAGACGGCGACGAATACTGCACTGGTATCGAAACCCGCCTTGCCCAGCATGCCCGGCACAACGAAGACCGAGTAGACCATCGCCAGGAAGGTAGTGACACCGGCCAGAACTTCCTGACGCGTCGAGCTGCCACGCGCGGAAATCTGGAAAAATTTGTCGAGCTTAGAAGACCCAGTTCCGACGCCCGCTACTGGCAGGCCATCTTGTTCAATCATGATACAGCTCCTTTATCAGCACGCTGAAACGGCCAGACCTCTGCCCGTCATCAGGTTTGCTCTCATGTCATTCGTGTTTGTGAACAAGGGAAAGGTCAGACAAAGCCATACGGCCCGCGCTTCTCTATTTCCCTGCAGTTTGCTAGTGCAATCGGAACGTCTTGAAGGGATCACCCTGAATACGCCACCGATGGTGTGGGTGGAAGCGACTGCAGTAAGGAAGATAGACGAGGGGAGGCGACAGGATTGCAGTACGGGGCGTTCCTGAACGCACCACCGACCGCTTAGCCCTGCCACGCCAGATCGCCGGAACCGGCTCCTGGCGGACCCGCCCTTCTGACAAGAAGAGCAGACCGTGTTTCTCCTCAACGCTATTTCGACAGCTTCATATGGTGGCTGCCTCTTCTTCCCTTTGCAGAGCGCATTCCTGCACGGAACTCTTTTTGTTGTCTGGTTTCCGTTGCGCCGCGGGTGGATCGATGGCCCCGTGTGAAGGACCCGAACCGTGCATTTATCTTACAAGGAAGAGACTTTATTGCACAACCGCTAGCATCCCCACCCGGCCATAGAAGCAGGGTTTTCCATTATTTTCAGCCAAAATCCGCCATTTATCGGTAAAACCGGGCAAAAACCCCCGCACCAAGGTGTTGCAAAAGTGCCGACACCTAGAGTAAACCCTCAAATTCTCCCCCTGTTTTTGGCATCCCCCCGGCGCAGGGCAGCCCTCTCGATCGCCAACGCCGTTTTTTCCGCTGCTCGATCGTCGAGAGCCAGCCGCCGCAACCTCATAAACATTGGGGACAGTTGCCATAAATTCCTTCATCATGCCGAGAACTTTGCCAAGGCCAAAATAGCTTTATGCCAAGCAAAGCCTGCCGCACGACATATCACACACATAACAACGAGGAGTTCAACAAGATGCAGATGACGGAACAAGCATCGAACGGCCTATTGGAAAGGCTGTTCCGACTCGAGGAGAACGGCACCAACATCAGAACCGAGGTTCTTGCCGGCTTCACCATTTTCCTGACCATGGCCTACATCGTGGTTGTCAACCCGGCCATCCTGTCGCTGACCGGCATGGACTTCAAGGCCGTGTTCGTCGCGACCTGCCTCGCCGCGGCGCTCGGCACCGCGATCATGGGCCTAGTCGCCAACTACCCGATCGCGCTCGCTCCGGGCATGGGCCTGAACGCCTACTTCACCTTCACCGTGGTCAAGGGCATGGGCGTGCCGTGGGAAACCGCGCTCGGCGCCGTATTCCTGTCGGGCATCCTGTTTGTCTGCGTGAGCTTGTTCAAGGTGCGTGAACTGTTGATCAACGCCATCCCGGACTCGCTGAAGTTCTCGATTTCCGCCGGTGTCGGCATGTTCCTCGGCCTCGTCGCACTGAAGAATGCCGGCATCGTCGTCGCCAACCCGGCCACCTATATCTCGCTCGGCAACCTGCACGACCCGAGAGCGCTGATCGCCATCCTCGGCTTCTTCCTCGTCGTGGTGATGGAGTACCGCCGGTGGAACGGTTCGATCATCATCGCCATCCTGGCCTGCACCGCGCTGTCGATCGGCCTGGGCCTGTCCGAGTTCAAGGGCGTGTTCGCGCCGGTGCCGAGCATGGAGCCGACGCTCATGAAGCTCGACATCAGTAGCGTGATGTCGGCCGCGCTGCTCGGCGTGGTGTTCGTGTTCTTCTTCGTCGACCTGTTCGACACCACCGGCACGCTGGTCGCCGTCGCTCATCGCGCCGGGCTGTCCAAGAACGGCAAACTGCCGCGCCTGAAGCGCGCGCTGATGGCCGACTCGACCGCGATCATCGCCGGTGCGGCGATGGGCACGTCGTCGACCGTCGCCTATATCGAGTCCGCCGCCGGCGCCGCCGTCGGTGGCCGCACCGGCCTGACCGCGTGCACCGTCGCCGTGCTGTTCGCCGCCTGCCTGTGGTTCTCGCCGTTGGCCGAGTCGGTGCCGGCCTACGCCACCGCGCCGGCGCTGCTGTACGTCGCCGTACTGATGACGCGCGGGCTCGCCGAGGTCGAATGGCGCGACATGACCGAAGCGGCACCGGCCGTGATCGCCGCGCTGACGATGCCGTTCACCTACTCGATCGCGACCGGTATCGCCTTCGGCTTCATTTCCTACGCCGTCATCAAGCTGATGTCCGGCCACGCCCGCCAGGTCAAGCCGGCGGTCTGGGTGATCGCCACCCTGTGGGCGCTGAAGCTCGCCTTCCTCGATAGCGCGCACTAAGCCGCGACGCGCCAAGAAAAAAGCGGGCCGCCCCCAAGGGGACGGCCCGCTTCGTTTTGGGCGCCGCCCACCCGGAGCGGGGGCACCGGTTTTGGTCTAGACTTGCAGCGCTTTCCTACCGCCCGGCCAGACATCACGCCATGCAAAGCCTCAACAACCTCGACTACGCCAGCTACCTGAAGAACGCGATCCGCACCGTGCCCGACTGGCCGCACGAGGGCGTGATGTTCCGCGACATCACGCCGTTGCTGCAGAACCCGAAGGCGTTTCGTCTGTTGATCGACGTGTTCGTGCACCGTTATATGGACGCCGACATCAGCCTGGTCGCCGGGCTAGACGCGCGTGGCTTCATCATCGGCTCGGTGCTCGCCTACGAACTGAACGTCGGCTTCGTGCCTATCCGCAAGAAGGGCAAGCTGCCGTTCACCACGATCGCCGAAGAGTACGAACTCGAATACGGCAACGCGACGGTCGAGATGCATACCGACGCATGTCGCGAAGGAGACCGCGTGGTGCTGATCGACGACCTGGTCGCGACCGGCGGCACGATGATGGCCGGCTACAAGCTGCTGCAGAAACTCGGCGCCGAAGTCGTCGAAGCCGCAGCGATCATCGAACTGCCCGAACTGAAGGGCGGCGAGCTGATCCGCTCGAGCGGCCTGCCGCTCTACACCGTGTGCAGCTTCGACGGCGCATAAGCCCCCTAAAGTCACCGGCCACCTTAATCGAGGTGGCCGTTTCCTACGCCTACGGCCTACCTTGCAGCGAGCCGCCCGGATGCGCGCCGTTCGGCCTCCTCGGCCTCGCGCGCCTTCTTGACGAACAGCCATACGCAGTAGCCGACCATCCCGGCCGCCACGACGATGGTGAGCAGACTCAAAATGCCCACATAGGACGACAATAGTTCTTTCCAGAGTTCCATGGCCTTGCCCTCCCTGCCTGCGCCGATTGGTATGCGGCAAGGGTAAGGCTCGGCCAAGCTTCGGGCCTTGACCCAAGTCAAACTGCATAGGATCGGCTACCGCGAACGGAAAACGCCAAAAACAACAGCCCCGCACAAGGCGGGGCTGTCGGGGGTGCAAGGTTGGCCGAGCTTATTTCTGGCCGAGGTCCTTGGCGAGGAAGAAGGCGTCGGAGAAGAACTCGTCCTCCGGCAGGCCGCGTTCGGCGATGAAGCTCTTGTGCGCCGCCTCGACCATCACCGGCGCGCCGCAGGCGTAGACCTGGTAACCGGACAGATCGTCGAAGTCGTCGAGCACGGCCTGGTGGACGAAGCCGGTGCGGCCGGCCCACTCGTCTTCCGGCAGCGCGTCGGACAGCACCGGGATGAAGGAGAAGCCCGGCAGCTGCGTCTGCCACGAGCCGGCCAGTTCGGCCATGTAGAGGTCGGCCTTGGTGCGCGCGCCCCAGTACATCACCATCGGGCGATGGATGCCGTTGTGGATCGCGTGCTCGACGATGCCCTTGATCGGTGCGAAGCCGGTGCCGCTGGCGATGAACACGATCGGCTTGTCCGACTCTTCGCGCAGGAAGAACGACCCCATCGGGCCCTTGAAGCGCATGATCTCGCGCTCCTTCATCGTGTTGAACACGTACTCGGAAAAGCTGCCGCCCGGCTGGTTGCGGATGTGCAGCTCGAGGAAGGCATCGTCGTGCGGCGCGTTGGCGATCGAGAAACTGCGCTTCTTGCCGTCCTTCATCAGAATGTCGATGTACTGGCCGGCGCGGAACTGCAGCCGTTCGGACACCGGCAGCTTCAGCCGCAGCACCGCGACGTCGTGGACCTTCTCGATCTTCTCGATGCGGCAAGGCAGCGTCTTGATAGGGATGTCGCCGATACCGGTCACCTCGCGCGCCTCGATCGAAAGCTCGGCCAAGCCTTCTACCGGACGCGCGCAGCAGAACAGTGCGTAGCCCTGCGCGCGCTCGTGCGGCGGCAGCGCCTTTTCCTGGTGCGGGCCGTGTTCGACCTCGCCTTCCACGATCTTGCCCTTGCAGGCGCCGCACGCGCCGTCGCGGCAACCGTACGGCAAGCCAATGCCCTGACGCAGGGCCGCTTCCAGCAGCGTTTCTTGCGCTTCCACCGCAAAGCTGTGCCCGCTCGGGAGCACCTTGACCTGACACGTCATCTTCTTCCTCTACCTCTAAAGATCGCTAAAATGTGCGACATGCGTACCCTGTTGATCGCCGGCGTCGGCGACGTCGCCCGCCGCGCCCTGCCCGCCCTCACCCGCCGCTGGCGCGTGCTGGCGCTTGTCCGTTCCCCCGAAGCCGCGCATCGCGCTCGCTCGTTCGGGGCGATTCCTCTGCCCGCCGACCTCGACGATGCCGCGTCGCTCGAACGTGCCGCAGGCCTCGCCGATGCCGTGCTCTACACCGCGCCGCCGCCGCTTTCCGGCGCCACCGACCCGCGTATGCGCAAGCTGTTGTCGGCGCTGGGAAAGGGCGAAAGCATACCACAGCGCTGGGTCTACATCAGCACCACCGGGGTGTACGGCGACGCCGGCGGCGCCTGGCTGCACGAGGCTTCGCCGTGCCGAGCCGCCAGCCCCAGAGCGCTGCGCCGGCTCGACGCCGAGGCCCGCTTGCGCGCCTTCGCCGCGCGCCACGGCGCGAGCCTAACCGTGCTGCGCGCGCCCGGCATCTACGCCGAAGAGCGGCTGCCGCTCGAGCGTCTGAAGGCCGGCACCCCCTGCCTCGAAACCGGCGACGACTCTTGGTCGAACCACATCCACGCCGACGACCTCGCGGCGATCTGCGTCGCGGCGCTCGAGCGGCAAGGCGGCATCCGCGTCTACAACGCGTGCGACGACCAACCCACGGCGATGGGCGACTGGTTCGACGCGCTCGCCGACGCCTACGACCTGCCCCGCCCCGCCCGCCTGTCACGCGACGCGGTGCGCCAAACAGTTTCGCCCGCGCTGTGGTCCTTCCTCGCCGAATCGCGCCGTCTCTCGAACGCGCGTCTCAGGCGCGAACTGAAGGTCGAACTTGTGTGGCCGAGCGTGCACTGCTGGCTCGCTAAGCGCTCGGCCAACGTCGAGCACGGCCGGGACGCCCGGCTTCGACTCGCGTCGCACCGTGCGATTCGGTAACATCGCTGTTTTTTTACGCTAGCACCCCGTCAACGCCATGGAAAACCCGGCTTTTCAACGCCATATCAAGAGCTTCGTCCTGCGCCAGGGTCATCTGTCGCCCGGCCAGCAGCGCGCCATCGACGAAGGCATGCCGCGCTGGGGCATCGAATACCGCGCCGAAGTCCTCGACCTTGACGCCGCCTTCGGCCGCGAGGCGCCGAAGATCCTCGAGATCGGCTTCGGCATGGGCGGCGCGACCGCCGAGATCGCCGCGCATCATCCGGAACGCGACTACCTCGGCGTCGAGGTGCACTCGCCGGGCGTCGGCAACCTGTTCAAGCTGATCGGCGAAAAGTCGCTCAGCAACCTGCGCGTGATCCGCCACGATGCGGTCGAGGTGATCGACAACATGCTCGCCGACGGCAGCCTCGACGGCATCCACATCTTCTTCCCCGACCCGTGGCACAAGAAGCGCCACAACAAGCGCCGCCTGATCCAGCGAGCGTTCGTCGCCAAGCTGGTGAAGAAGCTGAAGACCGGCGGCTACCTGCACTGCGCCACCGACTGGGAGGACTACGCGCTGCAGATGATGGAAGTGCTGTCGGCCGAGGCCATGCTCGTCAACCCGCACGACGGCTACGCGCCGCGCCCCGAGTACCGCCCGCTGACCAAGTTCGAGCAGCGCGGCATCCGTCTCGGCCACGGCGTATGGGACGTGATTTTCGAGCGCCGCTGAGCACCCGCCCCAAAAAGCTCGGCCAACCCTTGAAGGTTGGCCGAGCTTTTTCGTTCACGCCGACTTCAGCGACAACAGTTGCGCGATGTCGTCGACGAGCTCATGCGGTTTGACCGCCGGCTCGTAACGCTTGACGAGCCGCCCCTGCACATCGATCAAAAACTTGGTGAAGTTCCACTTCACCGGCTGCGGATACTCACCGTCAGCGCGCGTCAGCCAGCGCCACAAGGGCGACGCGTCGGGGCCGTTGACGTCGCCCTTGACGAACATCGGGAAGCTGACGGCGAAGTGCGTCTCGCAGAAGGCGGCGATGGCGTCGGCGCCGCCGGGCTCCTGGCCGCCGAACTGGTTGCACGGAAAGCCGAGCACCGCGAAGCGCTCGGCGCCGAAGTGCAGGTACAGCTCTTCCAGCCCCTCGTACTGCGGCGTGTAGCCGCATTCGCTCGCGGTGTTGACCACCAGCACCACGCGCCCGCGGTAGACCGAGAGGTCTTCGGGCTCGCCGGCGAGTCGGCTGGCGCCGAAGTCGTAAAGCGTAGTCATCGCTATCCTCCATCGTTATAATTTCCCGAGCTTTTTACTCAGGTTTTGCACGATGTTTACTCCCAGCCGTCAGGACGCGCGCCAGTTTTTCTTCGATACCTGGCGCAAGCACAAGGCGGGCGACCCGCTGACCGATCTGGAACGGCTGACGCTGTCCATCCTGATCGAGCACCCCGAATACCATCCCATCGTAGACAATCCCGACCGCTATGGGGAACGCGAATGGCAGCCCGAGGACGGCGACACCAACCCCTTCCTGCACATGGGACTGCACCTGGCGATCGAGGAACAGCTGTCGATCGACCAGCCGTTCAGCATCCGTGAGCTGCACGACACACTCGCGCGCCGTCACGACGACCGCCACGCGGCGCAGCACGAGATGATGGAGTGCCTGGCCGAAATGATCTGGCACGCGCAGCGCAACGGCGGCATGCCCGACGTGAACCTGTATCTGTCCTGTATCCGCGGCCGGCTCGGCATCGGGCCGGAAGACACGCCGCGGCTGAACCCAGACGAAATCGACTGACCCCCAGATCGACCTATGCGACGACGCCCGGCACTCTCCGGGCGTTTATTCGGTTCAGGGCTCGGCCAACCTTCCCGCATGGCGCACGCGCCAGTCGTCGAGCGCGGCGTCGATCGCGGCGAGGTCGCCGAACAGGTGCAGGCGCGGCGTGTCATGCCCGAGCCCGGCACAGGCGCCGCCGCCGGCCCAGACTTCGACCGAGGCTGGCAGCATGGGCAACAGCCTTTGCACGTCGGCCAGCGGCGCGCCCTGGTAGGACACCGAGAACGACAGCGCGACGACGTCGACCCGATGCTTGGCGGCGGCGCCGGCGATGTCGGCCAGCGGCAGCTCGGTGCCGAAGCCTATCGTCTGCGCGCCCGATAGTCTGAGGATCGTCTCGACCATCATCAGCCCGATCGAATGCGCCTCGCCCCGGCAGGTGGTCAGCATCACGCGCGGGCGCTCGCCCGACACCGGTATCGCCGCCAGCGTCTCGCGCAGCAGCCGCTTCACCTCCTCGGTGTACAGATGCTCCTCGTACGCCTCGGCGTCGCCGCGCATCCAGGCCTCGCCAACGAGACGGTTCGCGTGCGACAGGAACTCGCTGACGAAGCGGCGCAGGCCGAGTTCGAACAGACGCCGTTGCATCAGCTCGCGCAGCGCGTACGGGTCGTGGCCGGTGAGTCGTTCTGCGAAGTCGACACAGACGTCGGGCACCGGGCACTCGGGCCGGCGGACGATGGCGAGGGCCGACAATTCGTCGGCCGACAGGCGGACGAGCCTCCCCGGCCGGAGTCCCATCTCCATCAGGCGACGGATCAGGCGCAGCTTGTCGACCTCCGGTCTCGTGTACACGCGGTCGCCGGCGGCGTTACGCGCCGGCGACGGAAAGCCGTAGCGGCGCTCCCACATGCGCAGCGACTCTTTCGGGATACCGGTCTCGCGCTCGACGGCGGCGATAGGCAGGCCCGTGCGATCCTCGCTCCCTGCCATCTCCCCCTCCTTCACCGATCAAGGCACCCGCTGATGCGCTGCGCCGCTGAGCCACCGAAGCCGCGCGCCGATCAGCGGCAGCTGCTTTACACGCCTTCGGCCGCTCTCCAGTCTCGAGGTGTCCGGCGAGCGTTCCGTCGTCGCCCAGCACTGCCGTGCCGGCCGATCAGGACCTATTCGAAGCCCTAGAAGACGAAGGCGCGCGGGCCCTTGCGACGCGCTCACGCACGATGAAGCACAGCCGGCGAGCTCTCGACCGCCGGAACGTTGGCCGAAGCGCGGCGGCGCCGTTCATCACGCCGAGCAGGCTCATGTCGACCAGAAGGTGCGCCGTCCCGGCAGTCAGCTAACCCGTGCGCCCCCTTGTCGTCGCCGGCGCGCACACGCGCCGGCCGCGACTACCGCTTTCTCCCTAGCAGCGATTCGCGCAAGTCGGGCTCGCTCGTCGCCGCGTCGAGCCAGATGCCGAAAAAACGGCGCGCGAACGCCGGCTCGTTCACGCGCCCGAGAAAGCGGCCGTTGTGCCAGAACGCGACGCCGCCCGCGTCCATCGCGCCGACGATCACGTCGCCGGCGTTCAAGCTGGGAAACAGGCGGCGTACCGCCGCCGACCAGCGCGAACGCTGGTCCGGCGTCGGCCGGACGCGGTCGATCTCGCCGCGGCTCACCTCGGCGATCTGGTCGCCGTCGAAGTCGCGCGCGCAGCGCAACTCGAGCGCGAACGGCCGCGCCCAGTCGAACACGCCGCCCGCTTCGGTATAGAGCGTCGCTTCGTAGAGTTTGAACCCGGCCCAGCGCATATCGCCGCTGCCGCGCGCCTTCAGCGACGGCTGACGGCCGGCCAGCGGCGGAGGCAGCGCCGCCCACACGGGCGTGATCGCCGCCACGAGCGCGAGGCTAAGGACGATGGATTTCCAGCTACCAGACATCGGTACGTCCGCTCGAGAAGCCGGCCTCGCAGCAAGCCGGGTAAAAGCGCCACAGCGGCACGAAGGCCTCGTCGAAACCGCGCACATGCACGCTGGGCAAGGCGTCTTCAAAGGCCTGCGCCCAGCGGCGCAGCGTTTCGGCGTAGTCGTGGCCGAAGGCGAAACGGTTGACAAGGCTGAGGCCCGCCGTGGCGATCTCGTTCGCGAGTACCGTCGGCGACGGCAGCATGCCGCCCGGGAAGAGGTACTGTGGGATGAAGCCGATGCCGCGCCGGTAGCGCGTGAAGTGTTCGTCGGCGATGGTGACCCCCTGCCCCCGTGCGCTACCGCCCGGCTTCATCCATTTGCGCAGCACGCCGAAGCCGGTCGGCCACCCCCGCTCGCCGGCCGCTTCGAGCATCTCGATCGACACGACGTGGTCGTAGCGGCCCTTGATGTCGCGGCAGTCGATCTGACCGGCGCGGTAGGCCTCGGCCAGACCGATGTCGCCCGATAGCACGCTGTGCCGGACGGCCGCCCAGTCACGTATCGTCAGTTCGGCGCTACGCCCGGGCAGGCGGCCGGTAAAGCGGTGGCTGCCCCTGTCCGGCGTCAGCAGCGCCAGCTCGCCGCGCAGCATCCGCTCCAGGAGGGGGCGCGGCGCGTGAGAGGCGACGAGCGGTCGGGTCGAAGGGGGGCTCATCCAGTCCTCCGCTTGAATGGGGTTTCGTCTGCCGAAAAATGGGCACCCGTTTCGCGAGCGGCCACAGCGCTTGCCGGTGATCCTCAGCCAGACGGTGAGGGGCAGGCGAACATCAGCCGCATGAGTACAAGCTTAATCAACGCTTGCGGCCGACCGGTGACTCGTGGCCGGCCCGGGCAAGCACGACAAGCCGGCGATGCCGGACCCGACAAGGCCACTCTCGTAGCAGGCCTTTCCGACGCTTTTCGACGAACGGGCCTCGACGATCCGGTTTTTGGGGCGGTGCTTATCTTGTTATCCGACCCGCCTCCGGCCTTGTCAACGAGTCGTCCTATACAAGGGACGGGCACAAAAAAACGGCAGCGGGAATCCCGCCGCCGTTCTTAAACCGTTCCCGACACCCTAATCTCGGGCCTACACCACCCGCCTCAGGCTCTCCCCCGCGACAAACGCCTCGATGTTTTCCGCGACCTGCGTCGCCAGCGCCCGCATCGCCTGCTGGCTCGTCCACGCGACGTGCGGCGTGACGATCAGGTGCGGCAGCCGCGACTTCAAGAGCACGTTGCCGTTGCGCGGCGGCTCTTCAGACAGCACGTCGACGCCGGCGCCGCCGAGCTGGCCGTACTTGAGCGCGGCGATCAGCGCGTTCTCGTCGATCAGCCCGCCGCGTGCGGTGTTGATCAGCACCGCGCCCGGCTTCATCGCGACCAGCTCGGCCTCGCCGATCAAGTGCTCGGTCGCCGCGTTGAGCGGGCAATGCAGCGAGATCACGTCGGCCGAGGCCAGCACCTCGTCGAACGCGGTATAGCCGTCGCGTACCGACGTCGCGCCCTTGTGCTCGGCAAAGAGCACAGTCATGCCGAAGGCGCGCGCACGCTCGGCCAAGGCCTGGCCGATGCCGCCCGCGCCGACGATGGCGAGCGTCGCGCCGGCCAGGTCGCGCACCGGCGCGCCGAAGTGACAGAACTGCGGCGCGTTCTCCCACAGCCCGGCGGCCACGTCGCGCTGATACGCCGGCAGGTTGCGCATCAGCGCCATCATCAGCATGAAAGCGTGCTCGGCGACCGCCTGGTCGCCGTACTGGCGCACGTTGGCGACCGCGACACCGCGCTCTTTGCAAGCGGCCAGGTCGATCATGTTCACGCCGGTCGCGGCGACGGCGAGCATCTTCAGATTTGGCAGTTGCTCGAGCGTCGCGCGACTGAACGGCACCTTGTTGGTGATGACGATGTCGGCAGCGGCGAGGCGCTCGGCCAACTCTTCGGGGCGGCTCGCCGGGTAGTCGCGATATTCGTGGGGGAAGCCCGAAATGGAAATCGGGACAGGCAGGCTGTCCCGATCGACAAAGACGATACGGTGTGGAGTCATCGGCGGCTCATTGGTCGAGTTCGTAGGCGATCAGATCCCGGTAAGCATGCCAAGAGGCCAGAGCCACGATCGGGATCAAGAACAAGAGGCCGACATAGTAGGTCAAGAAGCCGATTACCGTCATCGCGACGATGATAGCGGCCCACAGCAGCATCGTCAGCAGGTTCTTGTAGACGGCGACGAGGCTGGTGACCATCGCGCTGATGGTGTCGATCTCCTTGTCGAGCATCATCGGGATCGACACCGCGCTGATCGCATACACCAAGAGGGCGAAGAAGAAGCCGGTGCCGAAATAGGCGACGAGGAAACCGATGTTATCGACGGTGAACGATGCCGACACGACCTGGTCGAGCGAGGGCAGCGGGCCTTCGAAGAACAGCGCGAACATCAACAGCGACACGCGGAACCAGCCGAACACCAGCACGGTGAGCAGGGCCGCGTACAGTGTGAACGCCGGCATGTTGACCCGCCACGAGGTGATGGTATGCATCAGGTTGACGCGACCGCCGAACGCTTCGAGCTGGCGTGCCACGTCGTAGAGCCCGAGCGCGAGGAATGGCCCTGCCAGCAGAAAGATCGTCGAGAAGGTGATCACGTACTCCGGCGCCTGGTCGAAGTAGAACGCCAGGAAGAAGCCCATCAGCACGAAGATGATGCCGTAGAACGCGCAGTCGGCCGGCGCGCGCTTGAAGTCCTTGTAGCCCATCTTGAGCCAGCGCAGCGTGTGCGCCGGCGTGACATGACGGACGACGGGATGGTCGTGCGAAGGAAGGTGCGTGATGTCCATGGAGGTTCCCCTTGCAGAAAAGTACGACACGGTGGGTAGGCCCGAACTTCTTTCCTTTATAAGCAAGCGCTCATCCGATTGCCATCAAGAGCGATATGCAGATTGCGCTGCTACAATGCCGGCAGGACCCACCATGAGGACAAGAAGCAATGAGCACTGAACTGATTATCGAAGACCTGATCGTCGGCGACGGCGCCGAAGCGAAAGTCGGCCAGGAAGTCACCGTGCACTACACCGGCTGGCTGACCGACGGCACCAAGTTCGACTCGAGCAAGGACCGCTCGCAGCCGTTTAGCTTCCCGCTCGGCGCCGGCCACGTCATCAAGGGCTGGGACCAGGGCGTGCAGGGCATGAAGATCGGCGGCAAGCGCAAGCTGACCATCCCGGCCGAACTCGGCTACGGCGCGCGCGGCGCCGGCGGCGTGATCCCGCCGAATGCGACGCTGGTTTTCGAAGTGGAGCTGCTGTCGCTCGGCTGAGCCGGCACGACGTCCAAATAGAAAAAGCCACCCGAGGGTGGCTTTTTCTATCGAATCAAACGGGGGCGCTTTCTTTAGAAAGCTCGGCCAACGTGGGATTATTTATGGATGGTGTCGGAAGCCGTTTCACGCGCGCGGTGTTTCTTCCAGATGAAGACCGCCAGCGCGATCGCCATCAGGCCGACGGCGATCAACAGCCCGGACTGGCCGCGGTGCACCATCGTCATCAGCCAGTCGCGGTTGTACGCGCCGAAGTGACCGAGGTAGACCCACACCGGGACCGAGATCAGCGCGGCGAAGCCGTCGAGCGCGAAGAAGCGCCAGACCGGCACGCGGCGGGTCATGCCGGCAGTCAGGAAAATCGGCGAGCGCAGGCCGGGCAGGAAGCGCGCGACGAACAGCACCCAGTTGCCGTACTTGGCGAATTTTTCCTGCACCTGGTGGAAGCGCTCTTCGGTGAGGATCTTGGCCACCGGCCGGATGCGCAGCACCTTGTGGCCGTAGATACGGCCGAGCGCGAACATCACGCCGTCGCCGATCAAGACGCCGGCCATACCGACGACGAACATGGTGTGGACGTTGGCGTAGCCCAGGCCGGAGATGATGCCGCCGGCGACCAGGGTGATGTCTTCGGGGATGGGGACGCCAAAGCCACAGGCCAGCAGGACCAGGAACACGGCCAAGTAGCCGTAACCGGTGAAGAAGTCGATGAGAATCTGCAGGATATCCATTTTGTCCCGGCTGTCGCTGCCGCTTGGGCCCGGTGCGCGGGCCCGGTATTGAGCCCGGCTTGAGCGGCCTATAATAGCACACCTCGTTCCGGGACCAATCTCATGACGCGCCCCATCCGGGTCGAAATCTTCCTCGACGCCATCCGCCACAACTATCTGTTCGCCAAGCAGAAAGCGCCGAAAAGCCGCGCCTGGGCGGTGGTCAAGGCCGACGCCTACGGTCACGGCATCCGCCGGGTCGCCGCGGCGCTCGCCGACGTCGCGGACGGTTTTGCGCTCTTGAACGTCGAGGACGCGCTCGCGCTGCGCGCTGACGGTGTCACCGCGCCTATCATGCTGCTCGAGGGGCCGTTCGACGCGGGCGAGGTGAAAACGATGGCCGATTACCTGCTGTCGGGCGCGGTGCACGGCGTGCATCAACTGTCATGGCTGGCGGCCGCCCCGGGCCCGGTCGAGGTCTGGCCCAAGGTCAACAGCGGCATGAACCGCCTGGGCTTTCGGCCGGCAGAACTGGCCGCCGTGTTGGCCGAGCTCGCCGCGATGCCACAGGTCAGCATCGGCGCGCTGATGACCCACTTCGCCACCGCCGACGATACGGCGGGGGTCGAAGAACAATGGGCGACGTTCGAGCCGCTGGTGCGCGGGCTCGGCCTGCCGGTCAGCGCGGCCAATTCGGCGGCGCTGTGGGACTTCCCCGCCACGCACTGCGACTGGGTGCGCCCCGGCATCTGCCTCTATGGCTGCTCTCCGTTCGCCGACCGGCTCGGGGGCGAGATGGGCCTGAAGGCCGCGATGCGGCTGTCGGCCGACGTGATCGCCGTGCAGACGCTGGCGGCCGGCGAAGCGGTCGGCTACGGACGTCGCTTTATTGCAGACAAGCCGATGCGCGTCGGCATCGTCGCCTGCGGTTATGCCGACGGCTACCCGCGCGTGGCGGACAACGGCACGCCGGTGGCGGTCGACGGCGTGCCGTCGGGCCTCGTCGGCCGCGTGTCGATGGACATGCTCGCGGTCGATCTGAGCGATCTTCCGACCGCCGGCGTCGGCAGCACGGTCGAATTGTGGGGACCGAACGTGCCGATCGAGACGGTCGCCGCATCCGCCGGCACCATCGGCTACGAGCTGATGTGCGCGATCGCGCCGCGCGTGCCGCGAGTGTACTCGGATGCGGGGCTCGGCCAAGCATGAGTCGGTCCAAGCTTTGTGTCCGCCCGCACACACAAAAAACCGCAGCCAGGGCTGCGGTTTTTTCATGGGCCTAAAGCTCGGCCAACGTTGGCCGAGCCTCCCGAATCAGGCCGCATCCTCGATCGCGCCGGCGATCGCCTTGGCCCAGCGGTTGGCAAGATCGGCCTCGTCGGCTTCGACCATCACGCGCACCACCGGCTCGGTCCCGGACGGGCGCAGCACCACGCGGCCCCGACCGGCGAGCGCGGCCTCGGCTTCGGCGAGCGGCGCGGCCGACGCGGCCTTCCAGTCCTGGCCGTTCAGGCGCACGTTGATCAAGGTCTGCGGGAACGGCTGCCAGTCGCGGCCGATGTCGGCGAGCGTCATGTCAAGTTCCGCCAGGCTCTTCAAGACCTGCAGCGCCGAGATGATGCCGTCGCCGGTGCTGTGCTTGTCGAGGCACAGCACGTGGCCGGACGCCTCGCCGCCGACTTCCCAACCGCTGGCGTGCAGCATTTCCAGCACGTAGCGGTCGCCGACCTTGGCGCGGCCGAAGCCGATGCCGCGCGCCTCGAGCGCCAGCTCCATCGCCAGGTTGGTCATCACCGTGCCGACCACGCCGCCCTCGAGTTCGCCCTTCGCGGCCCGCGCCTTGGCGATGGTGTAGATCAGCATGTCGCCGTCGTAGGCTTGGCCACGGCTGTCGACCATGATCAGCCGATCACCGTCGCCGTCGAGCGCGATGCCGTAGTCGGCTTCGTGCTGCAGCACCGCCGCCTGCAGCGTCTTCGGATAGGTCGCGCCGACCTTCTCGTTGATGTTGAAGCCGTTCGGCTCGCCGCCGATGGTGATCACCTCGGCGCCCAGCTCGTGGAACACCTTGGGCGCGATGTGATAAGTGGCACCGTTCGCGCAGTCGATCACCAGCTTCAGGCCCTTGAGGTCGCGCTCGTTCGGGAAGGTGCTCTTGCAGAACTCGATGTAGCGCTCGGCAGCGCCCTCGATGCGGCGCGCGCGGCCGAGTTCGCGCGACGACAGCGTAGTCAGAGGCTGCTCGAGCATCGCCTCGATGTCGAGTTCGACCGCGTCGTCGAGCTTCTTGCCGCCCTCGGCGAAGAACTTGATGCCATTATCCTGGTACGGGTTGTGCGACGCCGAGATCATCACGCCGGCCGACAGGCGCAGCGCGCGCGTCAGGTAGGCGATGCCCGGCGTCGGCAGCGGGCCGGTCAGCAGCACGTTCACGCCGGCGGCGGTAAAGCCCGCCTGCAGCGCGGCCTCCAGCATGTAGCCGGAGATGCGCGTGTCCTTGCCGATCAGCACCGTCGGGTGCGCGTGGCGTTCGCGGTCGACCAGCACGCGGCCGGCGGCGTAGCCGAGTCTCAGCACGAATTCCGGGGTGATCGGCGACTTGCCGACCTCGCCGCGGACGCCGTCGGTGCCGAAGTATTTTCTGCTCATGGGTATCTCCTTCGCGGCCGGCGCTCGGCCAACCTCGTTCTTCGTGTTCAGAGGGTGCCGCGCCACGCCTGCCACACGTCCAGCGCCTGGCGCGTCGCCTTCACGTCGTGCACGCGCACGATGCGCACGCCCCGTTCGGCCGCCAACAGGGCACCTGCGACGCTCGCGCCGAGCCGCTCGGCCGGCACCGCTTCGCCGGTGATCGCGCCGAGCATCGACTTTCTCGACAGGCCGATCAGTATCGGCACGCCGGCCGCTTCTTCAAGCGCCGGCACGTGTTTCAGCAGCGCAAGATTATGCTCCAAGGTTTTGCCAAAGCCCAAGCCCGGGTCACCTAGCAGACGCTCTCGCGCGATGCCCGCATCGCGACACAGCGCCACGCGACGCGCGAGATAGGCGCCGACCTCGGCGACCACGTCGGCATAGTTCGGATCGGCCTGCATCGTATCCGGGTTGCCCTGCTTGTGCATCAGGCAGACGGCGACGTTGGCCGAGGCCAGCAAGTTGAGCGCGCCGTCGTCCTCGAGCGCTGACACGTCGTTGATCAGGTCGACGCCGCCGGAGGCGAGCGCCTCCTTCATCACCCGCGTGCGCCGCGTATCGAGCGAAATCGGCACGCCGAGCTCGGCCAACCTCGGCAGCACCGGCAGCACGCGCGCGAGCTCTTCCTCGGGGCTGACAAAGGGCGCATTAGGGCGCGTCGATTCGCCGCCGATGTCGATGATGTCGGCCCCCTCCCCCAGCATCTGGCGCGCGCGCTCGAGCGCCGCGCCGACGCGGTCGAAACGACCGCCGTCCGAGAAGGAGTCGGGGGTCACGTTGAGGATGCCCATCACCAAGGGGCGATCGAGCGATAGTCGGAAACGGCCGCAGAGCAATTCGGGCATGGGAAGTGGAAAAAGAGAAAGGCGGCAGCGTCGCTGCCGCCTCGTTGCGGGACGTCGACCGGCGGCGCCGGATCAGACTTCTTGAGCCGGGGCCGTCGTCGGCGCCGGAGCCGGACCGGACGGCGTGTCACCGCTCTTAGGCGTCGTCACGTTGTTGCCGTTCGGCTTCGGCGGACGCGGCGGGCGACCCGCCATGATGTCGTCGATCTGCTCGGCGTCGATGGTTTCCCACTCCAGCAGCGCGGCGGTCATCGCCTCGACCTTGTCGCGGTTCTCTTCGAGCAGGCGACGCGCGAGGCCGTACTGCTCGTCGATGATGCGGCGGATCTCGGAGTCGACCTGCTGCATCGTCGCTTCCGACACGTTCTTGTGCGTGGTGATCGAGCGGCCGAGGAAGACTTCGCCCTCGTTCTCGCCGTACACCATCGGGCCGAGCTTGTCGGACATGCCGTAGCGGGTCACCATGTCGCGCGCCATCTGCGTCGCGCGTTCGAAGTCGTTCGAGGCGCCGGTGGTCATCTGGTTCATGAACAGCTCTTCGGCGATGCGGCCGCCGAACAGGATCGCGATCCGGTCGAGCAGGTAGCCGCGGTCGTAGGCGTAACGGTCCCCCTCCGGCAGCTGCATCGTCACGCCCAGCGCGCGACCGCGCGGGATGATAGTGACCTTGTGCACCGGGTCGGACTTCGGCAACAGCTTGGCGACCACCGCGTGACCCGACTCGTGGTAGGCGGTGTTCTTCTTCTCTTCCTCGCTCATCACCATGCTGCGACGCTCGGCGCCCATCATGATCTTGTCCTTGGCGGCCTCGAAGTCGAGCATGTCGACCAGGCGCTTGTTGCGGCGCGCGGCGAACAGCGCGGCCTCGTTCACCAGGTTGGCGAGGTCGGCACCGGAGAAGCCCGGCGTACCGCGCGCGATCACGTTGCCGTCTACGTCGGCGGCGATCGGCACCTTGCGCATGTGCACGTTCAGGATCTGCTCGCGGCCACGGATGTCGGGCAGCGGCACGACGACCTGGCGGTCGAAGCGGCCCGGGCGCTGCAGCGCCGGGTCGAGCACGTCCGGACGGTTGGTCGCGGCGATCACGATCACCGTACTGTTGGTATCGAAGCCATCCATTTCGACCAAGAGCTGGTTCAGCGTCTGTTCGCGTTCGTCGTTGCCGCCGCCGAGGCCGGCGCCGCGCTGACGGCCTACCGCGTCGATCTCGTCGATGAAGATGATGCACGGCGAGTTTTTCTTCGCCTGCTCGAACATGTCGCGCACGCGCGCCGCGCCGACGCCGACGAACATCTCGACGAAGTCGGAACCCGAAATGCTGAAGAACGGCACCTTCGCTTCGCCGGCGATCGCCTTGGCGAGCAAGGTCTTGCCGGTACCCGGCGAGCCGCACAAGAGGATGCCGCGCGGGATCCGGCCACCGAGGGTCTGGTATTTGGACGGATCGCGCAGGTAGTCGACGATCTCCTTCACCTCTTCCTTCGCCTCGTCGCAACCGGCGACGTCGACGAAGGTGACGGTGTTGGTGTCCTGGTCGAGCAGGCGTGCCTTGCTCTTGCCGAACGAGAACGCGCCGCCCTTGCCGCCGCCCTGCATCTGCCGCATGAAGAAGATCCACACGCCGATCAGGAGCAGCATCGGGAACCAGCTGATGAAGATGTTCATCAGCATGCTCGGCTCTTCTTCGGGCTTGGCCGAGAAGCGCACGTTGTTCTTGATCAGGTCGTCGACCAGTTGCGGATCGTACGGGGAGTAGGTCGCGAAGGTGGTGCCGTCGGTCCGTTTCCCTTTGAGCCATTGGCCGCGCAGCGGATGGCCTTCGATGGTCAGCGACTGCACCTTGCCCGTCTCGACGTCGCTGATGAACTGCGAATACTCGATCTGGTTCTGGGCTTCCTGGCGCTTGTTGAACTGGTTGAACACCGTCATGAGCACCAGGCCGATGATGACCCAGATGGCGATGTTTTTGAGGATGCTATTGTTCACGCGAACGGACTCCTATGTGCGCTGAC
Organism: Crenobacter cavernae; assembly: GCF_003355495.1. Taxonomy (NCBI): domain Bacteria; kingdom Pseudomonadati; phylum Pseudomonadota; class Betaproteobacteria; order Neisseriales; family Neisseriaceae; genus Crenobacter; species Crenobacter cavernae. The sequence goes on from NZ_CP031337.1 coordinate 518,287, forward strand.
GTTGCTTGCCCGTATATATGTGTTTCGATTGTAAACCCGACCCATCCGCTTGTCAGCGCCGCCCCTTGCCCAACAGGTAGATCTCGTTGGAACGGTCGCGCGACGCCTTCGGCTTGCGGGTCTGCACTTCGGCGAAGGTTTCCCGCATCGCTTTCAGGTAGGACTGGAATTCACTTCCCTGAAAAACTTTGACGAGGAAGTGACCGCCGGGTTTCAGATGCTCACGCGCAAATTCGAGCGCAAGTTCCGTCAGGTGAAAGCTTCTCGCCTGGTCGATGGCGTTCATGCCGGAGATATTGGGGGCCATATCCGAAATTACAAGATCGAGCGCGCGCCCGTCCAGCAGGCGCACGAACTCGTCGAGCACCGCGTCTTCACGGAAGTCGCCCTGGATGAAGTCGACACCGGCGATCGCGTTCATCGGCAGGATGTCGAGCGCGAACACGCGCCCCTTGTCGCCGACGAGGCGCGCGGCCACCTGAGACCAGCTGCCCGGCGCGCTGCCGAGGTCGGCGATGATCCCACCCGGACGGATCAACTTGTCCTTCTCATTGATTTCGAGCAATTTGTAGGCGGCGCGCGAGCGGTAGCCGTCCTTCTGTGCCTGGTGAACGTAGTGGTCGTTCACGTGTTCCTGCAACCAGCCCTTGCTGGTCTTGCTGCGTGCCATAGTGCGCCTTCGTTCGATCTGCCTTGAGCGGCGGCGACGCGCGCCGCGCCTCGCCCCACGCTGACATGATACCCGTGGAGCGCCGCCAAAACAGCACGCACCGAGCGGCGATGCACGCCCATTGTTGGGAAAAACCCGAAAAAAACGCCGAAGTTTAGTAAAATCGACTTTTGCCTCGAATACCCAGCCATGAAAATCGAACTCAACCCGGTCGAGCGTAAGTACCTGAAAGCGCTCGCCCATCACCTCGACCCGGTGGTCACCGTCGGCAACAACGGTCTGACCGAGTCGGTCGTCCGCGAAATCGCCATCAGCCTCGACGCCCACGAACTGATCAAGGTCCGCGTCGCCGGCGACGACCGCGAAGCGCGCGTCGCCCTCTATGAGAAGATCTGCGACGAACTCGGCGCCGCACAGGTCCAGCATATCGGCAAGCTCTTGGTGCTCTGGCGCCCGTCGGACAAGCAGCGCATCGTCCCGCCCAAGACCAAGAAGCAGGCCAAGTAAACCCGTCTGCACGTCGAAAAAAAACGGTGGCCAAGGGCCACCGTTTTTCATGCCCGCTGCCAGCGTCGTGTTGGCGCGTGCAGGCGCCGGGCCAGCCGGTCGAGTTGTGGCACAAGCAGGTTGCCGGTGAGGATGGCAAAACACAGGCCGTCGGCGTAGAGCCCAAATTCGCGCACCATTTCCGTCACGGCACCGATGAGCACACCAAACAGGACGCGCCCAAGACGGCTATCCGGGCTGGTCACCGGATCGGTAGCAATGAAGAAGGCAGCGAACAGGTAACCGCCCAGTGTCAGGCTATGCAAGCCCTCGACAAAGCTATGGCCAGCCAGCATACACAACAGCGTCGAGCTGGCCATCATCGCCAGCGGAATTTCCAGACGGATCACGCGGATCACCGCGAGCAGCACGCCACCGGCCAGGTAGCCTATCCAGGACAGGTAGTGTGCCGCCTCGTCCAGCAACCCTGTGGCCAACGGGGTCGCGCTGCTGAGCGCATCCATCTGCAGGCGCGGCGCGAGCATCAGCTGCTGGGCCAGCACCTCGGCCAGGCCCAGTTCGCGCGTCCACGGCGCCAGCAACGAAGGGGCGGGATAGAGCAGTTGGTAGAAGCACACGGCGATCACGCCGAGCCCCGCCATCACCGGATTCAAGCGGTTGCGCCCCAAACCGCCGCTGCCGTGTTTGACGATCCCCAAGGCCACCACCATCGCCAGCAGCATCATCCATACCGGCACCATGACCGGCAGCGCGCGGGCCATCAGCCATCCGCTGACGAGCCAGCTCAGGTCGGCCAAGCCGCGACGCAACGGCAGCCCGCGCAAGCGCAGACAGCCCGCCTCCACCAGCCACGCAAACAGCACGCACCAGGCGGTTTGCATCAGCACGACCGTGCCGAATTGCCAGGCGTGCAGCGCGGTACCGGGCAACAGCGCCAGCACCACGGCCAGCATGATGCCCGGCACCGTGGCAGGCCGCCAGCTCATTGCCGTGCCCCCAAGTAGATCGTGCGCTTGGCGGTACGGAAACTGTCGCGCAGCGGCAGATTGCTCGGGCAGACATAACTGCACGCGCCGCATTCGATACACGCGCCGAGTTGCTCCTGCTGCAGGGCTAGGCGGTCACCGCGCTCGAAGGCGTCATAGAGCTTGAGCGGCTGCAGCGCCATAGGGCAGACGTCCACACAACGGTTGCAACGAATGCAGTCGCCGGCCTCGGCGCGCTCAGGAAACAACGCGTCCGAGCGCGCGATCAGGCAAGAAGTGGTTTTGGCGATCACCGCTTCGGGGTGGGACAGCAGCCGCCCCATCATCGGCCCGCCGACCTGCACGCCACGGCCACCGTCGCGCGGAGAGGCGAGTTCCAGCAGCTTCGCCACCGGCACGCCGATAGCCACCTCGACATTGCCGGGATGGTCGACATGGCCGGTCACCGTCACCACCCGGGAAACCAGCGGTTCGCCGAGTAAGGCCGCCCGACCCAGGGCGTAGACGGTGGCGACATTCAGCACCATCACGCCGATTTCGGCGGGCAGCATGCCCGGCGCCAGGGTGCGCCCGCTCAGGCTTTTCACCAGCAGCGGCTGACCGCCGGCAGGATAGCGATGCGGCAACTCGCATACGTCGACCCGGCTGCCCGCCGAGGCCGCCGCCGCGCGCAGGCTGGCGATCGCCTCGGGTTTGTTGGGCTCCACCCCGATGCGCACCTGCCCGACCTCCATCACGTCGGCCAGATAGTCCGCCGCGGCGACGATGTCGGCGGCGCGTTCGCGCATCAGCCTGTCGTCGCAGCTCATGAAGGGTTCGCACTCGGCGCCGTTGATCAAGAGGACATCGGGGCTGCTGGCCCCTGCCAGCTTCAGCCCAGTCGGGAAACCCGCGCCACCGAGCCCGACCAAGCCCATCTCCAGCGCGAACTCGGCGAACTCGGTCGGGCTGACCTTGCTGCCCAGTGCGCGCCTCGTTCCCCATTCGTCCAACCCATCCGCTTCGATGCTGACGCAGGGCACCGCTTCGTCCGCATCCGCCAGATGGCAGAGGCCGATGTCGCAGACCGTGCCGGATGTCGACGCATGCACCCAGACCGTACCGGCAGGACCGCGCCCGATCACCTCGCCCTTGAGTACCCGCTGCCCCACGCTCACACAGGCCTCTGCCCGACTGCGACCGTTGACCAGCGGAATGTCCAGCCGGTAGCCGGCTAGCGCCAGCGACTGGATCGGGGCCTGGCTGGAGAGCGCCTTGTGCTCGGGCAGCTTGACCCCGCCACTCCAGCCACGGCCTCGCCTGCGAAGGGGCTGCAGCAGGCGCTGCAGCCACGGAATGGCGCTGCCTTTGGCAAACAAGACTGGACTGGTAGACGGCACGGCAAGGTTCCACGACAAGGGTTTCGGATCGGTCTACGGCCCGCCGCGCGAACGGTGGACCGCAATTTTGCGAATAATATCTATTATCATTTGCAAATACAACCCATTCCCATTTTCACACTCGGCACAGACAACGAAAAAGGGGAAACCCTGAGGTTTCCCCTTTTGCATCCGGCAAGCCGCGCGCTATTCCTTGCGCAGCACGAACACTAGTCCCATCAGGCTTTGCACCAGGTAGATCAGGCTGGAGATGGTGTGCCAGGTGGCGAAGCCGCCGCCGAACGCGCCGGTTGCGGCCTGACTCATCTGCGCCTTCAGGTTGGCGATGATCGGCGTGACCGCGAAGTGGTTGATCAGCGTACACGCGAGCATGCCGACGATCAGCCAGAGCGCGAGCGTCTTGAACGCGCGCACGCCGTTCTGCCACACCGAATCGACCAGCAGCAAGGTGCCGCAGATCAGCCCTACCCACGCGATCGCGGCGAACAGTCGGCCGGCGACCATGCCGGCGGTGGCCTTGTCGAGGTGGGAAAACAACACCGGCGCCACCACCAGACCAACGACCCACATGCCGCCGATCCAGAAGGTGATCGCGATCGCCCGCACTCCGTTCATGCTCACTCCCCTTGCGCGCCAGCCGGTGCGGTGGCTCAGATGTAGTGGACGTCCAGCACTTCGTATTCGCGGATGCCGCCCGGCGCCATCACCTCGGCGACGTCGCCGGCTTCCTTGCCGATCAGCGCGCGCGCGATCGGCGAGTTCACTGAAACCATGCCGGACTTGATGTCGGCCTCGTCGTCGCCGACGATCTGGTAGCGGACGGCTTCTTCGCTCTCCAGGTCCATCAGCTGGACGGTCGCGCCGAACACGATGCGGCCGTCGGCGTCGAGCTCGACCGGATTGATGACCTGCGCGTTCGACAGCTTGCCTTCGAGATCGGCGATACGGCCTTCGACGAAGCCCTGACGTTCCTTGGCGGCGTCGTATTCGGCGTTCTCCGACAGGTCGCCGTGCGAGCGCGCCTCGGCGATCGCGGCGATCACGCTGGGACGCTCGACGCTCTTCAGACGCTGCAGCTCTTGCTTAAGAAGGTCCGCCCCGCGAACGGTCAACGGCACTTTGATCATGGTTCTCTCCCGAAGGCGGCCCGGCCGCCTTGCAAAAACGGAAGCCGCCGTACGGGACGGCGGCTTTGGAAATCGGTTAATTCGGCAGCATTCTAACGAGAAATCGCGCCCGGTTCAAAGGTTGGCCGAGCGCGACTCGTTTTTACGGGTTCAGGCGTTAAGCTGGGCGTGCAGTTCCTGCACGCTGTACACGTCGAAATCGTCGTGCGCGAGGCCCACCGCGACCGCCTTGGCACCGGCCAGCGTGGTGTATTGCGGGATGCGCGCCTGCAGGGCCGAGCGGCGCAGCGTGTGGCTGTCCTGGATCGCCTGGCGCTTCTCTTCGACGGTGTTGATCAGCAGCGTCACCTCGCCGTTCTTGATGAAGTCGGCGACGTGCGGACGGCCCTCGTTCACCTTGTTGACGATCTCGACCTCGACCCCAGCGTCGGCGAGCGCCTTCGCGGTGCCGCGCGTCGCGCACAGCTTGAAGCCCAGACGCGCCAGTTCCTTGGCGACGTCGACCGCGCCGGCCTTATCGCTGTCGCGTACCGAGATGAACACCTTGCCCTGTTTCGGCAGGCGGTCGCCGGCGGCCATCTGGCTCTTCACGAACGCTTCGGCGAAGGTCTTGCCCACGCCCATCACCTCGCCGGTCGACTTCATTTCCGGGCCGAGGATGGTGTCGACGCCCGGGAACTTGATGAACGGGAACACCGCTTCCTTGACCGCGTAGTACGGCGGGACGATTTCGGCGGTGAAGCCCTGCTCGGCCAACGTGATGCCGGCCATCGCACGCGCGGCGATCTTCGCCAGCGGCGCGCCGGTGACCTTGGACACGAACGGCACGGTACGCGACGCGCGCGGGTTCACTTCGAGCACGAAGATGGTCTCGCCCTGCACCGCGAACTGCACGTTCATCAGGCCGACCACGTTGAGCGCCTTGGCCATCGCGACGGTCTGGCGGCGAATCTCGTCCTGGATCGACGCCGGCAGGCTGTACGGCGGCAGCGAGCACGCCGAGTCGCCCGAGTGGACGCCGGCCTGTTCGATGTGCTGCATGATGCCGCCGATCACGACCTGCTCACCGTCGGACACCGCGTCGACGTCGACCTCGATCGCGTCGTTCAGGAAGCGGTCGAGCAGCACCGGGCTGTCGTTCGACACCTTGACCGCCTCGCGCATATAGCGCTCGAGGTCGGCCGGCTCGTGGACGATCTCCATCGCGCGGCCGCCGAGCACGTAGGACGGGCGGACGACCAGCGGGTAGCCGATTTCCTCGGCCAACTTCATCGCGTCGGCCGGCGTGCGCGCGGTGCGGTTAGGCGGCTGTTTCAGGCCGAGTTCCTGCAACAGCTTCTGGAAGCGCTCGCGGTCTTCGGCGGCGTCGATCATGTCCGGCGTGGTGCCGATAATCGGCACGCCGTTCGCTTCGAGCGCGCGCGCCAGTTTCAGCGGCGTCTGGCCGCCGTACTGCACGATCACGCCGTACGGCTTCTCGACGCGACAGATCTCGAGCACGTCTTCGAGCGTCAGCGGCTCGAAGTACAGGCGGTCGGAGATGTCGTAGTCGGTCGACACGGTTTCCGGGTTGCAGTTGACCATGATGGTCTCGAAACCCGATTCACGCAGGCTCAGCGCCGCGTGCACGCAGCAGTAGTCGAACTCGATACCCTGGCCGATGCGGTTGGGACCGCCGCCGAGTACCATGATCTTCTTCTTGTCGGTCGGCTGCGACTCGCACTCTTCGTCGTAGGTCGAGTACATGTACGCGGTGTTGGTCGCGAACTCGGCCGCGCAGGTGTCGACGCGCTTGTAGACGGGATGAAGGTTCAGCCCCCAGCGACGGGCGCGCACCGCGCCCTGCTCGGTATTCAGCAGTTGCGCCAGACGGCGGTCGGAGAAGCCCTTGCGCTTCAGGCGACGCAGTTCGGCGAATTCGAGGCTGTCGACCTTGCGGCCGGCCAAGGCCTTTTCTTCGCCGACGATGTCTTCGATCTGCGCGAGGAACCACGGGTCGATCTTGCTGACCGCGAAGATGTCGTCGCGCGACAGGCCGGCGCGGAAGGCGTCGGCGACGTAGAGGATGCGCTCCGGACCCGGCGTGCCGAGTTCGTGGCGGATCTCGGTCAGGTCGGTGGTGCGCTCGTCAAAGCCGGACAGGCCGGTCTCGAGGCCGCGCAGCGCCTTCTGCATCGATTCCTGCAGCGTGCGGCCCATCGCCATCACCTCGCCGACCGACTTCATCTGCGTGGTCAGCCGGTCGTCGGCCTGCGGGAACTTCTCGAACGCAAAGCGCGGGATCTTGGTGACGACGTAGTCGATCGACGGCTCGAACGACGCCGGCGTATTGCCGCCGGTGATGTCGTTCTTCAGTTCGTCGAGCGTGAAGCCGACCGCCAGCTTGGCGGCGATCTTGGCGATCGGGAAGCCGGTGGCTTTCGAAGCCAAGGCAGACGAACGCGACACGCGCGGGTTCATCTCGATCACGATCATCTCGCCGGTGTCCGGGTTGGTCGCGAACTGGACGTTGGAGCCGCCGGTGTCGACGCCGATCTCGCGCAGCACCGCTAAGCTAGCGTTGCGCATGATCTGGTATTCCTTGTCGGTCAGCGTTTGCGCCGGAGCCACGGTGATCGAGTCGCCGGTGTGGACGCCCATCGGGTCGAAGTTCTCGATCGAGCAGATGATGATGCAGTTGTCGTGCTTATCGCGCACGACTTCCATCTCGTACTCTTTCCAGCCGAGTACCGATTGCTCGATCAACAGTTCGTGCGTCGGGCTCGCCTCGAAGCCGCGTTCGCAGATCGCGAGGAATTCTTCGCCGTTGTAGGCGATGCCGCCGCCCGAACCGCCCATGGTGAACGACGGGCGGATCAGCGTCGGGAAGCCGACCTTGACCTGCGCTTCGAGCGCCTCTTCCATGGTGTGCGCGACGAAGGACAGCGGGCACGACAGGCCGATCTTGGCCATCGCCTCCTTGAAGCGGCCGCGGTCCTCGGCCTTGTCGATCGCGTCTTCGGTCGCGCCGATCAGCTCGACCTTGTATTTTTCCAGCACGCCGTTCTTCGCCAGATCGAGCGCGCAGTTCAGCGCGGTCTGGCCGCCCATCGTCGGCAGGATCGCATCCGGTCGCTCCTTGGCGATGATCTTCTCGACCACCTGCCAGTTGATCGGCTCGATGTAGGTGACGTCGGCCATGTTCGGGTCGGTCATGATGGTGGCCGGGTTGCTGTTCACCAGGATGACCTTGTAACCCTCTTCGCGCAGGGCTTTACATGCCTGTGCGCCGGAGTAGTCGAATTCGCAGGCCTGGCCGATGACGATCGGGCCGGCGCCGATGATCAGGATGCTCTTGATATCTGTGCGTTTTGGCATTGCTTCACTCAATAATCGGGTTAATTCATGCTGGCGGTGGCGAGCTTGGCGCCAAAGCCGATAAACATTGCGCCGACGCCGCCGCTCATCGAGGCGGCGAGCCTCTGGCGGCGTCGGAATTCGTCGGCCACGCGCACGCCGATGAAGATCACGGCGGTCAGGTACAGCGCGCTGAAGGTCTGCACGATGACGCCCAGCACCGCGAAGGTGAGCACCGGATGCGGATAGCCCGGGTCGACGAACTGGATGAAGAAGGACACAAAGAACAGGATCGCCTTCGGGTTCAACAGGCTGATGACGAGCGCCTTCCTGAACGGGTCGCTGCTGTCGACCTTGCCCGCGGCGACCTCGGCCAACCCTTGCGGATGGCGCAGGCGCTTGTACGCGCCGATCAGCATCTGGATGCCGACCCACGCGAGATAGGCCGCGCCGGCGTACTTCAGGACGAAGAACAGCCCCGGGTTGGCCTTCAGCACACCGGCCACGCCGGTCGCCGACAGCACCATCAGGATGAAGTCGCCCAGAAAGATGCCACAGGCCCCCTGGTAGCCCTTCTTCACGCCGCGCTGCGCCGCCACCGACAGCACGTACAGCGAGTTGGGCCCCGGCAGCAGGATGATCGCGATCGTTCCCAGAACGTAGGTGGCCAGGTCGGTGACGCCGAACATGTTTGCCTCTCTTTCGTTGAAGGTTGAATCCCGTCCCGCGCGGGGCCGCTTGCGCTTAAGCCTTGTCGTCCATCGCCTTGATGAAGCGGTCGAACAGGTAGGCGACGTCTTCCGGGCCCGGGCTCGCTTCCGGGTGGCCCTGGAAGGAGAACGCCGGGCGGTCGGTCAGCGCGATGCCCTGCACGGTGCCGTCGAACAGCGAGCGGTGCGTGACGCGCACGTTGGCCGGCAGGCTGGTCTCGTCGACCTGGAAGCCGTGGTTCTGGCTGGTGATCATCACGCGGCCGGAATCGAGGTCCTGCACCGGGTGGTTCGCACCGTGGTGGCCGAACTTCATCTTCGACGTCTGGCCGCCAGTCGCCAGGCCCAAGAGCTGGTGACCGAGGCAGATGCCGAACACCGGCAGGCGGGTCTCGACGATCTCCTTGATCGCAGCGATCGCGTAGTCGCACGGCTCGGGGTCGCCCGGGCCGTTCGACAGGAACACGCCGTCCGGATTGAGCGCCAGCACGTCCTTCGCGGGGGTCTCGGCCGGGACCACGGTCAGCTTGCAGCCGCGCTCGGCCAACATGCGCAGGATGTTGTGCTTCACGCCGAAGTCGTAGGCGACCACGTGGTATTTCGGCTCGGTCTGGGCGGTGTAGCCCTGGCCGAGGCGCCATTCGCGGTCGGTCCACGCGTACGGCTCGGTGCAGCTGACGACCTTGGCGAGGTCCTGGCCGGCCATCGAGCCGAAGCCCTTGGCCAGTTCGACCGCGCGCGCCGGATCGATGTCGTCGCCGGCCATGATGCAGCCGGCCTGCGCGCCTTTTTCGCGCAGCAGGCGGGTCAGCTTGCGCGTGTCGATGTCGGCGATCGCGACGACATTGTGCTGTTTCAGGTAATCGGACAGCGACACTTCGGCGCGGAAGTTGCTGTGCAGCAACGGCAGATCACGGATGATCAGGCCGGCCGCAAAAACGGCGCGGGACTCGGTATCTTCCGAATTCGCGCCGACGTTGCCGATATGGGGGTAGGTCAGGGTAACGATCTGCCTGGTGTAGGACGGATCGGTGAGGATCTCCTGATACCCGGTGATGGCGGTGTTGAACACCACTTCGCCGACGGTGTGGCCGGTGGCTCCGATGGCACTGCCGGTAAAGAGGGTACCGTCAGCCAAGGCAAGGATCGCGGGTACGGTTGACACTGGCTGGCTCCTGTCTGCTATCTGCACTGCGTGTATTTTTTCGGATTATGGATGTGAAGAACGGGACCGGGCATCGGCCCAATCCCGTTTGGTTAAACTTTTCAATCTTAACGCTTTTCTGCTTTTCGATCAAGGCCGAAACCCGTGACGCGCGCCGACCGCACCCCCACAACGGCGCGCCCCGAGCAAGGCCGAGGCGACGCTCAGAACGCCGCTTCGTCGAAGGCGAGCACCGAATCGGCGCCCTTGAGCACCGTCTCGGCGTACGCCGCCGCCTGCGGCAGCAGGTGCGCGCCGAAGAAGACCGCGGTCGCGCGCTTGGCGTTGAGGAACGATACGTCGGCACCGTCCTCGGCCAACCTTTCCTTGGCGATCAGCGCCGCGCGGCCCATCTGCCAGCCGCCGAGCAGCAGACCGAAGAACTTGAGGTAGGCGACCGATCCGGCGGCCGGGCGGCGCGCGTCGCGCGCGAACTCGTCGACGACGTAGGCGACGCAGGCCTCGGCCAACCTGGCGTTCCTCAGCAGCTCGTCGGCGAGCGGCTGCATTTGGGCGTCGGCAGACAGCGCCTCGGCGGTGCGGCACACCTCGCCGATCAGCGTGCGTGCGACCCGGCCGCCGTCGGCGGCGGTCTTGCGGCCGATCAGGTCGAGCGCCTGGATGCCGGTCGTGCCCTCGTAGATCGCGGTGATGCGCGCGTCGCGGTAGTACTGCGCGACGCCGGTCTCCTCGATGTAGCCCATGCCGCCGTGCACCTGCAGCGCCAGGCTGGTGATGTCGTTGGCCGCCTCGGTGTTCCAGCCCTTGACGATGGGGATCAGGAAATTCACCAGCGCCTGGTTGCGCGCCTTCTCTTCCGGGTCAGGGTGACGGCTCGCCCTATCCAGCGCAGTCGCGGCGACGCAGGTCAGCGCGCGCTGCGCCTCGATCTGCGCCCTCATCGTCAGCAGCATGCGGCGCACGTCCGGGTGCTGGATGATCGCGACCGGGGTCGCGTCGGCACCGGCGATGTCGCGGCTCTGCACGCGGTCGCGCGCGTACTCGACCGCCTTCTGGTAGGCGCGCTCGGACAGCGCCAGCCCCTCGACGCCGACGCCGAGCCGCGCGTGGTTCATCATCGTGAACATGTAGGTGAGGCCCTTGTTCGCCTCGCCGACCAGATACCCCGCCGCGCCGCCGTTGTCGCCGTAGCTCATCACCGCGGTCGGGCTGCCGTGGATACCCATCTTGTGCTCGAGCGACACGCAGCGCACGTCGTTGCGCGCGCCGACGCTGCCGTCTTCGCCCACCAAGAACTTGGGCACCACGAACAGCGAGATGCCCTTCACCCCTTCGGGCGCGTCCGGCAGGCGCGCGAGCACCAGGTGGACGATGTTGTCTGCGAGGTCGTGGTCGCCCCAGGTGATGAAGATCTTCTGGCCGGTGATCTTGTAGCTGCCGTCGGGCTGCGGCACGGCGCGGGTGCGCACCTGAGCGAGGTCGGAGCCGGCCTGCGGCTCGGTCAGGTTCATCGTGCCGGTCCACTCGCCGCTGGCGAGTTTGGGCAGGTAGATGTTTTTCAGTTCGTCGCTCGCGTGCTGTGCGAAGGCCTCTACCGTGCCGAGCGTCAGCATCGGCGCCAGCGAGAACGCGAGGTTGGCCGAGCACCACATCTCCTCGGTGGCGAGCGCGACCAGCGCCGGCAGGCCCTGGCCGCCGAAGTCCTGCGGCGCCCTCAGGCCGATCCAGCCGGCGTCGACGTATTCGCGCCACGCGGCCTTGAACGCGTCCGGCGTCTTCACTTCGCCGTCGACGAGGCGGCTGCCGGCGTCGCCGGCGCGGTTGGTCGGCGCGAGCACGTTCTCGGCGAACTTGGCGGCCTCGTCGAGGATCGCCTCGGTCAACTCGACGCTGCACTCCTCGTAGCCGGGCAAGGCGCACACGGCCGGCAGCTCGGCCAGCTCGCCCAGCACGAACAGCATGTCCTTAAGGGGGGCGTGATAGATCATGTCGGCTCCTTTGTAGCGACCGCCCACTGGACGGCCTTTCCTCGTTAGACGGCCCCTGAGGTCGGCCGAGGCTCGGCCAACCCTGCCGGTTTTTTGTATGGCGGGGTCCGGATGCAAAACCGCCCGGGAGCGTTGGCTCGCGGGCGGCGGGTCTGGCTTACTTCGACAACTCTTTCAGCAATTCGGGCACGACGGTGAACAGGTCGCCGACGATGCCGTAGTCGGCCACCTGGAAGATCGGCGCCTCCTCGTCCTTGTTGATCGCGACGATCACCTTCGAGTCCTTCATGCCGGCCAGGTGCTGGATCGCGCCCGAGATGCCGATCGCGACGTACAGTTCCGGCGCGACCACCTTGCCGGTCTGGCCGACCTGGTAGTCGTTCGGCGCGTAGCCGGCATCGACCGCCGCGCGCGACGCGCCGACGGCGGCGCCGAGCTTGTCGGCCAGCGGTTCGAGCAGGCCGTGGAACTGCTCGGACGAGCCGAGCGCGCGACCGCCGGACACGATCACCTTGGCCGAGGTCAGCTCGGGGCGGTCGGACACGGTCAGCTCGGCGTTCACGAAACGCGAGACGCCGGCGTCGTGCGTGGCGGCTACCGCTTCGATCGAAGCGCTGCCGGTCTCCAAGGCGGCGTCGAACGCGGTGGTGCGCACGGTGACGACCTTGACCGGGTCGTTCGACTTGACGGTCGCCAGCACGTTGCCGGCGTAGATCGGGCGCACGAAGGTGTCGGCCGCTTCTACGGCGACGACGTCGGACAGCTGCATCACGTCGAGCAAGGCGGCGACGCGCGGCAGCAGGTTCTTGCCGGCGGTGGTCGCCGGCGCGAACACGTGGCCGTAGTCGCGCGCGAGCTCTGCCACCAGCGGCGCGACGTTCTCGGCGAGGTTGTGCGCGTAGGCGGCGTTGTCGGCGACCAGCACCTTGGTCACACCAGCGATCTTCGCGGCGGCGGCGGCGATGGCAGCGACGTTCTGGCCGGCGACCAGCACGTGGATGTCGCCGCCGATCTTGGCGGCCGCGCTCACCGCGTGGTGGGTGGCGGACTTCAGTTGCTTATTGTCGTGTTCGGCGATGAGGAGAATGGCCATGTCAGAGCACCTTCGCTTCGTTTTTCAGTTTGGCGACCAGCTCGGCGGCGTTCGCCACCTTGATGCCGGCCTTGCGGCCCGCCGGCTCGGCGACCTTGAGCACGGTCAGGCGCGGCGTGATGTCGACGCCGAGCGCTTCGACGCTCAGCTTGTCGAGCGGCTTCTTCTTGGCGGCCATGATGTTCGGCAGCTTCACGTAGCGCGGCTCGTTCAGGCGCAGGTCGGTGGTGACCAGCGCCGGCAGTTTCAGCTCTACGGTCTCGAGGCCGCCGTCGACCTCGCGGGTGACGGCGATCGCGCCGCCGGCCACTTCGACCTTGGACGCGAAGGTGCCCTGCGGCCAGCCGAGCAGCGCGGCCAGCATCTGGCCGGTCTGGTTGGCGTCGTCGTCGATCGCCTGCTTGCCGACGATGACGAGCTGCGGTTGCTCCTTGTCGGCTATAGCCTTGAGCAACTTGGCGACGGCCAGCGGTTCGAGTTGCGCGTCGGTCTCGACGTGCACGGCGCGGTCAGCGCCCATCGCCAGCGCGGTGCGCAGCGTTTCCTCGCAGCCTTTCACGCCGAGCGAGACGACGACCACTTCGCTCACCTTGCCGGCTTCTTTCAGCCGCACGGCTTCCTCGACGGCGATTTCGTCGAAGGGGTTCATGGACATTTTGACGTTGGCGATGTCCACATCGGAACCATCGGCCTTGGCGCGGACCTTGACGTTGAAGTCCACCACGCGTTTGACGGCGACCAGCGCTTTCATAGGATTGACAGCCTCCCGGAATGAGGGGAATTGACGATTGATGAACGTCCTTCGCCAGAGAGGAGAAGGACGTCGCCTTGAACCGATTGTTGCCCAACCACCGAAATCAAACAATCGTTTGATTGGTGTCGTCCCGGCCGCGTGGCGAAAACGCAACGCGGCGCGATCAAACGTTTACCCTGCTGCCCGTAGGCGCGCGGCTTGGGCAGAATGGGGACTCTTTGACCTGGAACGAAAGGGGCGCGTTTGTGAAAGTGTACTTCGAAGACATCCAGTTGGGCGATTTTGCCGAATACGCCAAGACCGTCACCGAGGCCGACATCCTGATGTTCGCCGCGGTTTCGGGCGACGACAACCCGGTCCACATCAACCAGGAATACGCCGAAACGACGCCGTTCAAGTCGCGCATCGCGCACGGCATGCTGACCGCGAGCTTCATCTCGACCATCCTCGGCACGCGGCTGCCGGGCGAAGGCTGCATCTACCTGTCGCAGTCGACGCGCTTCAAGGCGGCGGTGAAGATCGGCGACACGGTGCACGCGAAGGCGACGGTGATCGAGCTCGACCCGGCCAAGAAACGCGTGAAGCTCGCGACCGAGTGCCGCGTGCGCGACACCGTGGTGCTCGACGGCGAATCGCTGGTGATCGCTCCGTCGCGCGGCTGATACGCTTCCCCCACGAAAAAGCTCGGCCAACCATTGAACAGGTTGGCCGAGCTCTTTTCATCGACGCCCCGCGTCGGCCTAACCGAGCTTGACCATCTCCAGGTCGCGCATGCTGCGGCCGAGAAAGCGCTCGCCTATGGTCTGGAAGCGCAAGGGGATGTCGGACACGTAGAAGTGGTAGTCGGGCACGCCGCGCGAGCGGTTCAACAGGCCGGCTTCGGCCAACCTCTGCGCGGTCGCCTCGGCCGTCGTCACCGCCGAGTCGACCAGCGTGATGCGGCCTTCGGTCACGTCGGTCAGCAGCGGTTTGAGCAGCGGGTAGTGCGTGCAGCCGAGCACGACGGTGTCGACATCCTCGACCAGCACCGACTTCATGTATTCGAGCGCGGTCAGCCGCGTGACCTCGTGGTCGAGCCAGCCCTCTTCGACCAGCGGCACGAACAGCGGACACGCCTGCGAGTAGACGCGGGTATTCGGGTTCAGGTGATGGATGGCGCGCGCGTAGGCGTTGCTGTTGACCGTGGTAGACGTCGCGATCACGCCGATGTCGCCGGTCTTGGTCGCCTCGACGGCGGCGAGCGCGCCGGCCTCGATCACGTCGAGCACCGGGATGCCGCCGGCCATCTGGCGCACGCGGTCGGCGGCGACCGCGGCGATGGTGTTGCACGCGATGATCAGCGCCTTCACCTCGCGCTTGAGCAGGAATTCGACGATCTGCTGCGTGAACTGCTCGATCGTGCCGACCGACTTCACGCCGTAGGGCACGCGCGCGGTGTCGCCGAAGTAGACGATGTTCTCGAACGGCAGGCGGTCCATCAACGCCCGCACCACCGTCAGCCCGCCGACGCCGGAATCGAACACCCCGATCGGGCGGCAGTCCATCGTATTCATGCCGAGTCTCCGTGCACCAAAGGCCGCATCATACCACGACGCCGTGCCGCCCCAGCGCCCAGCGGACATGCTCGGAAACCGGCATCGACGGGGAGTCGAGCCGGGTTTTCAGCGCCGCGATTACCGCGTCGGACGTCGGTGCATTGCCGAGGCCGATCGCGAGATTCGACAGCCATTTCTCGTAGCCGATTCTATAGATCGGGCTGCCGGCCATCTTTTGCTTGAACTCCTCCTCGCTCCACGCGAACAGCTCGACGAGGCTGACGTCGTCGAGGCCGTGGCGCACCGCGAAGTCGGCCTCGGCGGAATCGATCGCGAAGCGGTTCCACGGACAGACGAGCTGGCAATCGTCGCAGCCGTACACGCGGTTGCCGATCAACGGGCGCAGCTCCTCTGGGATCGCACCCTTCAGTTCGATCGTCAGGTAGGAGATGCAGCGTCGCGCGTCGACCTTGTACGGCGCGACGATGGCGCCGGTAGGGCAGACGTCGAGGCACCGTTTGCAGCGACCGCAGTGGCCTTCCTCGGTCGGCGCATCGGCCGGAAGAGGCAAGTCGGTGAACAGCTCGCCGAGGAAGAACAGCGAGCCCTGCTCGCGGTTGATCAGCAAGGTATGCTTGCCGCGCCAGCCCAGGCCCGCCTGCTGCGCCGCCTCGACCTCCATCACCGGCGCGCTGTCGGTGAAGACCCGATATCCATAGCCGCCGATGGCCGCCTCAACGCGCTCGGCCAACGCTTGCAGCCGGTTGCGCAGCACCTTGTGGTAGTCGCGGCCCAGCGCGTAGCGGGACAGATAGGCGGCGTTGCCATCCCCGAGCACCGCCTCGGCGTCGCGCGCAGCGCCCGGCCAGTAGTTCATGCGCACGCTGATGACGCTCAAGGTGCCGGGCACCAGTTCGTACGGCCGCGCGCGCTTCAGGCCGTGCTGTTCCATATACGCCATCTCGCCGTGGCAGCCCTCGGCCAGCCAGGCTTCGAGGCGCGGCTCGACCCCGTCCGGCAGCGTCGCCGGCCCGATGCGAGCGTCGGCGAAACCCAATTCGCGCGCCCACGCTTTGATTTGCTCCGCCAATTCGCGATAATTTGGCGGGTTTTCGATAGCTTCCTGCATGATATGAATGATAACAGCCTCGAGTCCGGTCACCTCACCGACGAAGCCGCCACGCTGGCCTTGGGCGGCGCGTTCGCCCGCGCCGTCGCGCCGGGCACGGTAATCTATCTCGAAGGCGAGCTGGGCGCCGGCAAGACGACGTTCACGCGCGGCCTGATGCGCGGCCTCGGCCACCAGGGCCGGGTGAAGAGCCCGACCTACACGCTGGTCGAGAGCTACCCGTTGGGTACGCTTACGGTGCACCACTTCGACCTCTACCGCATGGCCGACCCCGAGGAATGGGAAGACGCCGGCTTTCGCGAACTGTTCGACGAGGCGAGCGTCTGTCTGGTCGAGTGGCCGGACAAGGCCGCAGGCCTCGTGCCGCCGCCCGACATCGTGCTGTCGCTCGTCATCGACGGTGACGCCCGCCGCTACCACCTCCACGCAATCACACCGATCGGACACGCATGCCTGAATCGACTTTCGACCCCGCGCGCCGGCGCCTAGTCGGCCTGGCCGCCGCCAGCTGCCTGTTGACGGTCAGCCGCGTCGGCGAGGCCGCCGCCCCGCAGATCGTCGCGGTGCGCGTGTGGCCGTCGTCCACCTACACCCGCGTCACGCTCGAAGCGAGCGAGAGCCTGCGCTTCAAGACGACGACGCTCGCCAACCCGAACCGGCTGGTGATCGATATCGACGGCGTCGAGCTGAACAGCCTGTTGAAGGACCTCGGCGGCCAGGTCGCCGGCGGCGACCCCTTCATCAAGACCGCGCGCGCCGGCCAATTCAACGCCGACACCGTGCGCCTGGTGCTCGACCTGAAGACCGACGTCAAGCCTCAGGTGTTCACGTTGAAACCGGTCGCCGAATACCAGCACCGGCTGGTGGTCGACCTCTACCCGACCCGGTCGCAGGACGACCCGCTGCTGGCTCTGCTCGAGGACTACAACAAGGGCGGCGCCGCCGCCGCGCCTTCCAGGCCGCAGAAGGGCCGCGCCGGCGCCGACCGGCCCATCGTCATCGTGCTCGACCCGGGCCACGGCGGAGAGGACCCCGGTGCGGTCGGCCCGTCCGGCGTGCGCGAAAAGGACGTGGTGCTGAAGATCGCCCGCGAGCTGAAACGGCTGATCGAGCGCGAGCGCAATATGAAGGTCTACCTGACGCGCGACGAGGACGTGTTCATCCCGCTCGGCGTGCGCGTCGCCAAGGCGAGGAGGCTGAACGCCGACCTCTTCGTGTCGATCCACGCCGACGCCTTCATCAGCCCGACCGCGCGCGGCTCGTCGGTGTTCGCGCTGTCGGAAAAGGGGGCGACCAGTACCGCTGCGCGCTACCTCGCGCAGACGCAGAACGACGCCGACCTGATCGGCGGCGTGAAGATCGCCACCCGCGACCGCTACCTCGCGCACACTCTCTTGGACCTCACGCAGACGGCGACGATCAACGACAGCCTCAAGCTCGGCAAGGCGGTGCTCGGCCAGATCGGCGGCCTGAACACGCTGCACAAGAACCAGGTCGAGCAGGCGAGCTTCGCCGTGCTCAAGGCGCCGGACATCCCGTCGATCCTTGTCGAAACGGCCTTCATCAGCCACCCGGACGAGGAAAAGCGCCTGATCGACCCGGCGTTCCAGCAGAAGATGGCCGAGGCCATCCTCGGCGGCGTGAAGCACTACTTCTCGCAGGGCGCGGCACTGGCGCGGCTGTAAGGGCACCACACAAGGCAAACGGCCCCGCATCTTGTCGATGCGGGGCCGTTGAGCTCGGCCAACCTTTAAAACTTCAAGGTTGGCCGAACCTCGGGATTTCAATGGCCGAGCGAGCGGAGGTCTTCTTCGTTCAGCTCGGTCTCTTCGGCGCGCAGCCGGAACGACTCGGTCGCCCAAGCGCCGAGGTCGATCAGCTTGCAGCGCTCGCTGCAGAACGGGCGGTAGCGGCTTTCGGGCGTCCATTCGACGGCCTTGCCGCAGCTCGGGCAATTGACGCTGCGCACGGTAGAAGCTTTCATATCAGAACTTGCAGAAGGTCAGCTCGAAGTCGACGTCGGCGTCGGTCTGGCGCGCGCGCACCTCGCCGGTCACCGCCGACACGAAACGGATGTTGAGCGCGTACTTGTTGGCCGACAGCTCGGGTAGCACGCCGAGGCTCTCGTCGAAGGACACGCGGATCAGCTGCACCACCTTGCCGCCCGACATCTGCTGGAACATGCCCTTGCGCGCGAGGTAATGGTGGGTCTTGCCGCTGTCGCGCAGGAGTTTGAGCAGGATGCGCGCGGCGCCGGCGGTCGGCATCAACGGCGCGGCCCAGCGGTTCAGGTCGGCGCGTCGCTCCTCGGCCGGTTTCAGCTGCCACAGGAAGTAGGACGGCAGGTCGAACTGGCAGGTGCCGCCGGGGATGCCGGCGCGCTGCTTGATCGCCATCAGCCACTCGTTCTCGCGCAGATGCTGGCCGAACTTGCCGGTCAGCTCCAACAGCCGCGACGTGGTCAGCTCGATCTCGTCGAGCAGGCCGTCGAGCGTGTGCTGCTCGATCGCCGGGTTGTCGTGCAGCGGTTCGAGCAGCTGTTTCTGGCGCTCGAGCTCCTGCAAGAGGTCGGCCTTCAGGTCGGCGCGCGACGCCGTCTCCATCAACTCGAACAGCGTCAGCAAGGCGCTGTGGTGCTCGTTGGCATGTTCGCCGTCGACGAAATACGCCAGGCGCCGATACAACTGCTCGAGGCGCAGCAGGCTGCGGGTGCGTTCGTTGACGGGAAACTCGAAACTGATCACAACGACGTCTGCCTGTTGTTGGGGGGGTGGGCCGAAGGTCTATTGTGCTGGCGTTGCCAGCTTCGCAAGATAATAGCGGTGTTTCGCGTCCACTTGAAGCGCCAGACCGGCCAGATCATCATTATTAACAATCACGGCGTCGGCGCGGCGCCGCCGCTCGTCGCGCGGCAACTGCGCGGCCATGATCGCGCGCACCGCGTCGGGCGTCAGACCGCTGCGGGCGACCACGCGCGCCACCTGCGTGGCTTCGTCGGCGTCGACGAGCAAGGTGGTCGCGACGTCGTCAAGGAAGGCCGGCGTCTCGAACAAGAGCGGCACGACGAGGATCGCGTAAGGGCCGGAGAGCTCGGCCAACCTGGCACGGCTCTCGGCGAGGATCATCGGGTGCAGGATGCCCTCCAGCCGCGAGCGCGCCACCGGGTCGGCGAACACCTTGTCGCGCATCGCCGCGCGGTCGAGCGCACCGTCGGCGCGTCGGACCGCCTCGCCGAAAGCCGCGGCCAGCGCCGGCATCGCCGCGCCGCCGGGACCGGTCAGCGCGTGCGCGACGTCGTCGGTGTCGACGACCGGCACGCCGAGATCGGCGAACATTCTCGCGACCGTGCTCTTGCCCGAGCCGACGCCGCCGGTCAGGCCGACGAGTTTAAGCGCCATGCAGATACCAGCCCATGATGGACGGCCCCCAGACGTAGGCGATCCAGCCCGCGGCGGCCAGGTAGGGGCCGAACGGCAAGGGCTGGCCGCGACCATGGCGCGACAGGGCCATCAGCACGATGCCGGCGATCGCGCCGACCAGCGACGACAGCAGGATCACCAGCGGCAGCATCGTCCAGCCCAGCCACGCGCCGAGCGCGGCCAAGAGCTTGAAGTCGCCGAAGCCCATCCCCTCCTTGCCGGTCGCCAGCTTGAACAGCCAGTACACCGACCACAACGACAGATAGCCGCCGATCGCGCCCCACAGCGCGTCGGCCAGCGGCAGCGTGCCGGTGACGAGATGGAAGATGAGGCCGGCCCACAACAGCGGCAAGGTCAGGTTGTCGGGCAAGAGCTGGGTATCGGCGTCGATGAAGGTCAGCGCGACGAGAACCGACGTCAGCAGCAGCCCGCCGGCGAGCGCCGGCCCGGCACCGAAGTGCGCGCCGAGCACGGCGAACAGCGTGGCGGTCAGCAACTCGACCAGCGGGTAGCGCGGACTGATAGACGTGTGGCAGTTGCCGCAACGGCCGCGCAGCGCGAGGTAGCTGATCACCGGCACGTTCTGCAGCGCGGTGATCGCCGAGCCGCAGCCCGGGCACGCCGAGCGCGGCACCATCAGGTTGTAGCGCGGCTTGTCTTCCGGCAGCGGTTGGCCGAGGTATTCGGCGCATTCGGCACGCCAGTCCGCCTCGAGCATCTTCGGCAGACGGTGAATGACCACGTTGAGAAAGCTGCCGACCAGGAGGCCGAACAGCGCGAGCAATACCACCAAGCCAGCCGGTGACCCGGCCCAGAAATCGAACATCGACATCATGCTTAACCCACCACCTGACCCATCTTGAAGATCGGCAGGTACATCGCGATCACCAGGCCGCCGATCAGCACGCCGAGGATGACCATGATCATCGGCTCCAACAGGCTGGACAGCGCGGCGACCGCGTTGTCGACCTCTTCCTCGTAGAAGTCGGCGACCTTGTCGAGCATCGCATCGAGCGAGCCCGATTCCTCGCCGATCGCCGTCATCTGCAGCGCCATGTTCGGGAACAGGTTGGTGCGCAGCATCGAATCCTTGAGGCTGGAGCCGGCGCTGACGTCGGCCTGGATGCGACGCGTCGCGTCCGAATACACCTGGTTGCCCGACGCGCCGGCGACCGAGTCGAGCGCCTCGACCAGCGGCACGCCGGCGGCGAACAGCGTCGACAAGGTGCGCGACCAGCGCGCGATGGTCGCCTTGCGCACCACGTCGCCGAGCACCGGCACCTTGAGCACGATGCGATCGAGCCTCTCCTGCATGCGCGGCGAGCGCTTCACCGCGTACAGCGTGCCGAAGATCGCGCCGCCGATCGCGCCGAAGATCAGCCACCAGTAGCTGACGAAGAAGTCGGACAGCCAGATCACGATCTGCGTCGGCGCGGGCAGTTCGGCGCCGAAGCTCGAGAACAGATCCTTGAACGCCGGGATCACGTACAACATGATGACGGTGGTGATCACGAACGCGGTCGCGATGATCGCCGACGGGTAGATCATCGCCGACTTGATCTTGCCCTTGATCGCCATCACCTTTTCTTTATACGTGGCGAGCTTTTCGAGCAAGGAATCGAGCACGCCGCCGGTCTCGCCGGCGGCGATGATGCTGCAGAACAGTTTATCGAAGTACAGCGGACGCCGGCGGAACGCGTCGGCCAGGCTCATGCCGGTCTCGACGTCGGCGCGCACCTCGAGCAGCATCTTCGTCACCGCCGGATTGCCGTGCCCCTTGGCCGAGATGTCGAACGCCTGCAGCAGCGGCACGCCGGCCTTCATCATCGTCGCGAGCTGACGCGTGAACAGCGTGATGTCCTTCTCGCTGATGCGACGGCCGAAACCGGCGCGGCGCTTGGTCACCTTGGTGACGGCGATGCCCTGCCGGCGCAACTGGGTCTTGGCCACTGCCTCCGACTCCGCACGCACCTCGCCGCGGATCACCTTGCCGGCCCTGTCCTTGCCTTCCCACTGCCAGACGTAGCCGGGGCTGGGCTTCTTGTTTACCGTGGCCATACGCTCTCAAGACTTCCTTATTGTTTTCATTCGTTGGTCACCGCCTCGACCTCGGCCAAGGAGGTGATGCCGCGCTTGACCTTGATCAGGCCGGAGTGCCTGAGGTCGATCATGCCCTCCAGGAGGGCCTGGTCGGCGATATCGATCGCCGTGCCGTTCTTCATGATCAGGCGCGTGATCGCGTCGGAAATCGGCATCACTTCGTAGATGCCGGTGCGGCCCTTGTAGCCGGAGCCGCGACACTCGTCGCAGCCGACCGGCGCGTAAGGCTGCCAGCTGCCGTCGAGCTCTTCCTCGGCAAAGCCCGCGGCCAGCAGCGCTTCTTTCGGGATATCGACCGGCTTCTTGCAATGGTTGCAGAGGCGCCGTGCGAGGCGCTGCGCCATGATCAGCAGCACCGAGCTGGCGACGTTGAACGGCGCGACGCCCATGTTCAGCAAACGCGTCAGCGTCGACGGCGCGTCGTTGGTGTGCAGGGTCGAGAACACCATGTGGCCGGTCTGCGCGGCCTTGATCGCGATGTCGGCGGTCTCGTAGTCGCGGATCTCGCCGACCATCAGCACGTCCGGATCCTGACGCAGGAAGGCGCGCAGCGCCGACGCGAAGGTCAGCCCCGCCTTCTCGTTGACGTTGACCTGGTTGATGCCCGCCAGGTTGATCTCGACCGGGTCCTCCGCGGTCGAGATATTGCGGTCGGGCTGGTTGAGAAGATTCAGGAAGGTATAGAGCGACACGGTCTTGCCGCTGCCGGTCGGGCCGGTCACCAGCACCATGCCGTAAGGCCGGGCGACCGCGGCCATGATCGCCTGCTTCTGCTCGGGCTCGAAGCCGAGCTGTTCGATGTCGAGCGAGGCGGCCGACTGGTCGAGAATACGCAGCACGATTTTTTCGCCGTACAGCGTCGGCAGCGTGCTGACGCGAAAGTCGACCGTGCGGTGCTTGTCGATCGACAGTTTGATCCGGCCGTCCTGCGGGACGCGCTTTTCGGAAATATCGAGCCGCGACATCACCTTGATGCGACTGGCGAGCTTGTCTTTCAGCACCTGAGGCGGGCGCACCACCTCGCGCAACTCGCCGTCGACCCGGTAGCGGATGCGGTAGAACTTCTCATACGGCTCGAAATGGATGTCCGACGCGCCGCCGCGGATACCGTCGAGCAGGATTTTCTGGATGAATTTGACCACCGGCGCGTCGTCGACGTCGGGCTGATGACCGACGGCGTCGGGGTCGACCACCTCGATGGCGCCGTCGAGCACGTTCAGATCGTCGCGGGTGAAATCGTTGATCGCTTCGGCGACATTCTCGCGCATCCGCCCGATCAGCTTCGTCAGCTGCTCGTCCTCGACCACCACCACTTCGACGGCCAGGCCGGTCTTGAACGTGATCGCGTGAAAGGCCGAGGTCTGCGTCGGGTCGGACGTGCCGACGAACAGCTTGTTGCCGCGCTTGTAGAGCGGCACTAGCCGCCTGCTCGGCAGCAAAGCCTCGTCGACCACGTTCTTGGGCAGCACCGACGGATTGACCGCCGTGATGTCGAACAGGGGAACGCCGAAGGTGCGCGCGGCAAACATCGCCACGTCGCGCGACGCCATTTTCCGGCTCAGCACCAGCTGCTCGACGAAGCCGATATGGGCGCTCGAAGCCTGCTGCTGGATCGCCTCGGCGTCCTGCAGCAGCAGCAAATTGTTCTGTACCAGGGCACGGCCGAGACCGGAGATACCCGCGCTAGCTTCCATGGCGACCCTTAACGGACGGAGCGAAAATCGACGCGCTAATGATAATGTGATTATGACAACTTGGCATCAGCGATCTGGGTTCCCGCGCGAGTCCGGCCGTGAAATAAAAAAAGGCTGCCGAAGCAGCCTTTTTCGAGATCGCGGGTTCGATTAGAACTGGTGGATCATTTGCACGCCTGCAGCGCGCTGGTCCGGCTCGCCGTAGTTCTTGTCGTTGTCCAGCTTGCCGAAGGACACGCCGGCGGTGGTGCGCTTGGACAGCGCGTAGTCCACGCCCACGATCCACTGGTCGTAGCCGGTATCCGGGGCGCTCACGCCTGCGGATTTCGTGTCCCAGCCCTTGCCGTAGGAGAACTTCGGCGTGAAGGCGCCGACGGCGTAGGTCGCGGTCACAGCAGCCTGACGGTCCTTGATCTTGCTGCCATCAACTTCTTTGTCATTATTCTGCGAGTAGGCGCCGACCAGGCCGAGGCCGAAGTCGAAGTTGTAGCCGACTTCCGCGCGCTGGTAGCGGGTGTTATCCAGATCGTTGGCAGCACCGTTCCGGAAGTCCGCACGGGCGAACACATACTTGGCGGTCAGGCCGCCGGCGGTGTAGCCCAGGCCGACGATGTTCACGCGGCGGTTATCCGAATCGCCAACGATGGTCGAGTTCCTAGCCTCGTTCACGCCGTGCTGCAGCGAGAAGTCGAAGCCGCCGAAGTTCGGGCTGTCGTAGCGGACCGAGTTCTTCAGGCGGGTATCCAGCGGCGAGCGGTTGTTGCCGATCTCCAGCTGCAGCGCAGCGGCTTCGCTCTCCCACGGGTTCACGATGGCCATGTCGCTGTCGGCGTAGTCGGACACGTTGCCCAGACGCACCTTACCGAAGCCGCCCTGCAGGCCGATGAAGGTGTTGCGCGAACCGAAGGTGTTGCGAGTGGTATCGTCGCCGGTCAGGCTGGCGCGGGACTGAATCTGCCAGATGGCCTTCAGGCCGTTGCCCAGGTCTTCGTTGCCCTTGAAGCCGATGCGCGAACCGAAGTCGGCGACGTTGTTGACGGAGCTCGAGCCCTTGTCTTTCACGTTCTCGAAGCCGGCCTTCAGGGTGCCGAAGATGGTCACGTCGGCCATAGCCGCAGCCGGCAGAGCGGCCAGCACCAGAGCGATCAGCTTTTTATTCATCGCCATTTCCTTTTCGAAGTCAGTCTAAATGTTACCCGCTTGGGCAATGCGGTTTGCATTACTGCAGGCTTTTCTTCACCGCCAGCGAATGCCGGGCCGGTTTCTGGAGGCACTATAAATCGGGCGTTGTGAAAATACAAAAACGTCACTCCCTCGCCACCGCCCATTGTGGCCGCCGCCCCAAAAACAGGAAGTAAGCAATTGATTTTCATATAAAAACAAAAAAACAACACCGGTTGCATATTTGCAACACCAGTGCGTACCTTCACCTGAACTGTTGCAAAAAAACACTATTTTTAGCCGACAGCACGGCGTAGCGCCCCCTTCTTCCACCGCTTTGTCTAGTACAAAATCACACCGTGAAGAAAGGCTTCATGACCTCGCCCGACTACAGCCGTCGACGCGTGCCGACGCCGTCCGGCAGGCACGATTCTCAGCGCCGGAAGACCGCGCGCAAAAAAGCCACCCGCTCGGGGTGGCTTTTTTTTGTGATCGCGTACGCTTACGGCTTCGGCGCAGGCTCTGCCGGCTTGGCCTTGCCGTCGGCTGGCTTGGCTGCCGGTTTGGTCTTACCGTCCGCCGGTTTGGCGCCGGTCACCGCTTTGGTGGTGGCAGGCTTGGCGTCGGTCGCCGGTTTGGCCGCAGTGGCCGGCTTACCGGCCGGCTTGGCCGGGAGGGTCGTCTGGCCGCTGGTCGAAATATCCTTGCGCAGCTTCTCCAGCGTCTTGTCGCCGATGCCCGGCACGTTTTTCAGGTCGTCGACCGTCTTGAACGGGCCGTTCTTGGTGCGGTAGTCGAGGATGGCCTTGGCCTTGGCCGGGCCGATGCCGTTCAGCGCTTCGAGCTCTTGCTGATTGGCGGTGTTCAGGTTGACCGCCGCGAAGGCGATGTTGAAGAAGAACAGACTCAGTACAACGGCCAGCAGTTTTTTCATGACAGCACGCTCCCTTGGGTTGTGTGAATGCGCAGGCGCATCCTCACTATGACATAGGGCTAAATCCTGTGCAAAATCAATTCCAGAACCACTTTGCTGCCGATATACGCAAACAGCAGCAAGGCGAAACTCGCCAGCGTCCAGCGTATCGCGAGCCTACCGCGCCAGCCGTAGCGGCGACGACCGATCAACAGCCCGCCGAACAACAGCCACGACAGCACACCGAACACCGTCTTGTGGTTGAACGTGACCGGCACGCCGAACAGTTGCTCGGAGAAAAGCACGCCGCTCGCCAGCGTCAGCGTCAAGAGCACGAAACCCCAGCCTATCGCCTGGAACATCAATTGCTCCAGGCTCAACAGCGGCGGCAGGTTGCGCATCAGCGGCGAGCGCTGCTTCTGGTGCAAGGCGCGTTCCAGCACCAGCATCAACAGCGCCAGCAAGGCACCGATCGCCAACAGGCTGTACGCCAGCATCGACACGATCAGGTGCAGCGCGAAGTCGGGCGTATTCAGATGGTAGGGAATCGGCCGGCCAGGCAACAGCAGCGTCAACAGCACCGCCAGCGCGGCAAACGGCAGGATGAATAGCGGCAGCCCGTCGAGCTTGTAGAAGAAGCTGCCGGTCCAGTAGATGACGAGCATCAGCCACATCACCATCGACAGCGCCTGGCCGACGCCGAGCACCGCCGGTCCGGCATGCGACCACGGGACGAACAGCAACCAGGCGTGGACCAGCAACAAGCCGCCGAGCAGCGCCTGCTCGACACGCGGCCGGCGCGGCCAGGTCGCCACGCCGCGCCAGCGGCCGAAGTCGTGCCAGGAAAGGCCGGCATAGGCGGCGATCAGCAACAGAGAAAGTAAAAACGGGTATCCAGTCATCGGGGCAACGGCCCAACCGGACGCAGCGCCGGTGGCTCGTGTAAAATGTCAGCTTCGAAAAGGATACACCAACCTCGTCGCACGTTGGCATACCGAAGGACCCACCATGCTAGACAACCTGACCTCGCGCCTCTCCGGCGTGATCAAAAACCTGAAGGGCCAGGCACGCCTCTCCGAATCGAACATCCAGGACGCGATGCGCGAAGTGCGCATGGCGCTGTTGGAGGCCGACGTCGCGCTGCCGGTGGTGAAGACCTTCGTCGCCCACGTGAAAGAGCGCGCGCTCGGCCAGGAAGTGATCGGCAGCCTGACGCCGGGCCAGGCACTGGTCGGCGTCGTCAACGACGAGCTTGTCAAGCTGATG
The DNA here is from genome assembly GCF_003355495.1 of Crenobacter cavernae. Lineage (NCBI taxonomy): Bacteria > Pseudomonadati > Pseudomonadota > Betaproteobacteria > Neisseriales > Neisseriaceae > Crenobacter > Crenobacter cavernae. Next base: position 545,219 of record NZ_CP031337.1, read on the forward strand.
GGCGCAACCTGCGACTCGCTCAACCTCGCCGCGGTGCCGCCGGCGATCGTGCTGATGGCCGGCCTGCAGGGCGCGGGCAAGACGACCACCGTCGGCAAGCTCGCCAAGCATCTTAAGGAACAGCACAAGAAGAAGGTGCTGGTGGTGTCGGCCGACGTCTACCGTCCGGCCGCCATCGAGCAACTGAAACTGTTGGCCGAGCAGGTCGGCGTAGAGTGGTTCCCGTCTGCCGGCGATGAGAAGCCCGAGGCGATCGCGCGCGCCGCCATCGACCATGCCAAACGCCACTTCTTCGACGTGCTGCTGGTCGACACCGCCGGTCGCCTCGCGATCGACGAGGCGATGATGGCCGAGATCAAGGAACTGCACGCCGCGCTGAACCCGATCGAGACGCTGTTCGTCGTCGACGCGATGCAGGGCCAGGACGCGGTCAACACCGCGCAGGCGTTCAACGAGACGCTGCCCTTGACCGGCGTGATCCTGACCAAGATGGACGGCGACGCGCGCGGCGGCGCGGCGCTGTCGGTGCGCCACGTCACCGGCAAGCCGATCAAGTTCATCGGCGTCGGCGAGAAACTGACCGGCCTCGAGCCGTTCTACCCGGACCGGATCGCCAGCCGCATCCTCGGCATGGGCGACGTGCTCTCGCTGATCGAGGACGTGCAGAAGGGCATCGACCAGGAAGAAGCGGCCAAGATGGCCAAGAAGCTGAAGTCCGGCAAGGGCTTCGACCTCGAGGACTTCAAGGCGCAGATCCAGCAGATGAAGAAGATGGGCGGCATGGCCAGCCTGATGGAAAAGATGCCGGGCCAGATCGGCCAGATGGCCAAGGGCGTGCAGGGCGCCGAGGCCGACAAGGCCACCCGTCGTATCGAGGGCATCATCAACTCGATGACGATGGCGGAACGCCGCAAGCCCGAACTCTTGAAGGCCAGCCGCAAGCGCCGCATCGCCGCCGGCTCGGGCGTGACGGTGCAGGAAGTGAACAAGCTCTTGAACCAGTTCGAGCAGACGCAAAAGATGATGAAGCAGTTCTCGTCCAAGGGCGGGATGATGAAGCTGATGCGCGGCATGAAGGGCGGACTGCCCGGCATGTAAAGCGGGCGGGCGTGCCAATCGTCGGGCGGGGCTCGGCCAACCTTGCAAAGCAGAACGGCAACACGAAGGAAGATCATGCAGTACGACGCCGTGGTCCTCACCGAGGGCCGCTACCTCGCCGCCGACGAGACTTGCTGGTACACGCGCCAGATCCACCACGAGGACAATCTCGTCGCCGACGCGCTGCGCCGCCGGGGCTTCAAGGTCGCAAGACTCGACTGGGCCGACCCCGAATTCGACTGGTCTGAGACGCGCTCGGCTGTGTTCCGCACCACCTGGGACTACTTCCACCGCTTCGCCGAGTTCGCGCCGTGGCTGGCCAAAGTGGGCCAAGCCACGCGGCTCTTCAACGAGGCGGCGCTGATCCACTGGAACCTCGACAAGCACTACCTCGGCCAACTCGCCGAGGCCGGGATCAATATCGTCCCGACTCGCTTCATCGAGGTCGGCGACGCACGAACGTTGGCCGAGGCCATCGCCGATAGTGGCTGGACCGATGTCATCCTGAAACCGGCGATCTCGGGCGGCGCGCGCCATACCTACCGGCTGAAACCGGAAGACACCACAGCACACGAAGCCACGTTTGCCGAGCTTGTCGCCGCCGAGGCGCTGATGCTGCAACCGTTCCAGCGCAACATCACCGGTGAGGGCGAGCTGTCGCTGATGGTGATCGACGGCCACGTCACGCACGCGATCCGCAAGACCGCAAAGGCCGGCGACTTCCGCGTGCAGGACGACTGGGGCGGCATGGTGCACCCGCATGAGCCCGACGCGGAAGAGATCGCCTTCGCCGAGGCCGCGGTCGCCGCGGTGCCGTTCGACGTGCTGTACGCGCGCGTCGACGCGGTCCGCGACAACGACGGACGCCTCGCGCTGATGGAACTGGAAATGGTCGAACCCGAGCTGTTCTTCCGCTTCCACCCCGAAGCTGCCGATACCTTGGCCGAGGGCCTCGCGCGGCGCCTGGCCGCCTTAAGCGACTGAAATCAAGGGTTATACGGCATGGCGCGCGGCGCGCGCCGGTGCCATCATTACGGGTTTCGCGGCAGCCTCATCTTGCCCGGACCGCATGCCGGCCTCCCGCCGGCGCCAACGAAAGCAGGAATAGCATGAACCAGACCCCGCTCCTCGCCCTCTCCCCGCTCGACGGCCGTTACGCCGGCCAGGTTGATCCGCTGCGCGGCTTGTTCTCCGAATACGGCCTGATGAAATTCCGCATCAAGGTCGAGCTCGAATGGCTGAAGATGCTGGCCGCCGAGCCGGGCATCGAGGAAGTGAAGCCGTTCTCCGAGTCGACGATCCGCGAGATCGACGACCTGATCGCCGAATTCAGCCTCGAACACGCCGAGGCGATCAAGGCGATCGAGGCGCGCACCAACCACGACGTGAAGGCGATCGAGTACTGGCTGAAAGAGCGGCTGTCGGACAACCCGGAAGTGGTCGCCGCCAGCGAGTTCATCCACTTCGCGTGCACGTCGGAAGACATCAACAACCTCAGCCACGCGCTGATGCTGAAGACCGCGCGCAACACCGTGATGCTGCCGGCGCTCGACGAACTGATCGGCCGCTACACCGAGCTCGCGCATGACCTCGCCGCGCTGCCGATGATGAGCCGCACGCACGGCCAGCCGGCGACGCCGAGCACCCTGGGCAAGGAGATGGCCAACGTCGTCTACCGCCTGAAGCGCCAGCGCGAACAGCTGGTCAAGCAGGAACTGTTGGGCAAGATCAACGGCGCGGTCGGCAACTACAACGCCCACCTCGCCGCCTACCCGCTGGTCGACTGGGAAAGCCTCGCTGAGCGTTTCGTGTCGGGCCTCGGCCTCACCTTCAACCCGTACACGATCCAGATCGAACCGCACGACTACATGGCCGAGCTGTTCCAGATCCAGACGCGCGTGAACACCATCCTGATCGACGCCAACCGCGACATCTGGGGCTACATCTCGCTCGGCTACTTCAAGCAGAAGGTCAAGGCCGGCGAAGTCGGCAGCTCGACCATGCCGCACAAGGTCAACCCGATCGACTTCGAGAACTCGGAAGGCAACCTCGGCATCGCCAACGCACTGTTGTCGCACCTGGCCGAGAAGCTGCCGCTGTCGCGCTGGCAGCGCGACCTGACCGACTCGACCGTGCTGCGCAATATGGGCGTCGCCTTCGGCTACAGCCTGCTCGGCTACAAGTCCTGCCAGCGCGGCCTCTCCAAGCTCGAAGCCAACCCCGCCGCGCTGAAGGCCGACCTCGACGCGACCTGGGAGCTGTTGGCCGAGCCGATTCAGACCGTGATGCGCCGCTACGGCATCGCCAACCCGTACGAGCAGCTCAAGGAGCTGACGCGCGGCAAAGACGGCATCAGCCGCGACGCGCTGGCCGCCTTCATCAAGACGCTCGAGATCCCCGAAGCGGAAAAAGAGCGCCTCTTGACGCTGTCGCCGGACAGCTACCTCGGCAAGGCCGAAGAGCTCGCGCGCCGCATCTGAGCGCGTTTCGCCCCACAAAAAAGCGCCTGCTCATGCAGGCGCTTTTTTTGGGCCCGATGAAACGGGCCAACGGGCCTAAGCCGAAAAAAGGCATGAAAAAACCCGCGCTGTCTTGGCGACAGCGCGGGTTTTTCTGTATTTGGTTGCGGGGGCAGGATTTGAACCTACGACCTTCGGGTTATGAGCCCGACGAGCTACCAGACTGCTCCACCCCGCGTCAGAGAAGACAAAATATACGGCAAGGATCGCTTACCGTCAAGAACTATCTCAAACCGTCCAGTCGACCCAGCCGAACTTCCATGACAGCAGGATGAACAGGCCGAACACGATGCGGTACCACGCGAACGGCACGTAGTTGTGGCCGGACACGAAGCGGATCAGGCCGCGCACCGCGACGAAGGCGCTGAGGAAGGCCGCGACGAAGCCGACGCCGATCACCGAGAGGTTGGCCGAGCCGAACAGTTCGTGGTGCTTGTAGACGTCGTAGAAGGTCGCCGCGAACATCACCGGCACCGCGAGGAAGAACGAGAACTCGGTCGCCGCCTGGCGCGACAGGCCGAAGGCGATGCCGCCGATGATGGTCGACCCCGAACGCGACGTCCCCGGGATCAGCGCCAGCATCTGCGCGAGGCCGACCTTCAGCGCGTCCAGCGGACGCATCTCGTCGACCGAGCGCACGCGCACATGGTTGTCGCGCCGCTCCACCCACAGAATGACCAGACCGCCGACGACCAGCGCGGTCGCGACGCTGACCGCGTTGAATAGGTGCGCCTTGATCGGCTTGATGAACAGCGCTCCCATGATCGCCGCCGGCAGGAAGGCGATGAAAAGGTTCAGCACGAAGCGGTTGGCCAGGCGGTCGCGCCCGAGGCCGCGCGCCACGCCGATGAAGCGCGCGCGGTATTCCCACACGATGGCGAGAATGGCGCCCAGCTGGATCACCACCTCGAACACCTTGCCGTCGTTCTGGAAGTTGATCAGGTCGCCGATCACGATCAGGTGGCCGGTACTGGAAATCGGCAGGAACTCGGTCAGGCCTTCGACAAAGCCAAGAAGCAGCGCCTTGGCCAACATCAGAATATCCACGTGTAATTCTCGGTCGGATTCGAAATAAAGAAAGGCAGCCTATGCTGCCCCTGGCAGGATCAAACCGGTCTTACCGGCTTACTTTTTCCGTTCCTGGCGCGCCTTGGCGACGAGCTCGTCGACGACCTGCATCAGACGGGCCGGCTCGGCCGGCAGCGTCGCGTACTTGCCGGCGACAACGATGGTCGGCGTGCCCTCGATCGCATAGTCACGCGTCATTTTGCTTGCACGCTTCACTTGAGCGTTGATGCCGAAAGACTTGTAGGTCTGCATGAACTTGCCCGCATCGGCACCCGCTTGCTGCTTGATCCAGCCGGACAGCACCGCCTCGTCGCCGAGGTTGGTCTTCTGCTTCAGCACCGCCTCGAAGGCCGGCTGGTGCAGCTTGCCGAGCAGGCCGCTGACGTTCAGCGTCGAGTAAAGGCGCGCGAAGCCTTCCATGCTCTGGCCCCAGACGATCTGCTCACGGCGGAAATCCACGTCGGCCGGGCGCTTCTTCTCCCACGCCGAGAGCGTCGGCTCGAGGTGGTAGCAATGGATGCAGGTGTAGGAGAAGAACTCGATCACTTCGACCTTTTTCGGGTTGGCGACCGGCTGCGGCTTGGCGAGCACGGTGTAGTCCTTACCCAGGGTGATTGCCGCCTGCGCGAACGAAGTGGCGCACAGCAACGCCACGAGCGCGAGTTTCTTCATCAAATCTTCTCCGCGATTGGGTAAATCACGCCGCCAGCCGGCGGCGCTTTCGATTAATTGTCGACCTTGACGACGGCGGTATCGATGCCGTCCTGTTTGAGCTGGGAACGGACGCGCTCGAGGTCTTCGGGGCGGCTGAACGGACCGACGCGCACACGGTGCACGAGCCCCTTGTCCGGCACATTGACCGACTGGATCTTTGCCTCGACGCCGAGCAGCGCCAGCTTGGCCTTCAGGTTGTCAGCCTCCGTCTCGTGCTGGAAGGCCCCTGCCTGCAGGTAGGACTTTTTGGCCGCGGCCGGCGCCGAAGGTTCCTTGCCATTTTTCCCGCCCTCGCCCGGCACGGCGTCGAGCTGGCCCGGCAAGATCTTGTAGAAGTCGAACTGCGGCTCTTCCTCTTTCGGCGCGGCCGGCTGCTTCGGTGTTTCGGCCTTGGCGACAGGCTGCGGCGCGGTGGCGGGCGCCTGCGTGGCGGCCGGCGCGGGCACGGCGCTAGGCTGGGAAGCGGTCTCCGGGATGGCCTCGGCGATCCGCGTGCCCGGCGCGAGGATTTCGGGCTTGTCGTCCGCGCCCGCGGCCTCTTCGCGCTGGTTCTTTTCCAGGTTGCTGAACGGCGTCGACACCCGGTTGAAATACATCACCGCGCCGACGACCACGGCGACGCCGATAATGAGGCCGATCAGCAGACCGGCGAGGATGCCGCCCCCTCCTTTGCTGGAAGCGGCCTTGCCACGGGGACGCGAAGACGACGAGCGGGAGGTGTTCTTGAAATCGCGATTGCTCATGCAACCTTTACCAAACAATGTTTCATCGATATGCCCGCCCTAGTCGTTGACCAGGGCGCGGCGCAACTGGATCGCCTGCAATACATGGGCCCGGCCAACGTTGGCCGAGCCTTCGAGGTCGGCCACGGTACGGGCGACCCGCCACACGCGGTGAAAACTTCTGACCGACAGACCGAGTTTTTCGCTCGCCCTGGTGAGCGTCGCGAGCGCTTCGGGTTCGGCCTGGCTCGATTTTTCGAGCTCGCTGCCGCCGAGCCAGGCGTTCGGCTTGCCCTGACGCGCCAATTGTCGCTCGCGTGCCGCCTCGACCCGTTCGCGAACCACCGCACTCGTTTCACCGCTCGACGCGGCCTGCAACTCCTGCGGCGCGAGGCTGGGCACTTCGACCGCGAGGTCGATGCGGTCGAGCAAAGGCCCGGAGATTCTACCGCGATAGCGGCCAAGCTGCTCGGGCGTGCAACGGCAACGTCCGGACGGATGACCGTAAAACCCGCACGGGCAAGGGTTCATCGCCGCGACCAGCTGGAAACGCGCCGGATAGGTCGCCTGACGCGCCGCGCGCGAGATATGGATCTGGCCGTTTTCCAACGGCTCGCGCAGCACTTCGAGCACCTTCCTGTCGAACTCGGGGAGTTCGTCGAGGAAGAGGACGCCGTGGTGCGCGAGGCTGATTTCGCCGGGGCGCGGGTCGGAGTGTAAAAACCAATAGTAATTGCGACTAGCCACTTTTACAGGAACAATCAATGCGACTAAAAGATGCTTGGGTGCTAAACGTGGGTACGCCCGAATCTGTTCGCCGCATCCCGATCAATGCTATCAGCTTGACCGGTGAACTGCTCGGCAAAGAGTTCGAATCCTCGCTCGAGCGCGACCTGATCATAGTTATGGCATGGAACAACGAGCTCGACTGGTTCCAGGTCCAGCCGGTCAAGATCCCGTTTCAGGGCCAGGATGGTCGACGACACACCTATACGCCGGACCTGCTGGCCAGCTTTGTCTCCGATGCCGCGACTGGAGTTCCCGTCCGCAAGCCTGTGTTGTGCGAGGTGAAGTACCGCGACGAGCTCGCCCGCAACTGGAAGACGCTGAAGCCCAAGTTCAAGGCCGCGCGCGCGTATGCAAGGGAACGGGGCTGGGAATTCCGCCTTTTTACCGAAAGCCGCATCCGCACGGTCTTGCTGCAGAACATCCAGTTCCTCTGGCCCTATCGTTTCGCGCCGGAGCATCACGGCCATCGCGCCCGCCTAGTGCGCATGCTGGACGACATGGAAGAAACCAGCATCGGCGGTCTGCTCGAGGCGTGCTATCTCGCCGAGAACCGCGCCGGCCGTGGCGAAGGACTGTGGACGCTGTGGTGCCTGATCGCCAAGCAGAGCGTGTTGTGCGATCTGAGCCTTCCCTTGTCGATGGAAACGCGGATCTGGCTGCACCCCATCCTGCAAGCGGATGCGCCGGCGAACGAGAACAATTGAAGATGGCCACTCTCCCCATGCTCCGTTTGCTTCCCGGCTTGGTGGTCTACGATGCCGAGCGCCGCTATGTCGTCGTCGACCTACTGAATGCAACGACGGTGCTGGTCGAAGACGACCACGGCCAACGCCACACCCGGCCCGCTGCCGAACTGCAGCCCGACCTCTCGCCGGCGCACGGCGATCGCCCCCACCGCGACCTGCTGACGATTCCACGCGAAGAATGGGAGTGCGCCTGCGAAATCGCCTCGGCCTTGCAGCCGCTGGTCGAGAAAGGCCGTGGCCAGCGTACCCGCGCCGACGTCAATGCCTTGGCCGAGCGCTTGCATAAGCATCCGGCCACGGTCTATCGCTGGTTGCTCGACTACGAAAACAGCGGCCTCGTCTCGTCCCTGTTGCGCAAGCCACGTAAGGACAAGGGTGAGCGTCGTCTCGACCCGCAAGTCGAAGATGTCATCAAGAGCTGCATCGAAACGTTTTATCTCACCAGCCAACGACGCACCCCGGCCAAGACAGCGTTCGAAGTCCGCAAGCGCTGCCTGGCGGCGGGACTGACGCCGCCGGACCCGAATACGGTCCGCAACCGGATTCTCGCCATCGACGAATCCCTCCGCGTCCGCAAGCGGGAGGGTTACAAAGCCGCCAACGAGAAATTTCAGCCGATCCTGGGCAGTTTTCCGGGGGCGGACTATCCCTTGGCCGTGGTGCAGATCGACCATACCCCGATGGATGTGATCGTCGTGGACGATGTGCATCGCCTGCCGATCGGTCGTCCCTATCTGACCCTGGCCGTCGACGTCTTCAGCAAGATGGTGATGGGGTTTTACATCTCGCTCGATCCGGCCGGCGCGTTGTCGACCGGCTTGTGTCTCTCGCGTGCCATCCTCGGCAAGGAAGCCTATCTGCAGCACCTAGGCATCGATGATCTGGACTGGTCCTGCTGGGGGCTGATGCGCACGATCCATACCGACAACGCCAAGGAGTTCCGCGGCACCATGCTGGGGCGGGCTGCACAGGAGTACGGCATCATCGCCCAGCGGCGCCCGAAGGGCCGCCCCCAGTATGGCGGCCATGTCGAGCGGGCATTCCGCACCTACATGGGTGAAGTGCACAACGAGCTACCCGGCACCACTTTCTCCAACCCCAGGATGCGGCGCGACTACGATGCAGAGGGGCGCGCGGTCATGACGCTCGACGCGCTGGAGATCTGGTTCACCCGCTTCTTGCTCGGCTGTTACCACCAGCGCCCCCACAAGGGCAACGACGGTCGCTCGCCGCAGTCCCAGTGGGAACTCGGGCTGTTGGGCAACGGCTCGACCGTTCTGGGACGAGGTATCCCGGCCCGTTATCCCGACGAGGAGCGTTTGCGACTCGACTTCCTGCCCTACGCCGAACGCACAGTGCAGGAATATGGCATTGCCTTCGAGGGCGTGACCTATTGGTCGGATGCGCTGCGACGCCTCGTACACGCCAAGGATCCGGCTAGCCAGAAGCTTAAGCGGCAGTTCGTCTGCCGTTACGATCCGCGCGACCTGAGCCGGATCTGGCTGTTCGAACCGGACGGCCGGCATTACCTCGAACTGCCCTATCGCAATCTGGCTCGCCCATCGATCAGCCTGTGGGAGCTGCGCCAAGCGAAGAAACAGCTCCGTGCGGAGTCCACCTCGAACACCAACGAGGAGCTGATTTTCCGGACCATCGACCAGATGCGCGAATTGGTGGCCCGCGAGGCGCAGAAGACCAAGGCCGCCCGGCGCATGCAGCAGCGCCAGAAAGGGTGGGGCAAACCTCGCAGCCAGTCCCACTCGGCCCCCCCGCCAACCGAGGTCCCCTCTCGACCGCTCCCGCCGGAGCCCGATGAGGACATCCTCCCCTTCGACGACATCCGGGAAGCCTGACCTTCATGACGTCCTCCCCACGCAAACTGTCCGCTCGCGCAGCTTCGCTGCTGAACGCGCCGCCCGAGGAGCGGATTGCCCACATCGACGCCCCCTTGTTCATCCCCTATCCGAGGGCCGCGGAAATCCTGGCCGAGATGGAGGACCTGCTGGTGCATCCGCGCAGCAACCGGATGCCAAACCTGTTGCTGGTAGGCCGGTCGAACAACGGCAAGACGGAGATCCTGCGCGAATTCCTGAAGCGCCATCCGGCAGACGAACAACTCGACCTCGACACCATCTATGCGCCGGTGGTCTACATCCAGTCACCGCCGGGCCCAAGCGAACACATTTTCTTGAACAAGATGCTGATGATGCTGGGCATCACGGTGAAGTCCAACGAGGCCGCCGACCGCAAGCTCTTGCAGCTGATGGAGGTGCTCAGGCAGGTACAGACCCGCATCCTGTTGATTGATGAGCTCAACGCTCTGCTGGCCGGTAGCGTGACCAAGCAGCGCTTCTTTCTAAACATGCTGAAATACCTGAGCAACGAGCTGCAGATCAGCATCGTCGCGGCCGGCACGCCCGACGCGATGCAGGCCGTCCGGAGCGACGCGCAAATCGAAAGCCGCTTCCCGATCCGCACCTTGCCTCGCTGGCAGGAAGGCGAGCCCTTCCGTCGCTTGCTGTTCAGCTTCGAATACACCTTGCCCCTGCGGGAACCCTCGGATATCTACAAGGGAGAGTTGGCGCGCAAGCTGTTCGGCATGAGTGAGGGCGTGATCGGCGAGCTGGCCAAGATCCTGCGCAGCGCCGCGCAACAGGCGATCCGCAGCGACGTCGAGCGCATTACCCCGGAGGTGATCGATGCCTGCCCATACGTCGCGCGACGCGTCAGCCAGGGAGAGGAACCCCTCTGAGCGCTTGGCGGGGCTGCCGGAAGGACGGCTGCCCCTCCACCTGAAACCCCGTGACGACGAGCTGCTCAGCTCGTGGCTGGTCCGTCTCGCCCATGCCCACCAACTCAAGGTCGAGAGCCTGTGCACGATGCTGTTCGGCCAAGGCAGTCCGATCTGGAACCGGGATATTGATCGGCTGGCTCCCGACGGGGTGCTGGCCAGGCTCAGCCTGGCCACGGGAGCCCCGGTCGAGCAAACGCGCCGGACCACCTTGGTCGACTTGGAAGGATGGCTGAGCGAAACCATCGCGAGTCATGGCCATAGCCATTGGATCGTGCCGCTCGGCGTTTTCCACCGCAATCGTCGCCATCCCGGCCTGATGTACTGCCCTGCCTGTCTGACCGAAGAATCGGACCGTTACTACCGGCGACTATGGCGGATCGCCTGGGCAAGCGTCTGCGTGAAGCACCGTTGTGAGCTGGTCGACCGCTGCCCCAGTTGCGGCGCCCCGGTAGCGCCACATCGAACGGACATGAAGGCCCGCTGCCTGATTCCAACACCTGTGACCTTGATACGTTGCCACGCCTGCCAGGGATGGCTGACTCAGCAGCCCCTAGCGCCGGCGAGCGCCGCGCTTGTGGCCTTCCAAAGCCGGCTGGAGCAGGCCCTTGCCCAGGGTTACATCGACTGGGACGACAATCCCTCGCTCCATTCCGTGCTGTTCTTCGAAGGCTTGCGCGCGCTGCTGAGCAATGGCTTACGCGGGCTCAACCGCATGGTCCCTGGCACCGCGCGCCGCGCGGTATTCGAGACCAGGTCTCTCGAGGACAGGCGCGCCGACCTGCTGCAGCTCTGCGAATGGCTGGAACACTGGCCGCAGCACTTCCTGGACACGATCGCGACCAAGCGATTGCGCGGAGCCGAGCTGTGTTCAGCGACCCGCCCCCTACCGTACTGGTACTTCCGCGTCGTACATCCCTTGGCTCACCTAAGCGCACCGACCTTGGAACCGGAAGCCGAAGCGATCATGTCTGTTATTACGAAACACACGGGCACGCACAATTTGCGGGCCGCCCGCCGTCTGGCCGGCAAGGACATCACGACGGCCTGGCGGCACACCCATGTGCGCCGCCGGCCAAGCCTGGACGATTACGAACTGGCAGTGGTGACCGTCGACCACCACATCGCCGCGACCCTCGAGCCCAGCCAACGACTCACGCTCCTGCGCCAGAAATTCATGCTGGTCGCCCGCTACGGATTGCGGTTGAGTGGCGTGGCCTTGGCACAACTCACACTGGCCGATGTGCGGGCCAGAGTCCCCAACATGCCTCCCGTCAGTTTCTATGACGTGCCCCACACGCCGTCGCAAGCGGCCGCCTGGCTGTTGTGGTACTGCCGGCACGTGCGGCCGCAACTGCATCCGGCCGCCGACGAGCCGCGGCTGTTCGTTAACGCGCGGACCGGCAAAGGACTTGGCGCGAATGCCTGCCGCCAATGGACTACCATTCCGCCACATCGATCTTGAGCGGTTTCCGCCCCTCCTAACAGGGTCGAATCCCGCCGGAGAAACGCCCGCACCGGCACGCTCTTTCCTGGCAGACACAGAAACCGGGCCACGCCCGAAGGCGCGGCCCGGTGCTCAACCCTTGACCCGTCCTGTTCGGGGCCGGTCAAGGCCGATGACGTATGAAAGCGTCCCCCGCCAAGCTTCAAGCGGCGCCGAACGCCCCCTCGGTGCAGAAGCGATTCATCGTCTCGATGTAGTGGAGCAGCGTGTATTCCTTGACGTCGGCCGGCTGGATGTTTTGTCGCCGGTTATAGGCGTCGATCAGCAACTTGCAACCATGCGAGTCCAGCCAGACCTCGGGATGGTCGCGCTTGAAGGTGACGAGTTTTTCGGCGGCCAACAGGAACAGTTCGGAGTAGGCCACACGCGGCACGTCCACGATCGGCCCACCGACGAAGTGCTGCATCCAGACCTCTTCCTCCCCTTGCGGGAGATAACCGAGGTGGAGCGCCGCGGCTTTCGGCGACATGGCGCCGTTGGACGGGAACGATTTGGTTTCGATCAAGTAGTCGGCGAAGCCAGCCACCTCCGCGCGCCGTACCTGGCTCGGCAGGTCGTGGAGACGATAAGGCGTTTCGCTGTATTTCTGGTTACTGCCTGTTTTGACGAAGGCATCGCGCAGCAGCACCGTGTGCCCTTGCGACAAGAATAGACGCCGGTAAGCACGGCTGGTCGCATTATCGTCAAAGACGTGGAACTCGATCTCGCTGGCCGCAAGCAAGGCGCGAAGCGGCTCGGCCTCGAGCATGCAGGCGTGAATGACTGCCTTGACGGGCTGGACGCTGAGGACATGCTGCACCGCCTCGAGGTCGAACGGCTCGCGGATCAACAGCGTCGGGAGCAGCGCGTTGTCGTCGATGCGGCTCTGATCCAACAGGCCGGCCTGGTTGATCTCGGCATAGCTGATGATCGGCGCACCACCTTCGAAATCGTTCTGGTAGGGATTAACGATCAGCAACGCCCGGCGCCCGCCGCTCAACCATTGCGACAGGCCGAACCACTGCGTGTGCCATGTCCGCGAGACGGGTTCGATGATCGGGATCACCGGGGCCGCCGGAGGAAGAATATCGTTTGCCCGGGCGAGACTGGCCCCTTCGCGCTCGCGCGACAGCAAGTACGGCATGTAGATCACTTGGCATCCTTTCAGTTTCCGGTGGGTGGCCAAGCGATGATATGTCTTTATTCTGAATTTATGCCAACGCTATAACGTGGACGCCATCATCGCCCGACTGAATTGCAGCGAGGCTTGACGGGTCAACTTGCTACTGAGCCCGAAATGCGCCATCGACTTGGGCAGGGAACGGGTATAGAGATCGCGGCTGTGCAATCGGTCACGCCGCTTGAGCAGGTTCACCATCATCTCGTGAACCAGCTGGGCCGGCAGTTCGGCAAAGCGCTGAGCACACGCCCGCATCTGCAGCGCCGGCGCGGCAGCAGGCAATTCCCCGTCGACGGCCATCAGTACCGCTTCGTATTCGGCTTGGCGCAGCGAATAGAAGATCGCCCGTGACGACACCTCGTCGAGGTTGCTGGCCGCCTCACGGACCTCGACGAAACGACCGTCCACATCTAGCGCCAATAGCCCCACCCTCGCCGGCAAGCGTTTCAGGAAAACCTCCGCACAGCTGTGGTGTGTGACCACATTCACCCGGTCGAAGATCTTCAGATAATCGTCTAGCTGCTTGTCCAGACGGGAGAGGTTGTCCAATTCGGACTTGATCTCGTAGACGGTCGAGGTACCGTTGAGGATGACCAGATCCGCCAGCGACTCGTAGGCGCGGAATTCGGACAGCAGGACCGCCTCACCCGGCGCATGCCGCTCGAGCATCAGCTGGCGGGCGATCAAGTTCTTGTAGACGTACTCGTTGCGATAGTCTTGCACCAAGATATCGAATCCCTGATCCAGCAAGGCGCCGATGGTCATCCCGCTCTTGCCCGCCTCATGCAGCAGCCCGCTGCGTTGTGCCAACGCGCGGAAAGCACTCAGCCCGTCCTCTTCGGACAATCCTTTGAGCGCCCCCCGGGAAAACAACCTGGCAACAGCCCGCAGATCCATGATGATCCAACCCATGCATTAACACGATGCATTCTAGTATATCATTAATGCATCAAATGCATTATTCGAATTGGATTTTTGCCACATGAATTTCACCTCCCCTGCCGAACTCGTTCGCCAAGCGCGATATCTCTCCGACAAGAATCAACAAGAATTCGGAGCCCTGCTCGGCAAAGACCAAAGCCTGATCTCCCGCTACGAGCGCGGCCGGAGCGTGCCGCCGACTGAGGTGACTATGCACTGCATGCATATTTTGAATGCGGCCACACCCAGCAAGGAGGAGGTCTCCCTGGAAACGCTCCTTACAACCATCCGTCAGCGCCTGGCTGCGCCGTCCCACGCCCGGGCACGGGCGCTATTGTTCGAACTGCTGAATGAATTGACCGCACCGCGCAATGCCTAGAGGAAGATATTGGCACATGGGCACCCCGCCCTAACCAACAGAAATAACGAAGACATCGAGTCCACATCTGGCCCGCCCCACAGAATCCTTGAGAAACCCATGAAAAACTGATTGCTCTTCTACATGGCGGGGGGAGGCGAACAAGGCGGAGACTCGTGTTGGGCGCCCAGCCATTCGCGCCACACCGCGAGCAGTACGGCGAGAATGACGGGCCCGATGAACAGGCCAATCGGACCGAACGTGGCCAGCCCTCCAAGGACGCCAAACATTACCAGCAAGAACGGGATGTCGGTGGCTCCGCTGATGACAAGCGGACGGACTACGTTGTCAATCCAACTCACGACCGTTATCCCCCAAAGCAGAAGGCCGGTTCCGGTCATGGTTTCGCCGCTGATGAGCAGCCAAATCCCGATCGATCCCCAGATAAGTGGTGCGCCAAATGGAATCAGCGCAATGATGGCCGTGACGACGCCCCAGAACACCGGCGCATCAACGCCGGCGACCCAGTAGCCGATTCCGGCACAGCTTCCTTGGGCGATTGCGGCGAGAAACAAGCCAAATACGACCGCCCGCGTGGTATTGCCGACGGCAACGAAATAGTTCTGTGCCCGTGGGCCGAGTAATCCTTCTAGTGCCTGGCGGAATTGTTCGATCAGGCGCTCCCCATCCCGGAAGAAGAAAAAGGCAGTCAGCAGCGCCAAACCCAGTAGCACCGCATTGAGCCCTACATCGCCGGCCAGACTCGCGAGTTCGCCCCCCCAGCGCTTGACCAAGGCCGCTATCTGCGCACGAAGTGCTTCGCGGTCGCCGAGCAGGGCCGATAGCCATTCCTGCAGCCAGGCGCCGATCCAAGGCAAACGCGTAAGCGACTCAGGCACCGCCTCCTGAACGTTCATCAGCATGGTCACCTCGCGATAGGCGGCGACCACTTCACCCCGCAACAGGACCGTCAGTCCGATGAGCGGGATACCAAGGGCCGCGGCAAGCACTAGCGTGGATAGAAACGCGGCCCACGCTCGACGCTGGCGCAGCACGCGTCGCAGCCATTCGTTGAGTGGCCATGTGACATAGACAAGGATCCCGGCCCAAGCCAGTGGGACAAGAAACGGCCGCAGGATGACAAAGGAGAGAACGAGCAATCCACCCAGCAGGAAAATCAGAAGGGCGCGCCGCACCCATAAGGCGGTTTTGACATCGGTGGCCATAAAGATGAGGTCCGGAACGCACGCTCTTTGGGAGTGCCCGTTGGGGAAGGGGTCAACTGCTTCTCGGCATGCGCTGTTTTCTTTGTAGAATGAAATTGCCTTACCCAGTGAAAGGAGTCTCCGGGTGCTGCCCGGTGCACTATGGACGGCCCCGGTAGTCGAAGGTGTTCGTCGTTTAGGCTCGCTGCCCGGTTGGGAGCTTCTGTTGTACGCGGTTTCGGACGCGGGGCATTCACCGCTTTCTCCTCCCAAGCGAAAACGCCTGACCAGCCCGATGGCCGAAATGCCGGAGTGTGGGCGGGGCTGCCCGCTGCTTGCCGGATAGCCGAACCATTCTCCCGCGTCGCGCTGCGGCCGTTGCCGCGGTGCATCTGCTCATCCGCAGTCCCTCCATCCACACGGTTCCACCGGCCTGTCGGCGTCTGCGGGGCCGGAACGGTCCCACGACGACCGCTGCGGGTGTCGGTCCAACGGAGGTCGCAGTGACGACCGGGAACGTTGACTGGCATGCCGCTAGCGTCGGGCAGCTCTTTGAGCTCCTGAACAGTTCAGCAGCGGGACTGACCGGAGCCGAGGCGCAAGAGCGCCTGCATCGTCATGGGCCGAACCGTCTGCAGCGGCGCAAGCGTGACAGCGGGCTGCTGATCCTTTTTCGGCAACTCAACAATCCGCTGGTCTATGTCCTGTTGGTCGCGGCGATTCTGGCCGTGCTCATGGGGAAGATGACGGACGGCTTTGTCGTGCTGGCCGTGGTGGTCCTCAACACCCTGATCGGCTTCGTCCAGGAGTCCAGGGCGAGCAGGGCAATCGAGGCCCTGACACGCATGGTGCCAGAACAGGCGACCGTCTTGCGCGAAGGCGGGCCGGCTGAGATTCCGACCCATGACATCGTGCCGGGCGACATCGTGCTGCTCGAACCCGGAGACAAGGTTCCGGCCGATTTGCGCCTGATCGAAGCCCGGAGTCTGCAGATCGAAGAGGCTGCACTCACCGGCGAGTCGCTGCCGGCGACCAAACAGGTTGAGCCGGTAGCGGCCGATGCCGGTGTTGGCGACCGCCTCTGCATGGCTTTTGGCGGAACCCTCGTTACCTCCGGGGCTGCTGTCGGCCTCGTCGTCGCGACGGGGGGAGCCACCGAATTGGGGCGCATCTCCGGCCTGTTGCACGAGACGACAGCGCCGCAGACGCCGATGGAGCGCCGTCTCGGTGGGCTCGCCCGACACATCACATTGGGCATCCTGCTCGTCGCCACCCTCATCTGTGCTGTCGGGGTGCTGCGGGGTGCCGCCTTTCTTGACAGTGCTTTCGCGGCCATAACGCTGGCCGTCGCCTCGATTCCCGAGGGACTTCCGGCCGTCGTCACCATCGCCTCCGCCCTTGGCGTACGTATGATGGCCCGTAGAAACGTCATCATTCGTTACCTGCCCGCCGTAGAAACGCTGGGCAGCACGACCGTCATCTGTACCGATAAGACCGGCACGCTCACCCGCAATGAAATGACAGTCCAAGTGTTGTGGACGTCAACCGGAGAATACGGTCTCAGCGGTGCCGGCTATATCCCACACGGCACCCTGAGCCGGGACGGCGCGCAAATCATGGATCCACCGCCCGACGTCGACGAACTGCTCCGTTCAGGCGTGCTGTGCAACGATGCCACGTTGGCCGAGGCTTCGGGGAGCTGGACTATCGGCGGCGATCCCACCGAGGGGGCGCTGTTGGTCGCTGCGCGAAAGCTCGGCATGGACGAAGCCGCGCTACGCGAGGCATGGCCCCGCCGAGACGTCGTGCCTTTCGACTCGCAACGCCGATACATGGCGAGCCTGCATGCCAGCCCCTCCGGCGGCACAGTGGTTTGTCTAAAGGGGGCTCCCGAGATGGTGTCCGGAATGTGCTCCAGCTTTGCCGACGGCAGTGCACTGCAGCCGGCGCGCATCCACGACGCCGTGGAAGAGTTTGCGGCCCGTGGCATGCGTGTGCTGGCAGTCGCTTCCGGCGTGATGGCCGGGGGAGCGATGAGACTTGACCCGGAAACCTTGGGTCAGTCGTTACGTTTCCTTGGTCTGGTCGGCATGATCGACCCCTTGCGTGATGAGGCCATCGGCGCGGTGCGTGCTTGTCATCGGGCCGGCATCACCGTCAAGATGGTCACAGGCGATCACCCGGCAACCGCCAGCGCGGTTGCGGTGCAACTGGGTCTGCTGGATCGTACGCCGGGGCATGAGGTCGTTGTCGGAAATCGCCTGGCCGGCACGAGCGATCAAGAACTCGAGCGTTTGGTCGGGCGCAGCAACGTCTTCGCCCGTGTCGCCCCCGAGCACAAGCTGCGATTGGTCAAAGCCTTGCAGGCCAATGGCGAGGTCGTCGCGATGACGGGCGACGGGGTGAACGATGCTCCCGCTCTCAAGCGGGCCGACATCGGCGTCGCGATGGGGATTGGCGGCACCGCCGTCGCCAAGGAGGCGGCCGACATGGTGTTGGCCGACGACAATTTCGCGTCTATCGCCGCGGCAGTGGAGGAAGGACGACGCGTCTATGACAATCTAATCAAGTCGCTCGCCTTCATCCTGCCGACCAGCCTGGGGCAGGCCATGCTCATTCTAGTCGCGGTGCTTTTTTTCCCTGAGCAGCAGGGGCACCTGCTGATGCCGATCGAACCGGTGCAGATACTGTGGGTCAACCTTGTGGTCGCCATCGCATTGGCGTTGCCGCTCGCCTTCGAAGCGAAGGAGCCTGATGTCATGCACCGCCCTCCTCGAGCACCGAATGCGCCGCTGCTGAGTTGCTTCATCGTCGTCCGCACGTTCCTGGTTGCCACGTTGATGACGGGGGGCGCCGTTGCTTTATTCTTCTATGAATACCTGCCCGATCTGGAGCGCGGGATCCTGCCGGCCGCAGCGCTTGCAGAGTCCCAAACGGTGGTGGTGACCACCATCATCGTCTTCCAGGCCATCTATCTGCTGAACTGCCGCTCGCTAACGAACTCGGTCTGGCATATCGGCTTGTTTGCTAACCGACATGTGTATGAGGGCATCGTCACCACGCTCGCGCTGCAGCTGGCACTTGTCTACATGCCATCGCTGAACCATTTGTTCCACACTTCTCCGCTCGACCCGGAGGATTGGATCGCACCCGTCCTGGCGGGACTCATCGGCCTGCCGGTTATTGCATTCGAAAAGCGTTGCTGGCGCCTGAGAGAACAGGGCAAACGCGCATAGTGCGCTTGGGGACGTACGCTCGCTCTTGGGAAGCGGCGATGGCCGGATGGCCCGGTCGGGGCGCGGCAATCGCCGCCGGGGTTCAGCCGTCGCAAGCCAGGGGTTACAAGCCGTTACAAAAGTGTTTATCGCCCCCCGGTTTGCCGATAAGATGAGGGCCCTTTGTTGCCTCAGGAGGTTTGGGACGCCGTCCCGCCACTATGGACTGTTCTCGACGTTGCTGCTTGACGTTCCCGCCGCTCCCTTCCCGCGTTGCACAGTGCGCCCTGTCCGCGCCCCCCTTTGGGGCTTGCGCTTCTACTGAACTCGCCCGCCAGCACGCTACCGTATCCCGTCCGCCCCGGACCAGCCTTCTATCCAGGAGGGTGATATGGAATTCCTGATGGACCCGTCGATTTGGATCGGCCTGCTGACGCTGGTCGTGCTCGAGATCGTGCTCGGTATCGACAACCTGGTCTTTATCGCCATCCTGGCCGACAAACTGCCGCCGGCGCAGCGCGACAAGGCGCGCCTGATCGGCCTGTCGCTGGCGCTGCTGATGCGGCTGGGCCTCTTGTCCGTCATCTCGTGGATGGTCACGCTGACCGCGCCCCTGTTCGCGCTCGCCGGCCATGACTTTTCCGGACGGGATCTGATCCTGATCCTCGGCGGCCTGTTCCTGCTGTTCAAGGCGACGATGGAGTTGCACGAACGCCTGGAGGGCGTGGTCCACGAGAACAGCGGTAGCCGTGTCTACGCCGGCTTCTGGGTCGTGGTGGCGCAGATCGTCGCCCTCGACGCGGTCTTCTCGCTCGACGCGGTGATCACGGCGGTCGGCATGGTCGACAACCTCGGCGTGATGATGGTGGCGGTGATGATCGCGATGGCGGTGATGCTGCTGGCGTCCAAGCCGCTGACGCGCTTCGTCAACGCGCACCCGACCGTGGTGGTGCTGTGCCTGAGCTTCCTGTTGATGATCGGCCTGAGCCTGGTGGCCGAGGGCTTCGGCTTCCACATTCCGAAGGGCTATCTGTACGCCGCGATCGGCTTCTCGATCCTGATCGAGGCCTTCAACCAGGTCGCGCGGCGCAACTTCGTCAAGCACGAGTCGCGCCGGCCGATGCGCGAGCGCACCGCCGAAGCGATCCTGCGCATGATGGGGTCACGCCGCCGCCACGAGTTGGCCGAATCCGCCGAGTCCGAGTCGAGCGAGGCGCCGGTCGAGGCCTTCGGCGACGAGGAGCGCTACATGATCAGCGGCGTGCTGACGCTGGCCGACCGGTCGATCCGTACCATCATGACACCGCGCACCGAGGTGTCCTGGGTCGACTGCAACGGGGACCCTCACGACATCCGTCAGCAACTGCTCGACACGCCGCATAGCCTGTTCCCGGTATGCCGCGGCACGCTCGACGAGGTGGTCGGCGTGGCGCGCGCCAAGGACCTGTTGGTCGCGCTCGACAGCGGCCAGTCGCTGGCGCACTACGCCGCCCAGCATTCGCCCATCGTCGTGCCCGAGAGCATGGACGCGATCAAGTTACTCGGCGTGCTGCGCCGTGCCAAGGGGCGTTTCGTGCTGGTGACCGACGAGTTCGGCGTGGTGCAGGGGCTGGTCACGCCGCTCGACGTGCTGGAAGCGATCGCCGGCGAGTTTCCCGACGAGGACGAAACGCTGGACATCGTCCGCGACGACGCGGTTTGGCTGGTCAAGGGCGGCGCCGACCTGCACATGCTCGAACAGGCGTTGGGAGATGTCGAGCTGGTAAGCGCCAACGACGAGTATGCTTCGCTGGCCGGGCTGCTGCTGGTGCGCTGCGGCCATATGCCGGCGCTGGGCGAGACGCTCGATATCGGCGCCTATCGTTTCGAGGTGGCCGAGCTTTCGGAGCGTCGCATCGAACTGGTGCGTATCCGCATGATCGAACCCGCGCTCTCGGATCCTCACTGATACCCTGATCTTGCCTGGCCGGAAGGCCAGGCTTTTTTTGCCCCCATGGACCTGTTACATCTTTTCAAGGCGCTGTTGCTCGGTTTCGTCGAAGGGCTCAGCGAGTTTCTCCCCATCTCCAGTACCGGTCATCTGATTCTGATCGGCGACTGGATCGCCTTCGCGTCCCACGAGGCGCGCGTCTTCGAGGTGGTGATCCAGCTCGGCGCGGTGCTGGCCGTCTGCTGGCTCTATCGCGACAAGATCCGCCGCCTGCTGACCGGCTTGCTCAACGGCGGCGAAACGGAGCGCCGCTTTGCGCTGTGCGTGCTGCTGGCCTTCCTTCCGGCCGCCGTCATCGGCGCGCTGTCGATCGGCGTCATCAAGAGCCTGCTGTTCAACCCGTCCGTGGTTGCGGCCGCGCTGATCGTCGGCGGTCTGATCATCCTCGCGGTCGAGGGGCGTCGTGCCGTCCCGCAGGTGCATGATACCGAGCAGATCGGTTGGCGCCATGCCTTGGGCGTTGGCGTCGCGCAGTGCTTCGCGATGATCCCCGGTACCTCGCGTTCCGGGGCGACGATCGTCGGCGGGATGCTGTCGGGCCTGTCGCGCCAGACCGCCACGGAATTCTCATTCTTCCTGGCCATGCCGACCATGCTCGGCGCCGCCAGTTACGACCTCTATCGTCATCATCATTTGTTGAACGCCAACGACGTTGGCGCGATCGCGGTCGGTTTTGTCGCAGCCTTCATCTCCGCGCTCTTGGTCGTCAAGGCCATGGTGCGCTTCGTCGCTCGCCATTCGCTGCGCGTGTTCGCCTGGTACCGGATTGCACTGGGAACCGTGATCGCCGCGGGCATCGCCACCGCATCCCTTTGATCGCTCACCTTGCCCCGTCTTGATAACGAGGACTCTTCGACATGAAACGCGTTCTTCTTCTGATCTGTACCAACATCGCCGTCATGCTCGTGCTCAGCGTGGCGGCCAGCCTGCTCGGCCTGAATCGCTTCATGACCGGCAACGGCCTGAACCTGGGCACGCTGCTGACGTTTGCCGCGCTGATGGGGTTCGGTGGCGCCTTCATCTCGCTGTGGATGTCCAAGCCGATGGCGAAATGGTCGACCGGCGCCCAGGTGATCGACAATCCGCAGAACCCGACCGAGCGCTGGCTGGTCGACACCGTCGCGCGGCTGGCGCGCGACGCCGGACTGCCGATGCCCGAGGTCGCCGTCTACGAGGGCGAGCCCAACGCCTTCGCCACCGGGCCGAGCAAGTCGAACTCGCTGGTCGCGGTGTCGACCGGGCTGCTGTACAACATGAACGAGCGGGAGGTCGAGGCGGTGCTGGCGCACGAGGTCGCGCACATCGCCAACGGCGACATGGTGACCCTGACGCTGATCCAGGGCGTGGTGAACACCTTCGTGTTCTTCCTGGCCCGCGTGGTCGGCTACGTGGTCGATGGCCTGCTGCGCAAGAACGACGAGGAAAGCAGCGGTCCGGGCATCGGCTACATGGTGACGGTGATCGTCTGCGAACTGGCGTTCGGCATTCTGGCCAGCCTGATCGTGATGTACTTCTCGCGCCAGCGCGAATTCCGCGCCGACGCCGGCGCCGCGCAGTTGCTGCGCAGCCCGCAGCCGATGATCGCCGCGCTGCGCCGCCTCGGCGGTACCGAGGCCGGCGAGCTGCCGCAGAACATGGCGGCCTCCGGCATCGCCGGCGGTCACGGCCGCTGGTCGTCGCTATTCGCCTCCCATCCGAGTCTTGAGGAGCGCATCGCCGCTTTGCAGTCCTGACCAGCCTCCCGCGCGAGCCGAACGAAACGGCCTCCGATCGGAGGCCGTTTTTTTTCAGATGCCATTATCCTGCTCAGATGAAGATGTGAGCTGTACGATAGAACTTATTGTGGACAATATCGGAGAACAAGAACCTCTATCCTTGCTGCAATGTCTTGAATCCCTTTAGCCACTTCTGGACTGCCCCGGGACAGTCCGCCGAGGGGCCTCTTCTGGCTCTGCGATGGGAGGCAAGCGAGTGCTCATGAGCAGCACATCCATGTCCTCCTGAAGCGTTGCGTCAGAGCTCAGGCGAACAGTGACGTAAAACCAACGCGATCATCCTGGCCGCAATGTCCTGGATGTCCTTGGCTCCTTTGCCATGCCGGGTGTCATCCCGCACGATGCCGTCGACCTCGTCGGTGAGCGGCCACGTAGTCTTCTTAACTGCCGCGACCAGGATTTTGTCGAACAACTCGTCGTCGATAGGGGTGTAATTTCGGGTGCGCAGCAAGGCGATCGGCAAGACGTCCATATAGAGTGACTGGCCAGGCCCTGGCTGCTTCCGGTCGCGGCGCTCGGCATCCAGCAAGTAGACATACTGTCCCGCTCCGACTGTCAACCGCGCGCAGACCAATCTGCGCTGCTCGGTCCGCTCGTCATCCATGAAGGAGAACTGCCGCAGCTGCAGCGTCCGCTTCTCACACGGCACCATGGGAAACAACGAGAACCACGCTTCGCGCTCCTCATCGTAGCGGCCATCAAAGCCCGCCGGGACCGTCTCCATCCGCCACTCGGGCCTCTCCTTGCTCAGGACATCCAGCGCCTCCAGAAACGCATCGAGGCTGGCCGGCACGACAGAAGGTCGTAGCGTCTTATCCTGTATGGCCAGCGGCTTGGCCGAGGTATTCCCTTGAGTCGGGTCGCCCGTGCTGGAGTTCGGCAAATCCTCCACGGCACCACCGCTCCCCCCGCCGGCACGATGTGTGCAGTCACGCCGTTTTTCGCGGACGATCGGCATGCCCTGCAGCGCAAGAAACTTGCGGCCAGCGCCCTGAAACAGCTGCTTCTCGACACCCCCGGCCGGTGGCTCGGTGCTGAGCCCCAGCCCCACAGAGCTGCCACCTCTCAAATGGCGCCATCGCCGACCAGGAAAAGCAACCGGCGCGTCCGGCCCAGCCGGTTTACCCCCGGGGCCCACCTCCTCGCAATAGCTGATGCCCTTGAACGGAAAAGGTCCGGAACAACTCAGTATCTGATGAACCAGGAAGACCGGGTGATCCGTCTTGAAATTCCAGTAAGAGCCGGCGAGTTCAAGCGTCGTCGGTGCCATGAAGGGGAAGCGGGTACGCGGATGAAACAGGGATGATCTCCCTGCGGCGTTGATCCGCTGGGCGAGCGCGAGCGTCCCGGGGCGATACACTCCGCGCTGAGCCCAGCGCTCCCCGCCTTCGAACAGGATCCGCGCCAGCACGGGAACGTCGGCACGTGCAAAACCGTGCCGATACACAAAACGGGCGACGCCACTTTCCAGATCGTAGCTCGGCTCCTCGTGGAGGAGGTTGTAGGTACTTTCGGCCCACTCCTCCCGTCCAAAGTGGCCGGTGAAGATCAGCTTCGCCATGCGCTCACTGGACACGTAGTAGAAGCGAAGCAGCTCTAACTCCGGCACCAGGATGACGGACGGCGCCACAGCCTGACCGTGGGTATGAATCACCTTACCCTGCAGTCGCTTCAAGCCCGCCCGCAGCGAAGAGCCGTCATGATCGGCCATGGGCTTCAGGAATCGCTGGTGCACCGGATCGAATCGGGCTGCGGCCTCGACGTCAAGCAAAGACGTCTCCTCGACCGCGCCCGGTTGCCGCAGGTCCAGCTGCAGCGTGAGTCGGGCTGCTGCGCGTCCCAATTGGGGGCGCCTGTTCTTACCCTGAAAGGTCTGTCCGAGGAAGAGGGTCGGCAGATAGCCCACCGCGATGCCCGCACGGATCTGATTGGGAAAGTCTCGCTTCCCACTGACAGGGTTCAAGGGCGTGAAGAAACATTCGAGCAACGGATTCGAAGGATCGCCCAGATTGGCGTAGACCCCGCCCATCCATTCGAGCCGATAGCACTGTTCTTGACTGGCGATTTCCTTGAACAGCGGCAACTGCGGGATGATGGCCATAAATCATCTGGGGGGTCGGAGACAGTCGCATAAATCGACCATCAGTCGCAAATAACATTCATGAGTCGCAAACAGCATTGGCTTTAACACGGAGCCGCCTCCGACCAGGGCCACCGCCGATGCGGTATGGTGTGGACTTCTGAACGGGCGGGCACGCCAGTTCAGCGACGCGCCGTGAGCCGTCAACGACTGCAGGGCCGCCGATTCGAGCGCTTCGTCTTCGGTCATCGACGGCAGGATGCCCGCCAGGCGTGCGGCCAGCATCGACTTGCCGGTGCCGGGCGGGCCGACCATCAACAGATGGTGCGCACCAGCCGCGGCGACTTCGAGCGCACGGCGCGCGCCGGCCTGGCCTTTGATGTCGGAAAGGTCCGGATAAGGACTCGCCAACTCGAACGGCAGCGGCGGCTGCACTTCGAGCGTAGCGATCCCGTTCAGATGCGCACAAACCGCTAGCAGCGAATCGGCCGGATGCACGGTCGCCCGCTCGACCCAGGCGGCTTCACACGCACTGGCCCGCGGCAGCACGAAGGCGCGGCCGGCGCGGCTCGCGTGCCAGGTCATCGCCAGCGCGCCGCGGATCGGGCGCAACTCGCCGGAGAGCGCCAGCTCGCCGGCGAATTCGTAGTCGGCGAGCTTCGCCGCAGGGATCTGGCCGCTCGCCGCGAGGATGCCGAGCGCGATCGGCAGGTCGAAACGCCCCGACTCCTTCGGCAGGTCGGCCGGCGCGAGGTTCACCGTGATCCGGCGCGCCGGGAATTCGAATCCGGCGACCTGGAGCGCGGCGCGTACCCGCTCGCGGCTTTCCTTCACCTCGGTGTCGGGCAGACCGACGATGGTGAACGAAGGCAGGCCGTTCGCCAGATGCACTTCGACCGCGACCTCGGGCGCCTGCATGCCGGACAAGGCCCGGCTCTGCACGATCGCGAGCGTCATCGGCGCAGGGTCAGGAGTGGCCCTGGCTCGCTTCGCTGCGTTCCTGCTCGGCCGCCGCTTCCGGGAACAGCGCCGCCTCCAGCTTGGCAACGCGCGCCTCGAGCAGCGTCAGCTTTTCGCGCGTACGCGCGAGCACTTCCTGCTGCACGTCGAATTCCTCGCGCGTGACCAGGTCCATGCGCGCAAAGGTCGACGACATCAGCGACTTGATATTCTTTTCCACATCCTTGGCCGGGCTCGCGGCGATGGTTTCGCTGATCTTGTTGCTGATTTCTTCGAAGAGTTTCTGGCTGAGCATGGTCGTCTCCTTGCTTGTGTCATTTCCTGTCTGCTGGAGTGTAGCAAAAAGGACAGACAGACGCCGGTTTGACTCCGCAGCGCAGCAAGGTTCCACCCATCCCTCGTCCTTTCCTTCGGTCGACGTTGGCCGAGCACTGCCCCAGCCTGGTGCGAACTCGCGCGACAATGCGACCAAATTGGTGCGTATCGCGATGCGACATGCCCTTTCGCGGTGCAAATCGGCGTCATTTTTCCGGCCGATCACGCGCCAGCGCCCTATATAGGGAGCTGGCACGCTTTCTGCATATTGCCTCTGCAAGCAATCCGGCAAACCGATCCTTGAGGGAGGAACCGCCATGAAACTGGTTAGCGCGATTATCAAGCCGTTCAAGCTGGACGAGGTCCGCGAGGCCCTGTCGGCGATCGGCGTGCAAGGCATTACCGTGACCGAGGTGAAAGGCTTCGGCCGGCAGAAGGGGCACACCGAGCTCTACCGCGGCGCGGAGTACGTGGTGGACTTTCTGCCCAAGGTCAAACTGGAGATCGCGATCGCCGAGGATCTGCTCGAGGTCGTGCTCGAGGCGATCGAGAATGCCGCGCGCACCGGCAAGATCGGCGACGGCAAGATCTTCGTGATGGACCTGGACCAAGTGATTCGCATCCGGACCGGCGAAACCGGCGCGGACGCGCTGTAAACGACAGAGGGAGACCACCATGAAATCCTTGAACCGTCTCGCCTGGCTCGCCGCCGGGCTCGCGATGCCGGCGCTGGCGCTGGCCGATGCGGCGCCGACGCTGGTCGACGCCAAGACCATCAGCGCCGGCGACACCGCCTGGATGCTGACCTCGACCGCGCTGGTGCTGTTCATGACCATCCCGGGTCTCGCGCTGTTCTACGGCGGCATGGTGCGCCGCAAGAACGTGCTGTCCACGCTGATGCAAAGTTTCGCGATCTGCGCGCTGATCACCGTGCTGTGGGCGGTGATCGGCTACAGCCTGACGTTCACGCCCGGCAATCCGTATATCGGCGGCTTCGACCGCGTGCTGCTCGACGGCCTCGTCTACCTCAAAGACGCCGCCAAGCTGACGGTGCATCCGCTGGCCGGCACGATCCCCGAGTCGGTGTTCATGATGTTCCAGATGACGTTCGCGATCATCACGCCGGCGCTGATCACCGGCGCGTTCGCCGAACGGATGAAGTTCTCGGCGATGCTGGTCTTCATGGCGGTCTGGTCGCTGCTGGTGTACGTGCCGGTCGCTCACTGGGTGTGGGCGCCGGGCGGCTGGATGTTCGATTACGGCGTGCTCGACTTCGCCGGAGGGACCGTGGTGCACATCAACGCCGGTATCGCCGGCCTGGTGGCAGCGCTGGTGCTCGGCAAACGCGTAGGCTACGGCCGCGAGGCGATGGCACCGCACAACCTGGTGCTGACGCTGATCGGCGCGTCGATGCTGTGGGTGGGCTGGTTCGGCTTCAACGCCGGTTCGGCGGTCGCCGCCGACGGCCGCGCGGGTCTGGCGATGCTGGTGACGCAGATCGCGACCGGCACCGCCGCGCTCGCGTGGATGTTCGCCGAATGGATCGCCAAGGGCAAACCGTCGGTGCTCGGCATCGCGTCCGGCGCGGTCGCAGGCCTGGTGGCAATCACTCCGGCCGCCGGCTTCGTCGACGCCCAGGGCGCGCTGGCCATCGGCCTGATCGCCGGCGTGGTGTGCTACTGGGGCGCCACCGGCCTGAAGCACATGCTGGGCTACGACGACTCGCTCGACGCCTTCGGCGTGCACGGGGTCGGCGGCATCGTCGGCGCGCTGCTGACCGGCGTGTTCGCGGTCAAGGACATCGGCGGCGTCGAAGGTTCGCTCGCGGTGCAAGCGCTCGGCGTCGGCGTGACCGTCGTCTACTGCGCGGTGGTCACCTTCGCGATCCTGAAGCTGGTCGACGTGGTGATCGGCCTGCGCGTCGACGAAGAAAAGGAACGCGAGGGTCTGGACCTGGTGCTGCACGGCGAGCGCGTCGAATAAACCTCTTGCGCGGCCCGAGATCGACGATCGAGAAGGAGGCGGGCCGTGCATCTTGTCAGCGGGGGTCTTATGATCCCCGCTTTTTTTTTTCGTCCTCGGCCAACGTTGGCCGAGCCCGGCACAAAAAAAACCGCCCGCACCAGAACGGTGCGGGCGGTTTTCACTAACGGATCGGGCGCGCTTACTTGACCACGCGCAGGTGGCCGCGCGCAGCGGGCGGCTTACCGCCGCCGTCGCCATCCGGTTTGGGATCGGTCGCCGGAGCTTCGGTCGGCGCCGGCGTGGCGTCGGCCGCGAGTTCGACCTCGAAGCCCATGCCCTCGCCGGTTTCGCGCGCGAAGATCGACAGCACGTTGCCCACCGGGACCCAGATGTCACGCGACACGCCGCCGAAACGCGCCGAGAACGACAGCCAGTCGTTGGCGATCTTCAGCCCCTGCGTGGCGTTGTAACCGATGTTGAGCACGATCTCATTGTCTTTGACGAACTCGTGCGGCACCTGGGTGCGGCCGTCGACCCAGACGACGACGTAAGGCGTGTGACCGTTGTCGGTGCACCATTCGTGCAGCGCACGGATCAGGTAGGGTTTGGTACTGCCGGCCATCGCGGGCTCCTTACTTGCGCATCGCCTTTTCGGACGGCGTCAGCGAATCGATGAAGGCCTGGCGCTGGAAGATGCGTTCGGCGTATTTGAGGATAGGCGCGGCGGCCTTGCCCAGTTCGATGCCGTAGTGCTCGAGGCGCCACATCAACGGCGCGATCGCGACGTCGATCATGGTGAAGTCTTCGCCGAGCATGAACTTCTGTTTGGCGAAGATCGGCGCGATGGTGGTCAGGCCGTCGCGGATCGCTTCGCGGGCACGGGTCGCTTCCTTGCCGCTGGCGCCGGCTTCGAGCGACTTCACGTGGTTGAACAGCTCGTTCTCGAAACGGTGCAGGAACAGCCGCGCGCGGGCGCGCATCACCGGGTCGGCCGGCATCAGCTGCGGGTGCGGGAAGCGCTCGTCGATGTACTCGTTGATGATGTTCGACTCGTGCAGGATCAGGTCGCGCTCGACCAGCACCGGCACCTCGTTGTACGGGTTCATCACCGCGAGATCTTCCGGCTTGTTGTGGACGTCGACGTCGATGATCTCGAAGTCCATGCCTTTTTCGAACAGCACGATGCGGCAACGTTGGCTGAACGGGCAGGTGAGTCCGGAATAGAGGGTCATCATGGCGGGCGGGTTTCCGTAGGGATTGATCAAGAAATGGGCAGATTTTACCACCTGTCAATGGGTAAAATCCAGGAAAAGGCGCTAAATCCATGATTTCAAAAAGAAAAAGCGGGGAGCTCACTCCCCGCTTTTAGCTGTTTCACGCCGCTTTTCAGTGGATGTCTTTCCAGTATTCCTTCTTCAGGAAGTAGGCGAACGGCAGCAGCAACAGGGTCAGGAACATCAGCACGATGTAACCGATCTGGTGGCGTTTCACCTGAGCCGGCTCGGCCATGTAGACCAGATAGTTCACCAGGTCGGCGACGCGACGATCGTAATCGATCGTATTGGCCTTGCCGTTTTCCAGCTTGGTCAGCGTTCCGGCCTTGATCAGCTCGAGGCTGCGCGTCTCGTGGCCCTTCGCGTCCTTGCCCTTCTTCAGCACCTGCTCACCCTGCCACTCCCACAGCACGTGCGGCATGCCGACGTTGTCGAACACCAGGTTGTTCCAGCCGGTGTCGCGGCTCGGGTCGCGGTAGAAGCCCTTCATATAGGCGTACAGGTAGTCCGCACCACGCGAACGGGCGATCACCGACAGATCGGGCGGCGCCGAGCCCATCCACACCTTGGCGTCCTTCTTGTCCATCGCCACGGCCATGGTGTCGCCGACCTTGTCCGATGCGAACAAGAGATTGCTCTTGATCTCGTCCTCGGACAGGCCGATGTCGGTCAGGCGGTTGTAGCGCATCGCGTTGGCCGAGTGGCACGACAGACAGTAGTTGACGAAGGTCTGCGCACCGCGCTGCAGCGACTCGGTATCCTGGATATTGATCGGCGCCTTTTCCAGAGCCGGGCCTTCGGAGGCGAAACCCGCCACCGGCAGCACGAGGGCGACGGCGGCGATCAGATGACGGAGTTGTTTTTTCATGTGTGCCATCCCCTCAATTACACGAACATCGCGAACAGCGCCGCACCGATGATCGTCACCGCGAACAGCACGACGAAGCGGATCTGGCGACGGACATTGCTTTCGGTCACGCGGTCCGGAACCGGAACGGCGCCGACGTCGTTCTTGGTGTAGAACGGCATGCCGAAGAAGAACGCGAAGTACACGACCGAGAGGATCTGCGACACCACGGTACGGGTATCGGTCGCCGGCAGCGCGCCGAGGATGCCGAGGCCGATGAAGGCGATGATGAACAGCACCAGCATGAACTTGAACTTCGTGCCGCGGTAGCGGACCGACTTGACCGGCGACTTGTCCAGCCACGGCAAGAGGCCGATGATGACCACCGCCGCGCCCATGCCGATCACGCCCCATACCTGGGTGCCGAGGAAGGACGGAATCGCGCGCAGGATCGCGTAGAACGGCGTGAAGTACCATACCGGCGCGATATGCGGCGGGGTCTTCAGCGGGTCGGCCGGGTCGAAGTTCGGGTGCTCGAGGAAGTAGCCGCCCATCTCCGGCAGGAAGAACACGATCGCCGAGAACACGATCAGGAACACCGCCACACCGAGCACGTCCTTCACCGTGTAGTACGGGTGGAACGGGATGCCGTCGAGCGGCAGGCCGGTCTCGGGGTCCTTGTTCTTCTTGATCTCGACGCCGTCGGGGTTGTTCGAGCCGACTTCGTGCAGCGCGACCAGGTGCGCGACCACGAGCGCCAACAGGACCAGCGGCACGGCGATCACGTGCAGCGCGAAGAAGCGGTTCAGCGTGACGTCGGACACCACGTAGTCGCCGCGGATCCACACCGACAGGTCCGGGCCGATCAGCGGGATCGAGCCGAACAGGTTCACGATCACCTGCGCGCCCCAGAACGACATCTGTCCCCACGGCAACAGGTAGCCCATGAACGCCTCGGCCATCAGCACCAGGAAGATCAGCGAGCCGAACACCCAGACCAGCTCGCGCGGCTGCTTGTACGAGCCGTAGATCAGGCCGCGGAACATATGGAGATAGACGACGACGAAGAACATCGACGCGCCGGTCGAGTGCATGTAGCGGATGATCCAGCCGCCCGGCACGTCGCGCATGATGTACTCGACCGACAGGAAGGCGAGGTTCGCGTCGGGCTTGTAGTTCATCGTCAGGAAGATGCCGGTGACGATCTGGATCACCAGCACCAAGAGCGCGAGCGAACCGAAGAAGTACCAGAAGTTGAAGTTTTTCGGCGCGTAATAGTCGGTGACGTGCTCTTTGAGCACCGACGACAGCGGGAAGCGCTCGTCGACCCAGTTGAGAATGCGTTGTCCTGTGTTCATCTTGTGTCCTCAGCTTATTTGTCGTCGCCGATCAGCAGGTTCGTATCGGACAGATACTTGTGCGGCGGGATTTCCAGGTTCTTCGGCGCCGGCACCCCCTTGAACACGCGGGCAGCGAGGTCGAACTTGGAGCCGTGACACGGACAGTAGTAGCCGCCGAGCCACTCGGGGCCGAGGTCGGCCGGCGCGAGGTCGGGGCGGTAGGTCGGCGAACAGCCCAGATGGGTACAGATGCCGACGGCGACGAGAAGCTCCGGCTTGATCGAACGGGTCGGGTTCTGGCAGTACTCGGGCTGCTGCTCGACTTCAGACTTCGGGTCGAGCAGCTTGTCGTCGTTCTTGGCGAGGTTCTTCACCATTTCCGGCGTGCGCGACAGCAGCCACACCGGCTTGCCGCGCCACTCGACGGTGATCTGCTGACCCGGCTCCAGCTTGCTGATGTCCACCCCCACCGGCGCTCCGGCGGCCTTGGCCCGTTCGGACGGGAAGAAACTCATCAAGAACGGCGTGGCGACCCCGGCCACGGCCACACCACCAACCGCGCTGGTTGCGACCGTCAGGAATCGACGGCGCCCCGTATCGACGTGTTGTTCACTCATTTACAGTCATCCTCAAAACGTGGAAACCGAGCATTTTCAAAATCGCCCGATTTTACCCGATTCCCACTAGGCACTTGAAGCCGTTATGAAAAGAAATTGTCGCCGAGCCGCTTACAACGCGTTTCATACCGGATTCGGCAGATCGACGAATTCGACCGTGGCATCGCTGTTTTGCATCAGCCATTCGCCGAGCGCCTGGATGCCGTAACGCTCGGTCGCGTGATGCCCGGCGGCGATGAAGGCCACCCCGCATTCCTCGGCCAAGTGGAGGTTCTGCTCGGACACCTCGCCGGTGATGAAGGCGTCGACGCCCAACGCGACCGCGTCGGCGAAAAAGCCCTGCGCGCCGCCGGTACACCAGGCGACGCGTCGGATGGTCTTGTCTTGCGGCCCCAAGAGCAACGTTTCGCGTCCGAGCCTGGCCGACAAGTCGTCGGCGAAGTCGCGCGCGTTCCGCACCGTTTCGGCGCGGCCGTACCACAGCAGATTCTGGTCGCCGCCCTGCCCTTCGGCCGTCAGCCCCAGCACCTCGGCCAACCTCACATTGTTGCCCAGCACCGGGTGCGCATCGAGCGGCAGGTGGTAGGCGACCAGATTGATGTCGTTTTCGAGCAGCGTTTTCAGACGGCGTCGCTTGATGCCGGTGACGCGGGCGTCCTCGTTCTTCCAGAAGTAGCCATGGTGGACCAGCACCGCGTCGGCGCCGCGCGCGACGGCCTCGTCGAGCAGTGCCTGGCTCGCGGTGACGCCGGTGACGACCTTTTTCACTTCGCTCGCCCCCTCGACCTGCAGGCCGTTCGGCGCGTAATCCTTGAAGCGCCACGGCTCGAGCGTGGCGTCCAACAGGGCAATCAGTTCGCTGCGTTGCATGGCGTATCCCCTTTGTTAGATGGCGGCATTGTGCCAGCGTAGCCCAACGCGACCAAGGTTGGCCGAGCCTTCCTTCGCCTGCCACGCTCAGCCAGGCCAAGCTCGGGAGGGTGCCGGCAAAGCCCAAAGAAAAACCCCGCTCCGAGGAGCGGGGTTTTCATCGTCGGACGGGTCCTGACGGCTGATTACATCATGCCGTCCATGCCCATGCCGCCCATGCCGCCCATCGGGGCTGCGGCCTTGTCTTCCGGCAGTTCGGCGATCATCGCGTCGGTGGTCAGCATCAGGCCGGCGACCGAAGCGGCGTGTTGCAGCGCCGAACGGGTCACCTTGGCCGGATCGAGCACGCCCATCTCGATCATGTCGCCGTATTCGCTGGTCGCGGCGTTGTAACCGAAGTTACCGGTACCTTCGAGCACCTTGTTGATCACGACCGACGGCTCGTCGCCGGCGTTCTGCACGATCTGGCGCAGCGGGGCTTCGATCGCGCGCAGCACGATCTTCACGCCGGCGGCCTGGTCGACGTTGAGGGTCTCGACGCTCGACAGGCTCGAACGCGCGCGCAGGATGGCCACGCCACCGCCGGGCACCACGCCTTCTTCGACGGCGGCACGGGTCGCGTGCAGCGCATCTTCGACGCGGGCCTTCTTCTCTTTCATTTCGACTTCGGTCGCGGCGCCGACCTTGATCACCGCCACGCCGCCGGCCAGCTTGGCTACGCGCTCTTGCAGCTTTTCACGGTCGTAATCGGAGGTGGCGTTTTCGATCTGCGAACGGACCTCGTCGACGCGAGCCTGGATCGCGGCGGCTTCGCCGGCACCGTCGATGATGATGGTGTTTTCCTTGCCCACTTCGATGCGCTTGGCTTGGCCGAGCAGCGACAGGTCGGCTTTTTCCAGCGTCAGGCCGACTTCTTCGGCGATCACGGTGCCGCCGGTCAGCGTGGCGATGTCCTGCAGCATGGCCTTGCGGCGGTCGCCGAAGCCCGGCGCCTTGACGGCGACGACCTTCAGGATGCCGCGGATGGTGTTGACCACCAAGGTCGCCAGCGCTTCGCCTTCGACGTCTTCGGCGACGATCAACAGCGGACGGCCGGCCTTGGCCACCTGCTCGAGCACCGGCAACAGGTCGCGGATGTTCGAGATTTTCTTGTCGAACAGCAGCACGAACGGGTTGTCGAGCAGCGCGATCTGTTTTTCCGGGTTGTTGATGAAGTACGGCGACAGGTAGCCGCGGTCGAACTGCATGCCCTCGACGACGTCGAGTTCGTTCTCGAGCGACTTGCCGTCTTCGACGGTGATCACGCCTTCCTTGCCGACTTTTTCCATCGCGTTGGCGATGATCTGGCCGATGTCGGCGTCCGAGTTGGCCGAGATCGAGCCGACCTGGGCGATCTCTTTCGAGGTCGCGCACGGCTTGGCGATGTTCTTCAGCTCGCCGACCAGCGCGATCACCGCCTTGTCGATGCCGCGCTTCAGGTCCATCGGGTTCATGCCGGCGGCGACGTACTTCATGCCTTCCTGCACGATGGCCTGCGCCAGCACGGTCGCGGTGGTGGTGCCGTCACCGGCGATGTCGGAGGTCTTGGAAGCGACTTCCTTGACCATCTGCGCGCCCATATTCTCGAACTTGTCCTTCAGTTCGATTTCCTTGGCGACCGACACGCCGTCCTTGGTGATGGTCGGCGCGCCGAACGAGCGGTCGAGCACCACGTTGCGGCCTTTCGGGCCCAGGGTCACCTTGACCGCGTCGGCGAGGATGTTGACGCCGTTGACCATCTTGGCGCGGGCGGAGTCACCGAATTTAACTTCTTTTGCTGCCATGTTCTTTACTCTCCAGGGATTAGATGAACGGAAGGGGGATCGGTGGACTTATTCCACGATGCCCATCACGTCTTCCTCGCGCATCACGAGGACTTCCTCGCCTTCGACCTTCACGGTCTGGCCGGAGTATTTGCCGAAGATCACCTTGTCGCCGACTTTCAGTTCGAGCGGGCGACGCTCACCGTTCTCGAGGATCTTGCCGTTGCCGACGGCGAGCACTTCGCCCATGTCCGGCTTTTCAGCGGCGGCGCCGGGCAGGACGATGCCCGAAGCGGTTTTTTCTTCGGCTTCGAGGCGCTTGATCACTACACGATCGTGCAAAGGACGGATTGCCATTGATCTCTCCTATGAGCTTTAGCAAAGGGATTTTGCTGTGAAAATCCCGTAACAAATCAGCGTGTTGGGCCGGGCGTTAGCACTCGACCTTAGCGAGTGCTAATAATAGGGGCGAGTCCGACGCTTTTCAAGAGCCTGCCCCGCGTCGCGCGGCGCCATCGCGTGCGCTAGACGTGGGGCGGCGCAACGGGATTTTCAAGAGGGAATTCAGGAAGGACGAGCAGAATCCGGCACGAAACGGATACCCAGTTGCGACACGCGATTGCCCTCGGTTTTGGCCACCACCAGCGTCAGGCGGCCGAAGGGCACGATGTCGCCCGGCACCAGCGGAGCTTGGCCGAGCCTTTCGCAATAGTCGGACAGCGGCAAGGCGGCGTATTCGGGCGCCAGCGTCACGCCGTAGGCGTGCGCCAGTTCGCCGGCGGTCAGCGTCGCGTCGACGGTGAAAACGCCGTAAAAGCGCTTCGCTTCGCGCTCGGCGCGGCTCGAGAACAGCGCGGTCGCCTCGGCAAGCGCCTCGTCCGTGCCGACCAGATACAGCCAGTCGCCCTCGGCCAAGGCGCCGGCTTCGCCTGCCGCCAGCCTTTCGCCACCGCGGAATACCGCAGCCAGGTGCGCGGCTTCGGGCAGCGCGAGCTCGGCCAACGTCGTCCTCTCGGCGACCGATTCGGCCTCGACGCGGAATGACGCCGCCTCGAACGCCGTGTCGGCGCCGGCCTCGACCTTCACGCGCCGCGCCGGTGGCGGCGTCGCCGGCAGCTTGAGGCCGAGCCGGCCCGCGAGCGGCACCAGGCTCCAGCCCTGGCAGACCAGCGACATCAGCACGACGAAGAAGGCGACGTTGAAATAGATCGTGCCGTTGGGCAGACCGGCCATCAGCGGGAAGATGCCCAGAATGATCGGCACCGCGCCGCGCAGGCCGACCCAGCCGATGTAGAACTTCTCTCTTCTTTGCATGCTGAACGGCAACAGGCCCAGCCACACCGCGACCGGCCGCGCCACCAACATCAAGACCAGCGAGATGGCCAGCGCCGCCGGCGCGAGCGGCACCAGCTCGTGCGGCGTGACCAAGAGACCCAACACCAGGAACATCACCACCTGCGCGAGCCAAGCGTAGCCGTCCTGAACGCGAAGCAGCGTCGACAGCCCGCCGATGCGCGCGTTGCCGAGCAAGAGGCCGGCCAGGTAGATCGCCAGGAAGCCGCTACCACCGGCGACCGACGCCAGCGCGAACAGGAGCAGCGCGGCCGCGAGACCGAACATCGACAACAGCGCGCCCTCGAGCGACAGGCGGCGGAACATCCACACCATCGCGCGACCGCCCAGCCAGCCGGCGAACGCGCCGACGCCCATCTGCTGCACAAAGGCCATCAAGAGCGACGCGTCCGGCACGCTGCGTCCGGCCCCGATCAGGCCGATCAGCGCCAGCGTCAGGAACACCGCCATCGGGTCGTTGCTGCCCGATTCGATCTCGAGCACCGCGCCGACGCGCCGGTTGAGTTTGAGCCCGCTGCCCGACAGCAAGGAAAACACCGCGGCGGCGTCGGTCGAGCCGACGATGGCGCCAATCAAGAGGCCTTCCAGCCACGAGAGGTCGAGCAGCCACGCGGCGAAGCTGCCGGTGATCAGCGCGGTGACCAGCACGCCGAGCGTCGCCAGCGACAGCGCCGGCTTCAGGCCGACGCGGAAGCTGTCGATGCGCGTCCTCAGGCCGCCGTCGAACAGGATCACCACCAGCGCGACGGTGCCGATCAGATAGCTCAAGGGATAGTTGTCGAAGGCGATGCCGCCCGGCCCATCCTCGCCGGCGAGCATGCCCAGCGCAAGAAACACCAGCAGCAACGGCGCCCCGAGCCGCGATGCGAACGACGACACCAAGAGGCTGATGAACAGGATCAGCGCGGCGACCAGGATCGATTGATTGATGAGCTCCAACAGCGCCTTCCCCGTGGTTTGGATGTGTTAATGATTATGCAGCCTGGCAGACCGGCCGGCCGTATTCCCCGAAGAGCTAAGCATAAAAACGAATAATAAAATACATCCAAATACTTTTTGGATATGAATAGAGCCGGATAGACTGCATCAGATGCCCACCACGCTCTTCAAAGCCGCCCGCATCGCCGGTCCGGGAGTCCCCATGAACGACCTGTTTGCCACCTTTCTCGCCACCGTACACCGCGAGTACTTCAGCGGCTTTCCGCTGTGGCAAACCCCGGACGGCCGCATCGCCGGCGAATACTTCAAGATCCGCCTCGGGAGCCGCTTCCGCCCGGTGGTCGACGCGCTCGGCCAACCTTTGGGCCGGGCGGCCGAACTGGTCGCGATCGGCCCGGACGGCCGGACGGTCGGCGAATCGGCGCTCGCCAGGCTGACGCGCGTCAGCGAGTCGCCGGTGGTGCTCGACCGCTTCATCCGCTGCCTGCACCTGTTGAACCACCTGCGCGAGCCCGGCAAGGAGGGCCGACTGTTCCTGCCGGTGTCGGCGGCACTGTTGGAGCGCATCAGCGCCCAGCACGGTCGCGTATTCCGCCAGATACTCGACAGCCTGTCGCAGCCGCCCGGCTCGGTCGCCTTCCTGTTGCCCGGCGCGCTGTCGCATTCGCCGGCGCTGCTCGCACGCCTCGAGGCGAACTACGCCGCGCAGGGCTTTTCCGCCTATCTGCCGCTCGGCCAGCTCAGCGGCGATGTGCTGCTGGTCAAGCCCTTGTCCACGCCCGCGGCAGAAACGCCGCCGCGCGCTTAAGCCTGCCCACTCGCCCTCGGCCAAGACTTCCCCCTGCTGCCACGTCGAGCCTCGACAAAAAAAGGCCCGCCATGAAGGCGGGCACAAGGGGTGTTGCTACGGCGGAGGAATCGATCAGCGACGCTCTTCGGCCAGCTCGGCCACCGGCTCGAGCACGGTGTCGATCAGCGGCGTCGGGTTCGCCAGCTCGCGCTTCAGCGTGGCGGTATCGAGCGAGTCTTCCCACTTGGCGACCACCACGGTCGCGACCGCGTTGCCGACCAGGTTGGTCAGCGCGCGCGCTTCGGACATGAAGCGGTCGATGCCGAGGATCAGCGCGAGGCCGGCGACCGGGATGTCCGGCACGGTGGCGAGCGTCGCCGCCAGCGTGATGAAGCCCGAACCGGTGACGCCGGCGGCGCCCTTGCTGGTCAGCAGCAGCACGCCGATGATGGTCAGTTGCTGCGTCAGCGACAGGTCGATGCCGCAAGCCTGGGCGATGAAGATCGCCGCCATCGTCAGGTAGATCGACGTGCCGTCGAGGTTGAACGAGTAGCCGGTCGGCACCACGAGGCCCACCACCGACTTCTGGCAGCCGAGGCGTTCCATCTTCGTCATCAGGCGCGGCAGCGCCGATTCGGACGACGAGGTGCCGAGCACGATCAACAGCTCTTCCTTGATGTACTTGATCAGGCCCCACACGCTGAAGCCGGCGATCTTGGTGATGGTGCCCAGCACCAGGAACACGAACAGCAGGCAGGTCAGGTAGAACGACCCCATCAGCGCGGCGAGCGACGACAGGCTAGCGACGCCGTACTTGCCGATGGTGAACGCCATCGCGCCGAACGCGCCGACCGGGGCGAGCTTCATGATCATGCCGATCACCACGAACAGGCCTTGCGACACCTTCTCGAACAGGTTGACCAGCGGCTTGGCCGGCGTGCCGATCTTGGCCAGCGCGAAGCCGAACAGCACCGAGAACAGCAGCACCTGCAGGATCTCGCCCTCGGCGAACGCGCCGACGACGCTGTTAGGAATCACGTGCAGCACGAAGTCGACCACCGACTGCTCGCCGGCCTTGGCGGTGTACTTGGCGATGGAGCCGGCGTCCAGCGTCGCCGGGTCGACGTTCATGCCGGCGCCCGGTTTGAGCACGTTGACGACGACAAGGCCGATGATCAGCGCGAGCGTGGTCACCGCTTCGAAGTAGAGCAGCGCCTTGCCGCCGACGCGGCCGACCTTCTTCATGTCTTCCATGCCGGCGATGCCGACCACGACGGTGCAGAAGATGATCGGCGCGATCATCATCTTCACCAGCTTGATGAAGCCGTCACCAAGCGGCTTGAGCGACGCGCCGGTGTCCGGCCAGAAGTGGCCGACGGCCACACCGAGGAGGATCGCGACGATGACCTGGAAGTACAGGCTGCGATAGAAAGGTTTTTTCTGCATGGCTTTTTCCCGTCTCTGTAGTTTCGGAGCGGTACGTCGCCGCTCCTTTTGGCCGAAAGGTGATCGGATGATGGACGGTGTGGCAGGCGGGCGAAATCAGGAGTTTTCGCATTGCGGAAAACCCCAGTGCCGCGAGGAGAAATAGGCATGACGGGGAGCCGATGCCGGCTCCGGACGCGGCAGGACATCGGGGGAGGGGAAGCGAAAGACTGGCGTTTTTCAAGCGCGGGTTGGCCGAGGCCGGCCCGTCAGCGCGCGTCGTCAAGCCTGAACGGCATCGGCACGATCAGCCACGCCTCGACGTGCGTGTCGCCGCGCCTGGCCGGCACGAAGCGCCAGTGCGCGACCGCCTTCAGCGCCGCGTCGTCGAGCCGCTTGTAGCCGCTCGACCTGGCGAGCTGCACCTCGGCCGGGCGGCCGTCGACGGTGACGCGCACGCGGACCTCGACCCTGCCCTCCTCGCCCAGTTCGCGCGAGCGCTCCGGGTAGGCCGGCGGCGGATTGGTCAGGTAGTCGGCGCGGTAGCGCGCCGGCGTGGTCGGCGCGTCTTCGCCGGGCTCGCCCGTGCCGCCCGCCTGGCCGGTGGCCGCCTCGTGCTTCGCGGCCGACGCGGTTGTGCCGCCTCCGCCCGTTACCGGCGATGACGCCGTCGATACCGATGAAGAAACCGACTCGGCCGGTCCCGACCGCGTCGCTTTCGGCGTTTCGGCGCGGCCGGTTTCCGGCTTCGCAGCGTCCGCTCTGCGGGGCGTCAAAGAGGCGGCAGGAGACGCCGCCCGGGCAGGCTCAGGCAAGGTTGGCCGCGCATCGGCTGCGGCCTCCTTGCGGACACCAACCAGCTTCACCGTCAGCGGCTGCGGCTCGCCGACGGTATGCGGCCGCGGCGGCCACAGCGCCAGCGTCGCCGCGTGCGCGGCGAGCGAGACGGCGAGCGCTGCGACGAACACGTGCCCGTCGCCGGGGCCGCGGCTTCCCATGTCAGGCGGTCTCGCGCATCTTCATCGCCTCGACGATATCGACCGCGACGATGCGGGACACGCCCTGCTCCTGCATCGTCACGCCGACGAGCTGCTCGGCCATCTCCATCGTCAGCCGGTTGTGGCTGATATAGAGAAACTGTGTGTTGCATGACATCTTCTTCACCAAGTCGCAGAAGCGGCTGGTGTTGGCGTCGTCGAGCGGCGCGTCGACCTCGTCCAAGAGGCAGAACGGCGCCGGGTTCAGGCTGAACAAGGAGAACACCAGGCTCATCGCGGTCAGCGCCTTCTCGCCGCCGGACAGCAGGTGAATCGTGCTGTTCTTCTTGCCCGGCGGCTGCGCGATGATCTGCACGCCGGCGTCGAGCATGTCCTCGCCGGTCAGCGTCAGCTCGGCGCGGCCGCCGCCGAACAGCGTCGGGAAGAACTCGCGCATCTTGGCGTTGACCGCCTCGTAGGTGTCCTTCAAGAGGTCGCGCGTCTCGGCATCGATCTTGGCGATCGCCTCCGAGAGCGCCTCCATCGCCTGGTTCAGGTCTTCCGACTGGTTCGCCAGATAGTCGCCGCGCTTTTTCGCCTCGTCGAGCTCCTCGAGCGCGGCGAGGTTGACCGCGCCGAGGTTGTCGATCGCGCGCGCCAGCCGCGCGATCTCGGCCGCCAGCGCGTTCGGCTTGACCGCGTCGGTCAGGTCCGCCATCAGCACCGCCTCGTCGGCGCCGGCTTCCTTCAGCTCCTCGTTGAAACGCTCGAGCCCGATGCGCGCCTCCTGGTGCTTGAGCAGCCAGTCCTGGCGCGCCTCGCGGATCGAAGGCAGGCGCGCGTTCGCGTCCTGCTGCTGTTGCGCGAGCACGCGCATCCGCTCGGTCAGGCCGTTGAGCGCATCGCGCGCGGCGGACAGCTCCTGTTCGTGCGTCTCGCGCGCGATCAGCGCCTCCTGCAGCGCCTCCTCGGGCACCGCCTCGTCTGCCGTCTCGCCCTCCTCGGCCAAGGTCATCAGCCGCTCTTCGAGCGTGCCGTCGCGTTCGGCAAGTTCGCGCGCGCGGCGCACGAGTTCGGCGACCTTCTGCTCGGCGGTGTGCTGCGCGAGCTTGATATCGTGCATGCGGCGCTCGGCGTCGCGCGTCTTGTTGCGCGCGAGCTCCAGCCCGGTCTCGGCGTTCAGCCGGTCGATGCGCGCGTCCTCGAGGCTGCTTGCCAGCTCCTCGAGCGTCAGCGCCGCCTCCTCGGCCAGCATCTCGCTGTCGGCGATCGTCTCCTCGGCGTGATGACGCTCCTCGGCCAACCTTTCGCGCTCGGCGCGGATCGCCGACAGTCGCGCCGCGCCCTGGCGCGCCGCCTGGTCGAGCTTGACCTGTTCGAGCGTCGCCGCATTGAGTTCGCCTTCGAGCCTTGTCAGCGCGCCCTTCTGCGCGCGCACCGCCTCGGCCATCATGTTCGTGCGGCTGACCAGGCTCTCGCGTTGACGCTGCAAGGCGTCGATCTCGGGCGCGAGCGCTTCGGCCGCTTCCTGAGCGCGCGACAGCGCCTGTTGGCGAGCGAGCAGGCCGTCGCCACCGGCCTCGGCATGGAAGGCGACCGCCAGCGAAGACACGCGATGACCTTCGGGCGTCAGCAGCACTTCGCCTTGCGCGAGCTCTTGACGTTGGCCGAGCGCGGCTGGCAGCGAGTCGGCGAGGTACACGCCGGCCAGCCAATCGTTGAGTAACGACGAAAACGGCGCGTCGGCCTCGATCTTGTCCAAGAGCCGCGGCCACGGCCGGTTCGATGCACCGACGTTGGCCGAGCCTTGGCCGTCGATAACGGTGAAAGGCGCCGGCGGAATACCAATAGGCAAGGCACCCGCACGCGCGGCGAGCCGGTCGCCGAGCACCGCCTCGAATGCGGGCTGCCATTCGGGCTCGACACTCACCGCCTGCCACAGGCCCGGCGCGCTATCGAGGCCCTGTTCCTCAAGCCAATCGCCAAGCTTCTCGCCGGCCGCCTCGCGAGCGAGCACCGCCGCGAGCGCGTCGGCCTCGGCCTCGGCGCGGGCGAGACGCGCCCTTGCCTCGGCCAACGTTTCGTCGAGCTTTTCCCGCTCCGAGGCCATGTCGGCGAGCTTCGCCTCGTCGGCGGCGACGCGCGCGCGCACCGCGTCGAGCGCCGCTCTCGCGCGATCGACTTCAAACGCGGCGGCCTCGAGCGCGTCGTCGCTAGGCAGGTTCAGGTCTGACAGTTCCTTCTGCAGCGCGCCTTCGCGGCCGGCCAGCTGATTCAAGCGTTCTTTAAGGTGTTCGCCGCGCTGGTGCGCCAGATCCCTTTCGCGCGTCAGGTTCGACTGCTGCGCGGTCAATTGAGAGAGCGCCTGATCCTTGAGCCTGAACTGAGCCTCGGCCTCGGGCAGGCTGTCGGCGCCGTCTTCGAGTGACATCTGCGCCTCTTCGAGCATCATCTGCGCCTCTTCCTGGCGCGGCAGCCAGTCGTCGAGCTCGGCCTCGACCGTGGCGCGCGCCTCGGCCAACCTCTGGCGCTCGTCGCGCGCGGCGGCCATCTCACGCTCGATGCGCGCACGGCTCTGCTCGCGGTGGCGGCTCTGCTCCTCGAGCCGCGCGAGCTGCGCGTTCGCCTCGGACAGCACTTGCTGGGCCGCATGCACCGCGTCGCTCGCCGCGTAGTGGTCTTCGCGCAGCGTGGCAAGCTCCGTCTCAAGGTGCGTCGCTGCGGCCGACAGCGCGGTCTCCTCGGTCTCCAGCCGCGCCAGTTCCTCGCGCGCGGCGGCCTCGGTGCGCGCCGCTTCCTCGCGCCGCGCGAGCGCCAAGAGGTTCTGCTTGTGAGTCAGCGCGCCGCGCATGTCATGGTAGTGGACGGCGACCTCGGCCTGCTCGGACAGCTTCTCTACCTGGCGCGTCAGTTCCTGCTGCAGGTCGGCGATGCGCTCCAAATTATCGCGCGTGTCCGACAGCCGGTTCTCGGTCTCGCGGCGGCGTTCCTTGTACTTCGAGACGCCGGCGGCTTCTTCCAGATAGGCGCGCAGTTCCTCCGGCCGCGCCTCGATGATGCGCGAGATCATCCCCTGCTCGATCACCGCGTAGCCGCGCGCGCCGACGCCGGTGCCGAGGAACAGGTCGGTGATGTCGCGGCGGCGCACCTGCTGGTTGTTGATGTAGTAGCTCGACTCGCCCTGGCGCGTCAGCACGCGCTTGATTGCGACCTCGGCGTACTGGCCCCACGGGCCGGTGAGCGCACCGTCCGCATTGTCGAACACCAGCTCGACCGATGCGCGGCTTACCGGTTTCCTGGAACTCGAGCCGTTGAAGATCACGTCCTGCATCGACTCGCCGCGCAGCTGCTTGGCGCTCGATTCGCCGAGCACCCAGCGCACCGCGTCGATCACGTTCGATTTGCCGCAGCCGTTCGGGCCGATCACCGCGACCAGCTGGCCCGGCACCGGAATCGCGGTCGGGTCGACGAAGGATTTGAAGCCGGCCAGTTTGATATGGGTGAGACGCAAGACGCCCTCGCTAGGATCGGGGTGGCAAAACGGCCCATTTTAGCCGCTTTTCGGCCGCCGCCGGCCGGCACGCGAGGCACATGCGATGTGGAAGGCTGCGGCCTCGGCGCTGTGCCATAATGCCGGGATGGAAATGCTCTCGCTCTCCAACCAATTTCTGATC
The DNA here is from genome assembly GCF_003355495.1 of Crenobacter cavernae. Lineage (NCBI taxonomy): Bacteria > Pseudomonadati > Pseudomonadota > Betaproteobacteria > Neisseriales > Neisseriaceae > Crenobacter > Crenobacter cavernae. The sequence goes on from NZ_CP031337.1 coordinate 589,024, forward strand.
GCCATGCCCGGCATGGTCGATCCCCTCTTTGCCAAAAGCCTGGTCTACCTGTGCGAGCACGGCGAGCACGGCGCGATGGGGCTGATCGTCAACAAGCCGTCCGGCATCGCGCTGGCGCAGCTGTTCGAACAGATCGACCTGCCGCTGACCGACCGCGAGCTCGCGACGCTGCCGGTGTATTTCGGCGGCCCGGTCCACCCGGACCGCGGCTTCGTGCTGCACCAGCCGGCCGGCAACTGGCAGTCGAGCCTGATGGTCACCGACACGCTGGCGCTGACGACGTCCAAGGACGTGCTCGCCGCGCTCGGTGAAGGCACGGGCCCGGGCGAGCTGATCGTCAGCCTCGGCTACGCCGGCTGGGAGCCGGGCCAGCTCGAGCAGGAAATCGCGCAGAACGCATGGCTGACCGTCCCGGCGTCGACCGACATCATCTTCAACCTGCCCTCCGAAGAACGCTTCGAAGCCGGCATGGCGCTGTTGGGCATCGACCCGACATGGCTGTCCGGCGACGTCGGCCACGCCTGACCCCCCTTACTGGTTCCGCCATGCCCGACTCCACTATCCTCGGCTTCGACTTCGGCGAGCGCCGCATCGGCATCGCGATGGGTGCCGCCGAAGTCGGCGTCGCCACGCCGCTCGTCACGATCGACACCCCGAGCAACGACGAGCGCTTTACGGCCATCGCCAAACTGATCGCCGAATGGCAGCCGGGCGCGCTGGTGGTCGGCCTGCCGACGCACGCCGACGGCACCGAACACGAGATGACCCGCCTGTCGCACAAGTTCGCGCAGCGCCTCAAGGGCCGCTTCGCGCTGCCGGTGTGGCTGGTCGACGAGCGCCATACCTCGCTGTTGGCCGAGAGCATGTTGAACGACGCCGGCGTGCGCGGCAGGAAGCAGAAGACGGCGCTCGACCAGGTCGCGGCGATGGCCATCGTCCAGACCTGGTTCGAAGCCGGCGGCGAAGCGGTGTAAACCTGCCCCTCCGAACGACGAAAGCCGCAGTCCGACGGCCGCGGCTTTTTTCATCTCCACGCCCTTACTGCGGCGGCGAGGGAAACAGCACCACCGGCCCCTTCGGCTCCTCGCCGGGCGGCTGATAGGCCGGCGCCGTCGAACCGGCCGGGCCGAGATAGCGGATGTAGCGGTAGATCGCCTTCAGGTCGGCGTCGCTCATCGCGCGCAGCGAAGGCACCGGCATCGGCGGCCTGAGCTCCGCCGTGCGCGCCACCTTCAGCCAGTCACCCTCGCTGACCCCCTGGACGTAGCGCCGCAGGTTGCTCGGGTAGGTCGTGCCCCAGGGGCCGCGCCAGCCGAGCGAGTCGCCGATCAGCCATTGCTTCTCGGCGACCTGGCCGCCCGACATCGCGAAGCCCGGTGTGTGACAGTCGTTGCAGCCGGTGATCTTCACGAGATAACGCCCGCGCTCGACCGACTTCAGCGCCGTGTTATCGTGTTTGGCCGCCCACACGGCCGGCGCACAAACGCCGATCACCACCGCCACCACGCCCATCCAATCCAGCCGTTTCGTCGCCACGATGCCTCCCCGATGATGGGCCCGATGTGGGCCCGATGCATCCATCGTAGTCATCGCGCGTCATTTTTTCCGCCAAACAATGAAAGACGGGATTGCTTTCGTCGACGAGGCCGAATCGCGGACCCATGCCGGGCTCGGCCAACCCGGCGGGCACGAAAAAGCCGCGGCATCGTGCCACGGCTTGTGGCGACGGGGCCCTCAGCGCGCCGCGCGTTCGAAACGGATAGGCACCCACTTCGACGTCGGCGTCCGGCTGTCGTCGCCGACGCTGGCCAGCGCGACCAAGGGGTTGGTCTCCGGGTAGTAGGCTGCGGCGCTGCCCGGCGGCAGGTCGTACTCGACCAGCGTGAAATCGCAGACGCGTCGCTCGACGCCGTCGCCCCACTCTGCGACCAGGTCGACCGTCTCGCCGGCCGCGAAGCCGAGGCGTGTGAGGTCCGCGCCGGACACGAACACCACGCGGCGCTGGCCGAACACGCCACGGTAGCGGTCATCGAGGCCGTAGATGGTGGTGTTGTACTGGTCGTGCGAGCGCAGCGTCTGCAGCACAAGATCACCTTCATGCGTGTCCAGATGCTCGGGCAACGGTGACGCGGCGAAGGTCGCGCGGCCGCTGGCGGTATCCCAGCGCCGCTCGCGCGCGGCGTTGCCGAGGTAGAAGCCGCGCGGTGCTTTCAGTCTTTCGTTGAAGCCTTCGAAGCCGGGCAGCGTGTCGGCGATTAGGTTTCTGATCCGGTCGTAGTCTTCGATGAGAAACATCCAGTCGACCGGCCACTTTCCTAGCAACGCCTCGGCGACGCCGGCGACGATCGCCGGTTCGGACTTCAGCTGCGGCGACGCGGGTTCCAGCACGCCGGCCGACGAATGCACCATGCTCATCGAATCCTCTACCGAGATCATCTGCGCGCCGCCGGCCTGTTGGTCGATCTCGGTGCGACCGAGGCACGGCAGGATCAGCGCGCTCTTGCCGGTCACCAGGTGGCTGCGGTTGAGCTTGGTGCTGACCTGCACCGTCAGGTCACAGTTTCTGAGCGCCGCCTCGGTCGCCGCGGTGTCGGGCGTCGCCGCGGCGAAGTTGCCGCCGAGCGCGAAGAACACGCGGCTTTGGCCGTCCTTCATCGCCTGGATCGCCTCTACCACCGCATGACCGTGCTTGCGGGGCACGTCGAAGTCGAAACGTCGGCCGAGCTTGTCGAGAAACGCCGCCGACGGCTTCTCGTTGATGCCCATGGTGCGGTCGCCCTGCACGTTGCTGTGGCCGCGCACCGGGCACAGGCCGGCGCCGGGCTGGCCGACGTTGCCGCAGAGCAGCATCCAGTTGGCGATCTCCTGGATGGTCGCGACCGAGTGCTTGTGCTGCGTGATGCCCATCGCCCAGGTGGCGATCACGCGGTCGGCTTTCCGGTAGACCTCGGCCAAGCCTTCGATGACGTCGCGCGTGACGCCCGACTGGCGTTCGATGGTTTCCCACGACGTCGCGTCTACTGCGACCAGGTACGTTTCCAGCCCGTCGGTGTGTTCACGAAGGAAGGCGTGGTCGAACACCGGTTCGCCGCCATTGGCCTGCGCTTCGCGTTCGGCGGCGAGCAGCGCCTTGACCATGCCGCGCACCAAGGCCATGTCGCCGCCGAGTCTCGGCTGCACGTAGCGCGTGTTCATCGTCGTCGCTGAGCCTGCCAGCATCTCGAGCGGGTGCTGCGGGTGGGTGAAGCGCTCGAGGCCGCGTTCCTTCAGCGGGTTGATCGCCACCACCTGCGCACCGCGTTTGACCGCGTCGCGCAAGGTGTCGAGCATGCGCGGATGGTTGGTGCCGGGGTTCTGGCCGAACACGAAGATGGCATCGGCTTGATCGAAGTCGTCCATCGTCACCGTGCCCTTGCCGACGCCGACGCTGCGGCGCAGCGCGACGCCGCTCGCCTCGTGGCATAGGTTCGAACAGTCGGGGAAGTTGTTGGTGCCGTAGGCGCGCACGAACAGCTGATACAGGAAAGCCGCCTCGTTGCCGGTGCGGCCCGAGGTGTAGAACTCGGCCTGATCGGGCGAATCGAGTTGCTTCAGGTGCTGCGCGATCAGCGCGAACGCGTCGTCCCAGGCGATCGGTGCGTAGTGGTCGCTGGCCGCGTCGTAGACCATCGGCTCGGTCAGCCGGCCCTGCGACTCGAGCCAGTGGTCGGTCTGCGCATACAACGACGCGACGCTGTGCTCGGCGAAGAAGGCGGCGTCGACGCGGCGCGCGGTCGCCTCCCAGTTCACCGCCTTGGCGCCGTTCTCGCAGAAGCTGACGCGGCCACTGTGCTTGCCCTCGCCCCACGCGCAGCCGGGACAGTCGAAGCCGCCCGGCTGGTTGGTGTTGGCCAGCGTCTTCAGGTTGGTCAGCGCCTGCTCGCTGTTCAGCAAGTGGCGCGTGGTGCTTTTCAGCGCGCCCCAGCCGCCGGCGGCCCCCGGGTACGGTTCGATGCGGATCTTCTGGCTCATGATGATGTCTGTGTCCGGCGCGTACGGCTATATCGCGAAAAGCTGCTGCGCGTGGTGCCGAAGATGGTCTTCGATAAAGGTCGAGATGAAATAGTAACCGTGGTCGTAGCCGGCGTGGCGACGCAGCGTCAGCGGCTGGCCGCGTTCGGTGCACGCGGCTTCAAACAACTCTGGCCTGAGCTGCGTCTCGAGAAACTGATCGGCCAGCCCCTGGTCGACCAGGATCTCGCCCGGGTAGGGCTCGGCCAACGTTGTTACCCGCTCGCACGCGTCGTGCCGCGTCCATTCGTCCCTATCGTCACCGAGATAGCCGGCAAACACCTTCTCGCCCCAAGGCACCCGGCTCGGCGCGACGATGGGCGCGAACGCCGACAGCGACCTGAATCGCTGCGGATATTTGAACGCCAGCGTCAGCGCGCCGTGTCCGCCCATCGAGTGGCCGAAGATGCCCATCCGGGCGATGTCGACCGGGAAGTGCTCGGCCAACGTTTGAGGCAGTTCGCAGGCGACGTAGCTTTCCATCTTGTAGTGCTTCGCCCACGGCTCGCGCGTCGCGTCGATATAGAAGCCCGCGCCGGTGCCGAAGTCCCAGTCTTTGTCTTCGCCGTCGATGTTCGCGCCGCGCGGGCTGGTGTCGGGCGCGACCAGCGCGAGGCCGAGTTCGGCGGCCACGCGCTGCGCGCCGGCCTTGATCATGAAGGTCTCTTCGGTGCAGGTCAGGCCGGCCAGATAAATCAGCACCGGCACCTTGCCGTGTTCGGCCTGCGGCGGCAGGTAGACCGAAAAGCGCATAGGCAGGCCGATCGTGCTCGAAGCGTGCCGGTAAAAGCCCTGGCGGCCGGAAAAGCAGCCGTGCTGGCTCAGGATTTCCATGTTCTCTCCAAACGGGCGGCGCTGCAGGGGCCACCGCCCGCCCAAGGGGCTGAATCAGTAGACCACCACCGAACGGATCGACTCGCCGCGCTTCATCAGCTCGAAGCCGTCGTTGATCTGCTCCAGCGTCAGCCGGTGCGTGATCATGTCGTCGATGCTGATCTTGTTCTCCATATACCAGTCGACGATCTTCGGCACGTCGGTTCGGCCGCGCGCGCCGCCGAAGGCCGAGCCCTTCCAGACACGGCCGGTGACGAGCTGGAACGGCCGCGTGCGGATCTCCTCGCCGGCGGCGGCGACGCCGATCAGGATCGACTGGCCCCAGCCCTTGTGGCAGCACTCGAGCGACTGGCGCATGGTGTTGACGTTGCCGATGCACTCGAACGCGTAGTCGGCGCCGCCGTCGGTGAGCTGGATGATCGCGTCGACGACGTTGTCGACCTCGTTCGGGTTGATGAAGTCGGTCATTCCGTACTTGCGCGCCATCGCCTCGCGCGCCGGGTTGATGTCGACGCCGATGATCTTGCCCGCGCCGACCAGCCTCGCGCCCTGGATCACGTTAAGCCCGATGCCGCCCAGACCAAACACCACGACGTTGGCGCCCGCCTCGACTTTCGCGGTGAAGATCACCGCGCCGAGGCCGGTGGTGACGCCGCAGCCGATGTAGCAGACGGTGTCGAACGGCGCGTCTTCGCGGATTTTCGCCAGCGCGATCTCGGGCACCACGGTGTAGTTCGAGAAGGTCGACGTGCCCATGTAATGCAGGATCGGCGTGCCGTCGATCGAGAAGCGGCTGCTGCCGTCCGGCATCAGCCCGCGACCCTGCGTCGAGCGGATCGCCTGGCACAGGTTGGTCTTTCTCGACAGGCAGAACTTGCACTCGCGGCATTCGGGCGTGTACAGGGGAATGACGTGGTCGCCCTTTTTCAGCGACTTCACGCCCGGCCCGACGTCGACCACCACACCGGCGCCCTCGTGGCCGAGGATGGCCGGGAACAGGCCTTCGGGGTCGGCGCCCGACAGCGTGTAGTAGTCGGTGTGGCAGATGCCGGTGGCCTTCAGTTCGACCAGCACTTCGCCCTCTTTCGGGCCGGCCAGGTCGACGGTTTCGATGGTCAGCGGGGCGCCGGCTTGCCAGGCGACTGCGGCTTGGGTTTTCATTTCACGTCTCCGGGGCGGGGTTGGGGGCAGAAAGAGAGCCCCAAGTATCGACCCGGATTCGAGCGGAACGTTAAAGGGAAAGCCCGCATGCAGAAAGGAGAGGCAGAAATGCAAAAAGCCACCGGTTTTCACCGGTGGCTTTTCTGAAACTTGGTTGCGGGGGCAGGATTTGAACCTACGACCTTCGGGTTATGAGCCCGACGAGCTACCAGACTGCTCCACCCCGCGTCAGAGAACCCAGATATTATCGAACGTTTCGTTTCAGGTCAAGACTTTTTCAAAAACGATCATCAACCGCGGCGTTTCTTCACCGCGGCGGCGCGTTCGGCCTTCGCGAGGTCGCGCGCCGACTGGCGTTCGGCGTCGAGGCGGCGCGCCTCGGTCAGCCAGTCCTTCCACTCTTCCGGCGTCTCGAGCGTGATGCGGCCGATGGTGCCGTCGCGGAAGTCGGTCAGCACGATCTCGGCGGTCTTCTGGAAGTTGACGCGCCCGCCGCCGAGCATCGCGCCGCGGCGCCGGCCGATCGCCTCCAAGAGCTGGTCGTCGAGCATCTCGGCGACGCCGTCGAGCTTGTAGCGCGCCTCGACGTCGGCCGGGTAGTTCACGATCAGGTATTTCAAGAGTTCGAGCGCGACCTCTTCCTCGTCGAGCGCGTTGCGGCCGACCGCGCCGCTGGCGGCGAGGTTGTAGCCGCCCTGCTCGACCAGGATCTTCGGCCACAGCATGCCCGGCGTGTCGTAGAGGATGAAGTCGTCGGCCAGGTCGATGCGCTGCTCGCCCTTGGTGATGCCCGGCTCGTTACCGACCTTCGCGGCGCGGCGGCCCAAGAGACTATTGATCAGCGTCGACTTGCCGACGTTGGGGATACCGCAGATCAAGACGCGCAGCGGCTTGTCGAGGCCGCTGCGGTGGGGTGCGATCTCGCGGCAGGCGCTGATCAGCCGCTGCGCCGGGCTCTTGTCGCCGGCGTCGAGCCCGATCGCGCGCGTGTCGTTCAGGCCGTTGTAGTAGTCGATCCACACGCGGGTGCGGGTCGGGTCGGCCAGGTCCTGCTTGTTGAGGATCTTCAGCGCCTTCTTCTTGCTCGTCATGCCGGCGAGCATCGGGTTGGCGCTGGAAGCCGGCAGGCGGGCGTCGAGCATCTCGATCACCACGTCGATGCCCTTCAGGCGGTCCGCCACCTGCTTCTTGGCCTTGTTCATGTGGCCGGGGAACCATTGAATCGCCATCGTGTTTACCGTTTCCTCAGGGGCGCGAGCAAGTAGCCGAGCCCGTTGTGTTTGAGTTCGTACACGATCTCCAGCAAGCGGCCGAGCTCGCCCTTGGGAAAGCCCTGGCGGGCGAACCAGACGAGGTAGTTCAGCGGCAGGTCGGCCAAGAGCACGCCCTTGTACTTGCCGTAGGGCATGGGCCGGCTCGCCAGCGCTTCGAGGTCGGCGGCTTGCATCGCGTGTTCGTGTTCCAAAGGGGCGGCATTGTGCCAGAAGCGAGACAAATCAGCCAGTTAAGCCGGTCAGGCCGGCAGCGGCTTGCCGTCGTTGAATGCGAGGAAACCGCGCACGACGCGGTAGATGAACCACACCCAGGTCGCGAACAGGATCAGGAAGCCGACGAGCAGGAAGGTGGTGAGAAAGCCGAGCACGTAGCCGGCGAGCGCCCACCAGAAGGTGCGGATCTGCCACGCGAAGTGGCTCTCGAACACGGTGCCGGCGACGTCGGGCTTCTTGATGTAGTTGACGATCACGCCGACGAGCGCGGTCACGCCGACGAACAGGCTGACGATCTGCAGGATGTAGACCACCAGCGTCAGCTGGTAGAGCTTCTTGTCCGGGTGGGGTCGGGTGGAAGCGGCGGCGGCGGGCCAATCGTTCATCGATTCTCCTTAATGGTCAGCGGCATCAGGCGAGGCCCGCGACGCGCGCGAGCGGCGCCGGCAATGCCGCGCGGCAACATGCTGCTAGTGTAGAAGACCGCGCGATCGCCGACAGGTTCGCCAGCGCCGCCGGCAAATCGAGGCGCGTGCGGCCGGAAAGCGGTGCCTGTCCGTTCGCGGCGAACTCCCTCACCAGCCGCGGTTGCGCCGGGGTGAAGTCGATGGCGAGATCGCCGCACAGCTCGGCCAACCTCTGGTTCGCCGCGTCGAGTTGCGGCAAGGCGTCGAGCGCGATGTCGACTTCGGCGAGTTGCAGCACGAGAATGGTGGCGGCGAGCCAGTCGGCGTCGTCGGCGAAGCGCTCAGGCGAGCGTGCGCTCCAGTCGGCGCGGCGCGCGGCCAGCAGCAGCGCGAACGGGCGGATCGGCAGCAGCGCTTCGAACACGCCGTGTTCGGAAAGCGCAGCAGCGTCGCGGGCGATCGACAGGAAATAGCCCGCCGCCGTCTCGCGCGGGGTCAGCGGGGATAGTTGGCGGAGGGCGTTCATGAAAGGGTTTCCTTGTCGGTGTTGTTGCGCCGCGACCGGAAGACCCTTTGAAAACACAAAAGCCGCCGGTGATGCGGCGGCTTTGGTAGGAGAAGCTGGGTTTCAGCGTGTGCACATCCCTTGGAGCCGCCTCGAGCTGCGGTACCAATAAAAATAGGCAAAGGATGCGATGCGCTGGGTGTTCATGCCTTCAAGGGTGAGCGAAGCACGGCGGACTGTCAAGTTTCGCCGCGACGCAACAAAAAAGCTCGGCCAACCCTTTGCAAGGTTGGCCGAGCTTTCCGGCGACAGGTTTTCCGTTTAGAACGTCCCCGGGCCTGCCCTGCCCGCTTACATATTCGGGTAGTTCGGCCCGCCGCCGCCTTCCGGCGTCACCCAGTTGATGTTCTGCATCGGGTCCTTGATGTCGCAGGTCTTGCAGTGCACACAGTTCTGCGCGTTGATCTGCAACCGCGGCGCGTCCGGTTCGCCGACGAACTCGTAGACCCCGGCCGGGCAGTAGCGCGCCTCCGGGCCCGCGTAGCGCTTCAGGTTGATCTCCACCGGCACGCTCTTGTCCTTGAGCTTCAGGTGCGCCGGCTGGTCTTCGCTGTGGTTGGTGTTCGAGATGAACACCGACGACAGGCGGTCGAAGGTCAGTTCGCCGTCCGGCTTCGGGTAGTCGATCTGGTAGCACATCGCCGCTTCCTTGAGCGTCTCGTGGTCGGCGTGCTTGTGGCGCAGCGTCCACGGCGCGCGGCCGCGGAACAGGTAGGTGTCGAGCGCGCCGTAGGCGATCGCCGGCCACAGCCCCCAGCGGAACGCCGGACGGATGTTGCGCACCCGCCACAATTCGTCGTACAGCCAGCTCTGCTTGAACCTGTCCGGGTAGCTCGTCGCTTCGCGCGCGGTGGAGTCGGTCGACAACAACTCGAACACCGACTCGGCGGCGAGCATGCCCGACTTGATCGCCGCGTGGCTGCCCTTGATCTTCGGCACGTTGAGGAAGCCGGCGGTGTCGCCGACGAGCACGCCGCCCGGGAAGGTCAGCTTGGGCAGGCTCTGGATGCCGCCCTCGTTCAAGGCGCGCGCGCCGTACGAGATGCGGCGGCCGCCCTCGAGCGTCTTCCTGATCGCCGGGTGCGTCTTGAAGCGCTGGAACTCCTCGAACGGCGACAGCCACGGGTTCTGGTAGTCGAGGCCGACGACGAAGCCGACGACGACCTGGCTGTTCTCGAGGTGGTATAGGAAGGAGCCGCCGTAGGTCGCGGTGTCCATCGGCCAGCCTATGGTGTGCGTGACGCTGCCGGCGCTGTGCTGCTCGGCCGGCACTTCCCACAGCTCCTTGATGCCGATGCCATAGGTCTGCGGATCGGCGTCTTTCTGCAAATCGAAGCGCTCGAACAGCGTCTTGGTCAGCGAGCCGCGGCAGCCCTCGGCGAAGATGGTCTGCTTCGCCCACAGCTCCATGCCCGGCTGCCAGGCGCTGGTCTTCTGGCCATCCTTGCCTATGCCCATGTCGCCGGTGGCGACGCCCTTGACCGCGCCGCTCTCGTCGTACAGTACCTCGGCGGCGGCGAAGCCCGGGTAGATCTCGACGCCGAGTTCCTCGGCCTGCCCACCGAGCCAGCGGCACAGGTTGCCGAGGCTGATGATGTAGTTGCCGTGATTCTTCATCTGCGGCGGCGTCGGCAGCTCGATCGACTCGGTCTCGGTCAGGAACAGGAAATGGTCGTCGGTCGCCTCTGTGTTGAGCGGTGCGCCCTTGGCTTTCCAGTCGGGGATCAGCTCGGTGAGCGCCTTCGGCTCGAACACCGCGCCCGACAGGATGTGCGCGCCGATCTCCGAGCCCTTCTCGAGCAGACAGACCGACAGCTCGCGACCGGCGTCTGCCGCAAGCTGCTTGAGGCGAATCGCGCTGGCAAGGCCGGACGGGCCGCCGCCGACGATCACCACGTCGTATTCCATGTATTCGCGTTCCATCGATGTCCCTTGTCTATTGCTTTATTGGCGGCGAGTGTACGCCGATCGCAACGCACAAAACAGCCCCCATCCGGACGATGATATCGGCTCCACGCCACAATTCAAACAGTTGTCTGATAGGGGTTGCCCGACCCCAGCACACCGGCCTTCCGCAATGCGGCAATTTCGTCCGGGTCATAGCCGAGCGCCGCCAGCAGCGCGTCGCCGTGTTCACCCAGAAGCGGCGGCGCAAGCTCCGCCCTAGCCGGCTCGCCGTCGAAGCGGATCGGGCAAGACAGCTGCGCGAGCTCGGTGCCGTCGTCGCGCTGCGCCACGAAAGACATGCCGCGGTGGCGGGCCTGCGGGTGGGAGAACGCTTCGGCGACATTGAGGATAGGGCCGCACGGCACGCCGGCCGCTTCTAGCTTGCCGAGCCACTCGTCGCGACGGTCTTGCAGGAAGCGCTCGGCCAACCTTGGCACCAGTAGCTGTCGGTTTTCTACGCGCGCCGGGTTGGTCGCGAAACGTTCGTCCTCGGCGAGCTCGGGCACGCCGAGCACGTCGCACACCGCGGCAAACTGCTTGTCGTTGCCGCAGGCGAGGATCAGGTGGCCGTCGGATACGGCAAACACCTGATAGGGGACGATGTTCGGGTGGGCGTTGCCGAGCCGCGGCGGCACGTTGCCGCTTACCAGATGGTTCAGCGCGACGTTGGCGAGCATCGCCAACGAGCAGTCGAACAGCGCGAGATCGATGTAGGCGCCGCGGCCGGTACGGGTGCGCTCGAACAGCGCCGCCTGCACCGCGTTGGCGGCGTACAGCCCGGTGAAGAGGTCGGTGACCGCGACGCCGACCTTGTGTGGTTCGCCGTCGGCCGGGCCGGTGATGCTCATCAGGCCCGACAGCCCCTGCACGATGTAGTCGTAGCCGGGCAGCTCGGCGGCCGGGCCGTCCTGGCCGAAGCCGGTGATCGAGCAGTACACCAGCGCCGGGTTGATCTTCGCGAGGCTGTCGTAGTCGAGCCCGTACTTGGCGAGCCCGCCGACCTTGTAGTTTTCCAGCAGCACGTCGGCGGTCTCGGCCAAGCTTTTGACGATCTGCTGCCCCTCTGGCCGGGTGATGTCGAGCGCGATCGAGCGCTTGCCGCGGTTGGCCGACAGGAAGTAGGCGGCGCTGCCGTCGCTGGCGGCCGGCGGCGCCCACGCGCGGGTGTCGTCGCCGCTGCCGGGCTTCTCGACCTTGATCACGGTCGCGCCGAGGTCGGCCAACAGTTGGCTCGCCCACGGGCCGGCGAGCACGCGCGACAGGTCGAGCACGGTGATGCCTGCAAGCGGTTTGGCCATGGCGATTCTCTATATAGAGGATAGGTTGGCCGAGCCTCGCCCGGCCGGGGACGAATCAGAAGGCCGCGATGCCGGTCTGCGCGCGGCCGAGGATCAGCGCGTGAATGTCGTGCGTGCCCTCGTAGGTGTTGACCGCCTCGAGGTTGACCATGTGGCGCATCACCTGGAACTCGTCGGCGATGCCATTGCCGCCGTGCATGTCGCGCGCGACCCGTGCGATGTCGAGCGCCTTGCCACAGTTGTTGCGCTTGATCAGCGAGATCATCTCGGGCGCCGCCTCGCCCTTGTCGATCAGCCGGCCGACCTGCAACGCGGCGAACAGGCCGAGCGTGATCTCGGTCTGCATGTTCGCCAGTTTCAGCTGGATCAATTGATTCGCGGCGAGCGGCCGGCCGAACTGTTTGCGGTCCAGCGTGTACTGGCGCGCCGCGTGCCAGCACGCCTCGGCGGCGCCCATCGTGCCCCACGCGATGCCGTAGCGCGCCTTATTGAGGCAAGAGAATGGCCCCTTCAGCCCGGTCACGTCGAGCCGGTTCTCGTCGGGGACGAACACCTCGTCCATCACGATCTCGCCGGTGATCGACGCCTTCAGAGAAAGCTTGCCGTGGATCGCCGGCGCGGATAGCCCCTTCATGCCGCGCTCGAGCACGAAGCCGTTGATCACGTCCTCTTCATCCTTCGCCCAGACGATGAACACGTCGGCGATCGGCGAGTTGGTGATCCACATCTTGCTGCCCGACAAGGTCCAGCCGCCGGCTACCTTCTTCGCGCGCGTCTTCATGCTGGCCGGGTCGGAACCGGCGTCGGGTTCGGTCAGGCCGAAGCAGCCGACGAGTTCACCGGTCGCGAGCTTAGTCAGATATTTGTCCTTCTGCGCGTCGCTGCCGAAGGTGTAGATCGGATGCATCACGAGCGACGACTGCACGCTCATCGCCGAGCGGTAGCCCGAGTCGACGCGCTCGACCTCGCGCGCGATCAGGCCGTAAGCGACGTGGCCGAGGCCGGCGCAGCCGTAGCCTTCTATCGTCGCGCCGAGCAAGCCCAGCTCGCCCATCTCGGTGAGGATCTCGCGATCGAACCTCTCCTCGCGGAAAGCCGACAGCACGCGCGGCTGCAGTCTTTCCTGGCAGTAGGCATGCGCGGCGTCCAGCACCATGCGCTCTTCTTCGGTCAGCGCGGCCTCGAGCAGCAGCGGGTCGGACCAATTGAAGGCGGGGCGTTGGGATGCGTGGGACATGGCGTTTCTCCGTCGGGTTAAGTTTCGCTATGCGAAACATAGTTCCATCATGCGAAATATGTTAGCCATTGGCGTACACGCTGTAAAGCCCCGCGCTTTTCACCGCGGCGATTGCGTCCTATGCTCTGCCCCAATCGAAACCAAGGATCTGCAATGAGCACAGACGACCACCTTCCCCTCGACGAGTCCGACGCCGAACTCAACAAGGACCGTTTCTTCGTCACCGCGCTGGCGCGCGGCCTCGCGGTGCTGGCGGCGTTCCGCCCCGGCGAAGCGGCGCTGTCGAACCAGGAGCTGACGCGCCGCACCGGCCTGCCCAAGTCGACCGTGTCGCGGCTGACCTACACGCTGACGCAGCTGGGCTACCTGTCGCAGGAAACCGACACCGGCTACTACCGGCTCGGCCTCGCGGTGCTCGCCTTGGGTTCGGCGGTGTTGTCGAGCTACGACGTCCGCGAGATCGCCGCGCCGCTGATGCGCGAGTTCGCGCTCAAGCACAACGTGTCGGTCAGCCTGGCGATGCGCGACGGCGTCGACATGGTTTATCTCGAGACCTGCCGCAGCGCGGCGCGGGTGACGGTGCAGCTGACGGTCGGCTCGCGCGTGCCGCTGGTGACGACCGCGATCGGCCGCGCCTACTACGCCGGCCTGACCGACGCCGAGCGCGCCAAGCTCGACCTGGAGTTGGCCGAGCACTACGGCGCCGAATGGCCGGGCCTGGCCGACAAGCTCGCCGAGAGCCTCGTCGACTACCGCGAGCGCGGCTACGCGCACTCGTGGGGCGAGTACGGCCCCGAGGTGCTCGCGATCGGCGTGCCGCTACGCTCGCCGGCGTCGGGCCAGCCGACGATGGCGCTGAACGCCAGCGGCCCGGCGCTGTTGTTCACGCCGGAAACGCTCGGTCGCGAGGTTGGCCCGGTGCTGGTCGAACTCGCGCACCGCATCGCGCCGCCGCTCGGCTGAATCGCGGACGAAAAGCAAAACGGCGCCGCCGGGGAAACCGGGCGGCGCCGTTGTCGTTTTATTGCTGGGGCCTTATTCGTGGGCGACGGCGCCGTGGTGTTGGCCCTGGATGTAGTTGACCAGCTGGTCGATGGTGAACTGCTGCTCGGTGATCGTCGCGCGCACCAGGTCGCCGATCGACAGCACGCCGATCACCGTGCCGTCCTCGAGCACCGGCAGGTGGCGGATGCGTTTTTCGGTCATCAGCGCCATGCATTCGTCTATCGTCTGCTCGGGCTTCACGTACACCACCTTGCTGGTCATGATCTCGCGCACGTGCGTGCCGGCCGACGTGCGGCCCTGCAGCACGACGCGCCGCGCATAGTCGCGTTCGGAGAAAATGCCGACGATATCGCCCATGTCCATCACCAGCAGCGCGCCGACGTCCGCTTCGGACATGATCTGCAGCGCCTGGAACACGGTGGATTCCGGCCCGACGTAGACCAGCGGACGGTGGCGTTTGTCTTCCAAGATTTCCCTGACAGTTTGCATGACACCCCCTGTGTTCGGTACGGCCAGTCATGCCATCAATATAGACCAGCGCGTTGTGCGGTGCGGGCGGAGGGGGGCCACCGGCAGCGGGGACGGGAGCGGGGCAAGATGGCCAAGCCTCGATCATAGGCAGCGCTCCACACTGTCGATGCGGACCTGTGGGGCTCGGCCAACGTTGGCCGAGCCCATGAAAAAAGCCGTCGCCCCTGTCAGGACAACGGCTCTTCGCGTCGGCGCGCAACGCTTACCGCGCGCGGATCTTCATTGGGCTCGGATCATCGTCCCGACGCCGGCGTCGGTCAGGATCTCGAGCAACAGCGCGTGCGCGACGCGGCCGTCGATGATGTGCACCGAGTTCACGCCGTTCTTCGCCGCGTCGAGCGCCGAGCTGATCTTCGGCAGCATGCCGCCGTGGATGGTGCCGTCGGCGAACAGGCCGTCGACCTGGGCGGCGGTGAGCCCGGTCAACAGCTTGCCCTGCTTGTCGAGCACGCCCGGCGTGTTGGTCATCAGGATCAGCTTCTCGGCCTTCAGCGTTTCGGCCAGCTTGCCGGCGACGAGGTCGGCGTTGATGTTGTACGCCTCGCCTTCGCTGCCGACGCCGATCGGCGCGATCACCGGGATGAAGTCCTGCGAGTCGAGCAGCGACACCAGCGACGGGTCGATGTGCTCGATCTCGCCGACGTGGCCGATGTCGATCTGTTCATCCGGGTTATCGCCCTTCAGCAACAGCTTGTGCGCGCGGATGAAGTGGCCGTCCTTGCCGGTCAGGCCGACCGCCTTGCCGCCGTGCTGGTTGATCAAGGACACGATTTCCTTGTTCACCTGGCCGCCGAGCACCATCTCGACCACGTCCATCGTCTCGCGGTCGGTCACGCGCATGCCCTGGATGAACTCGCCCTGCTTGCCGACGCGCGCCAACAGATCGTTGATCTGCGGGCCGCCGCCGTGCACGACCACCGGGTTCAGGCCGACCAGCTTCAACATCACCACGTCCTTGGCGAAGTCTTCCTTCAGCTTTTCGTCGGTCATCGCGTTGCCACCGTACTTGATCACGATGGTCTTGCCGTAGAAACGGCGGATGTAGGGCATGGCTTCGGCGAGGATGAGCGCCTTTTCGCTGGCGGCAATGGTCACGGCTGACTCCTTGAATGGGGGAGGCGGCGGCGGGTTTCGGCCGGCTCCCGGATGACTTCTTGTGGTGTGGCATTCTACCCAAAGACGTTGCTGAATTTTGATTTATTAATTGCGCGCACGGCGCCATGACGCTAGGCTCGCCATTTAATGAATCAGAATTCAGCAACACGATGATCGATACCGGCTGGCAGAGAAAGAAAGACGAACGACCCGGCGAAATCCTCGAGGCCGCGCTCGGCCTGTTCGTCGAGAAGGGCTTCCGTGCGACCAAGATGGAAGACATCGCGCGCGCCGCCGGCGTGACCAAGGGCACGCCTTATCTGTATTTCGAGAACAAGGAAGAGCTGTTCAAGGCGGTGGTGCGCGAGACGCAGGTCGCGCACGTGACGGCGATGCGCGAGCGCGCCGCCGACCACCAGGGCAGCGCGACCGAACTGTTGTTCGCGCTGCTCGAAGACTGGTGGCGGGAGAGCGGTTCGACCCGGCTCGCGGGTCTGTGCAAGTTGATGATGGCCGAGGCGACCAACTTCCCCGAACTCGCGGCGTTCTATTACACCGAGGTGATCGCGCCGGCGCGCGCGATGATGACGTCCATCGTCGAATTCGGTGCCGCGCGCGGCGAATTCCGCCCGCTCGACGTCGCGGCCACCGTCGACGCGCTGATGGCGCCGATCATCACCAGCATGGTGTGGAACCACTCGTTCGGCGCGGTGCCCGGCGTCGCGCCCGAGGGCAGGCACGACTACGCGTCGCTCAAGGCCTCGCTCTCGCTGCTGCTGACCGGCCTCGCCGCCCGCTAGCCCCAACACAACAAGACCCCACGAGAACACCATGAAAACGACGATCTTCACCGGCCTCATCGCCGGCCTGCTGTCCATGGGACTCGCCGGCTGCGCCGACAAGCCCCAGCCGGCAGAAGAAGTGCGGCCGGTGCGCTACACCGTCGCCGGGCAAGGCGAGGCGAACGGCGGGCCGCGCTTTTCCGGCGAGGTACGCGCACGCACCGAGAGCCGGCTCGCGTTCCGCGTCGGCGGCAAGGTCATCGAAAAACGCGTGAGCGCCGGCGAGCGGGTGAAGCAGGGCCAGGTGCTCGCCCGGCTGGATGCGACCGACTACCGGCTCGACCTGTCGGCGAAAGAGGCGCAGCTGTCGGCGGCCGAGTCCGATCTCGCACAGCAGCAGGCGGATCTCACACGTTCGCGCGACCTGCTGGCGAAAAACTTCGTCAGCGCCGCGCAGGTCGAGCGCCAGCAGAACGGCGTCGCCGCCGCGCGCGCCAGGCTCACGCAGGCTCGCGCGCAACGGGCGGCCAGCCGCAACCAGACCGGCTACGCGAATCTGGTGGCCGACGCCGACGGCGTCGTCAGCGAGATGTCGGCCGAGCCCGGCACCGTGGTCGCCGCAGGCTTCCCGGTCGCGAAGCTCGCCGTCGACGGCGAACGCGAGGTCGCGGTGCAGGTGCCCGAGCAGCTGGTCGACGCGGTGCGCCAGGCCAAGTCGTTCTCTGTGTCGCTGTGGGCGAACGGCAAGGAAAGCTACCCGGGCACGCTGCGCGAACTCGGTTCGGACGCCGACCCGGCGACGCGCACCTACGCCGCGCGCATCCGCATCGCCGCGCCGCCCGAGGCGCTGAGGCTCGGCATGACGGCGACCGTCGCGCTACCGGGCTCGGCGGGCGCAGGAACCCGCCTGCCGCTGACCGCGCTGCTCGACGAAAGCGGCAAGCACTCCGTGTGGCTGATCGACGCGAAGACGCTCAAGGTTGGCCGAGCCTCCGTCAAGGTCGCGGCGATCGACGAGGCGAGCGTCCTGATCGAATCCGGCGTGCCGGCCGGCAGCCGCGTCGTCACCGCCGGCGTCCACCTGCTGCGCGACGGCCAACGCGTGTCGCTGCTTGAAGAGGGCGCGCGATGAACAGCCGATTCAACCTGTCGGCGTGGGCGCTGAACAACCGGCCGCTGGTGCGCTACCTGATGGTGGTGCTGATGGTCGCCGGGCTGTGGGCCTACACCCAGCTCGGACAGAAGGAAGACCCGGAATTCACGTTCAAGGCGATGGTCGTCCAGGTGAACTGGCCGGGCGCGACCGCGGCCGAGATGGAGCGCCAGGTCGCCGACAAGGTCGAGAAGAAGCTGATGGAGCTGCCCGAACTCGACTATGTGAAGACCTTCGTCAAGCCGGGCGAGGCGCAGATGGTGCTCATGCTGCGTGAGAACACGCCGGGCAAGGCCGTGCCGCAGGTGTGGTACCAGGTGCGCAAGAAGCTTTCCGACATCCGCCATACGCTGCCGGCCGACATCCGCGGCCCCTACTTCAACGACGAGTTCGGCGACACCTTCGGCAACATCTATGCGTTCACCGGAGACGGCTTCAGCGACGAAGACCTGCGCCGCGTGCTCGAGGATGTGAAGCGCGAGGCGCTGCGCGTGCCCGACGTCGGCAAGGTCGACCTCGTCGGCGTGCAGGACGAGCGGATCACCGTCAACCTGTCGACCGCGAAGCTCGCCAGCCTCGGGCTCGACGCGCGCACCATCTGGAACGCGCTCTCCGAGCAGAACGCGATGAGTCCGGCCGGCACCTTCGACACCGCAAGCGACCGCATCTGGGTGCGCGCGACCGGCGCCTACAACAGCGCGGACGCGGTCGCCAACACGCCGATCACCGCGAACGGCAAGACCTTCCGCCTCGCCGACATCGCGACCGTCGAGCGCCGCTTCGCCGACCCGGCGTCGTTCCGCATGCGCTACGGCGGCAAGCCGGCGCTGGGCCTCGCGATCAGCATGAAGGACGGCGGCGACGTGCTGAAGCTCGGCCAGAACCTCGACGCGCTGATGGCGCACGTGAAGACAAAACTGCCTATAGGCGTCGAGATCCACGCGGTGTCCGACCAGCCCAAGGTGGTCGAGCACTCGGTCGACGAATTCATGAAGTCGCTGGTCGAGGCGGTGGTGATCGTGCTCGCGGTCAGCTTCCTGAGCCTGGGTTTGCGCACCGGTATCGTTGTGTCGCTGTCGATTCCGCTGGTGCTGGCGATGACCTTCCTCGCGATGTACTTCTTCGAGATCGACCTGCAGCGCATCTCGCTCGGTTCCTTGATCATCGCGCTCGGTTTGCTCGTCGACGACGCGATCATCGCGGTCGAGATGATGGCGCTGAAGCTCGAGGAAGGCTGGAAACGCTTCGACGCGGCGACCTACGCCTACACCAGCACCGCCTTCCCGATGCTGACCGGCACGCTCGTCACCGCGGCGACCTTCCTGCCGGTCGGCCTCGCCAAGTCGAACGCCGGCGAATACGTGTTCAGCCTGTTCGCGGTGGTCGGCATCGCGCTCGTCGTGTCGTGGCTCGTCGCCGTCGTGTTCACGCCGTTGCTCGGCTACCACCTGTTGCGCGAACACGCCGGCACCGTGCACGCGCACCACGACGTGTACGACAAGCCGTTCTACCGGCGTTTCCGCGCGACGCTCGAATGGTGCCTCGACCACCGAAAGACGGTGATCGTCGCCACCCTCGCGGCCTTCGTGCTGTCGATCGGCGCGTTCAAGCTGTTCGTCGCGCAGCAGTTCTTCCCGGCGTCCAACCGCGCCGAATTGCTGGTCGACCTGTGGCTGCCGCAGGGTGCGAGCTTCGAGGCGACCGAGCGCGAGGTGAAGAAGCTCGAGGCCAAGATCAAGAACGATGCGAACGTGAGCGGCGTTGCGAGCTACGTCGGCGGCGGCAGCCCGCGCTTCTACCTGCCGCTCGACCAGCAGCAGCAGCACCTGAACTACGCGCAGCTGATGGTGATGACGAAGGACGAAACCGTACGCGAAGACGTGAAGAAGAAGCTCGAGCACCTGTTCGACACCGACTTCCCGATGGTGCGCGGCCGCGTCTCGCGGCTGGAGAACGGCCCGCCGGTCGGCTACCCGGTGCAGTTCCGCGTGATGGGCGAAGACCACGACGAGGTGCGCGCGATCGCCGCGCAGGCCGAAGCGATCGTGCGCGCCCACCCTGCCGCGCGCCACGTCAACAACGACTGGGGCGAACAGGCGAAGGCGCTGAAGGTCGAGGTCGACCAGGACAAGGCGCGCGCGCTCGGGATTTCGACTCAGGCCTTGTCGCGCCAGCTCGCGCTGCTGATCTCCGGCACCAGCGTGACCGATTATCGCGAGGGCGATCGAACCCTGGCCGTCGTCGCGCGTCTTAACCCCGGCGAGCGCCGGGACGTGGCGAGCCTCGGCGACCTGATGATCCAGACGGCTTCCGGCCGTTACGTGCCCTTGGCTCAGCTCGGCAAGATCGTCTACGCGCCCGAGGAGAGCATCATCTGGCACCGCAACCGGCTGCCGGCCGTCACCGTGCGCGCCGACGCCGCCGACGGCGCGCAGGCGCCCGACATCGCGAACGCGCTGTGGCCGAAGATGCAGGCGCTCGAGCAGACGCTGCCCTTCGGCTACCACATCGAGATGGGCGGCTCGGTCGAGTCGAGCCAGCAGGCGCAGGGCGCGATCAACGCGGTCGCCCCGCTGATGGTCGTGACGGTGCTGACCTTGCTGATGCTGCAATTGAAAAGCTTCCAGCGCACGCTGATGGTGGTGCTGACCGCGCCGCTCGGCATGATAGGCGTGACGCTGACGCTGATCGCGTTTAGCGCGCCGTTCGGCTTCGTCGCGATGCTCGGCGTGATCGCGCTGTCGGGCATGATCATGCGAAACTCGGTGATCCTGGTCGAACAGATCGAGCGCGACATCGAGGACGGCGTAGAGCGCTTCGACGCGGTGGTCGGCTCGACGGTGCGCCGTTTCCGGCCGATCATGCTGACCGCGCTCGCCGCGATCCTCGCGATGATCCCGCTGACGCGCAGCACCTTCTGGGGACCGATGGCGGTGGCGATCATGGGTGGGCTGCTCGTCGCGACCGTCCTGACGCTGCTGTTCCTGCCGGCGCTCTACGCGCAATGGTTCAAGGTGAACCGGCCAATCAACAAAAATAAATGAATTGGAACCGATGAAACCGTTTCGCATCACCCTTATCGCCGTCGCGGCCTTGACCCTGGCACAGGGCGCCGCCGCCTTCGACCTCGTCGACGCCTGGCGTGCCGCGCGCGACCACGACGCGGGCTTCTCCGCCCGCCGCAACGAGCGCGACGCCGGCCAGGAAAAGGCGGTCCAGGGCCGCGCCGGCATCCTGCCGCAGGTCGGCCTCTCGGCCAACTACCGCTACAACCGGCCGATCGAACCGGCGGGCCTCTCCAGCTACGACAGCCATGGCTACGGCGTCGAGCTGACGCAGCCCTTGTTCGACGTGCCCCGCTACGCCGGCTACCAGAAGGGCAAGACCGGCACGCGGCTCGCCAACGTGCAGTTCTCGGCCGCCGAACAGCAGTTGATCGTCGACGTCGCGCGCGCCTACTTCGACGTGCTGCTCGCCAACGACACGCTGGCGTCGGTGCGCTCGGCCAAGGCGGCGTTCGCCAAGCAGCTCGAACAGGCGAAGACCGCTTTCGACGTCGGCACCGCGACGATCACCGACACCTACGAGGCGCAGGCCGGCTTCGACGCCGCGCGCGCGCGGGAAATCGCCGCCGAGAGCGACCTCGAGGTGAAGCGCGAGGCGCTGCGCCGGCTTACCGGCCTCGACCCGCAGGGCGTCGCGTCGATCGACCAGAAGCTCGCGCTCGCCCCGCCGCAACCGGCCGCACTCGCCGACTGGATGACGTTGGCCGAGGCCAACAGCCTCGTCGTGAAGTCTGACGAGGAGCAGCTCGAACTCGCCCGCCAGGATCTGCTGCAAAAACGCGGCCAGCGCCTGCCGACGGTATCGCTTGCGGCCGGCTACAACGACAGCGTCAACAACAGCCCTGCCAGCAGCCTCACCGCCCGCCAGACGCGCGGCTCGGCCATAGGCGTCACCTTGAGCCTGCCGCTGTTCGCCGGCGGCGGCCTCAGCAGCCAGGTGCGCGAAGCGGCGGCCAACGAACTGAAGGCGCGCGACACGCTGGAGGCGAGCCGCCGCCAGGTGCGCGAAGACGTGCGCCGCGCGTATCTGGGCGTCACCAACGGCGCCGCGCTGGTGCGCGCGCAGGAACAGCTGCTGGCGTCGTCGAAAAGCAAGCTCGAATCGACGCGCCTGGGCCGCGAAGTCGGCGTGCGCACCAACCTCGACCTGCTGCAGGCCGAACAGGCCTACTACGAGGCGGTCACCAGCCTCGCCGAGTCACGCTATACGTATCTGAACGCGCAGCTCGCGCTGTCGCAGGCGGCCGGCCTCCTGGATTCGGCCAGGCTCGAAGCCGTCAACCGCGCGATGCTCGCCAGGCGCTGATCTCGCACCCGCACGCCATCAAGGGTTAACCCCGGGCCGGCTAGCGGTTACAATCGGTCCATCCCTGCTACAGGCCGCCCACGAGGCGGCCTGTAGCGTCAGTACCGCAAGGAGACCGCATGCACAGCCTTGAACTGCTGCAACGCAAACACGACATCACCCCTGCCGGCGTCGGCGTGATGGCCGATTTCTTCGTCGAACGCGCCCGCAACGCCGAGTTGTGGGACCAGGACGGCCGCCGCTATATCGACTTCGCCGGCGGCATCGGCGCGCTGAACACCGGCCACCTGCACCCCAGGGTGCACGCCGCCGTCGCCAAGCAGCTCGACGCGTTCAGCCACACCGCCTATCAGATCGTGCCGTACGCGCTGTATCTGAACGTCGCCGAAAAGCTCAACGCGCTCGCGCCGATCAAGGGCGCGGCCAAAAGCGCCTTCTTCACCACCGGCGCCGAGGCGGTAGAAAACGCGGTGAAGATCGCACGCGCCGCCACCGGCCGCCCGGGCCTGATCGCGTTCGGCGGCGGCTTTCACGGCCGCACCTTGCTCGGCATGTCGCTAACCGGCAAGGTCGCGCCGTACAAGACCGGCTTCGGCCCGTTCCCGGCCGACATCTACCACGCGCCGTTCCCGGACGCGCAGGAAGGCGTGTCGCTCGACGACGCGCTCAAGGGCCTCGAGCGCCTGTTCAAGTACGACATCGACCCGGCGCGCGTCGCCGCCTTCATCCTCGAGCCGGTGCAGGGCGAGGGCGGCATCCGCCCGGCGCCGCAAGCCTTCATGCAGGCGTTGCGCGAGATCGCCGACCAACACGGCATCCTGATCATCGCCGACGAGGTGCAGTGCGGCTTCGGGCGCACCGGCAAGCTGTTCGCGATGGAGCACTACGACGCCGAAGCCGACATCATCACGCTGGCCAAGTCGCTCGCCGGCGGCTTCCCGCTGTCGGCCATCGTCGGCCGCGCCGCGGTGATGGACGCGCCGGTCGCCGGCAGCCTCGGCGGCACCTACGCGGGCAACCCGCTGGCGCTCGCCGCCGCCGACGCGGTGATCGACATCATGCGCGACGAGAACCTGCCCGACCGCGCCGAGGCGCTCGGCACGCTGCTGGCCGACCGGCTCGACGGCCTGAAAAAGTGCGTGCCGCAACTGGCCGAAGTGCGCCGCGTCGGCGGCATGGTCGGTCTCGAATTCCGCGACGGCGAAGGCCGGCCGGACGTCGCCTTCATGAAAAAGGTGCAGGCCGGCGCCTTGGCGCGCGGGCTGATCCTGATCGCCTGCGGCCTCGACGGCAACGTGATCCGCTGCCTGTTCCCGCTGACGATCGAGTTCGACGTGTTCGACGAGGCGCTGGCCATCTTCGAGGCGGCGCTGCTCGAAGCGAGCGCTTAAGGCGACGGCGTCCACAAAAAACTCGGCCAACCCTTACAAGGTTGGCCGAGCCGCTCCTTCCCCTCGCCTGTCAAGGGTCTAGACTGCATAGCGTCCTCTCATGCCGGGAGACCGCCATGCTCACGCTCAAAGACCCGTCGCTCCTGAAAACCCGCTGTTACCTCGAAGGCCGCTGGCAGGACGCCGACAGCGGCCGCGCCTTCGCCGTCGCCAACCCGGCCGACGGGTCGACCCTGGCCGAGCTGCCGGCGCTGGGCGCGGCCGAAACCCTTCGCGCGCTGGCCGCCGCCGAGGCCGCCTTCCCCGCCTGGAAACGCAAGAGCGCCAAGGAACGCGCGCAGATCCTGCGCCGCTGGTTCGACCTGACGATGGCGAACCAGGACGACCTCGCGCGCATCCTGACCGCCGAACAGGGCAAGCCGCTCGCCGAGGCGCGTGGCGAGATCGCCTACGGTGCCGCATATATCGAGTGGTACGCCGAGGAGAGCAAGCGCGTCTACGGCGACACCATCCCGTCGCCCGGCGCGGACAGGCGCATCCTGGTGATCAAGCAGCCGATCGGCGTCGCCGCGGCGATCACGCCGTGGAACTTCCCGAACGCGATGATCCTGAGAAAAGCCGCGCCGGCGCTCGCCGCCGGCTGCCCGATCGTCGTGCGCCCGGCGTCGCAGACGCCGCTGTCGGCGCTGGCGCTCGCCGAACTGGCCGAGCGCGCCGGCATCCCGCACGGCGTGTTCTCGGTGATCACCGGCCCGTCCGGCGAGATCGGCCCGGCGCTGACCGGGTCCGACATCGTGAAAAAGCTGTCGTTCACCGGCTCTACCGAGGTTGGCCGAGCGCTGATCGCCGCGTGCGCGGCGACGGTGAAGAAGGTGTCGATGGAACTGGGCGGCAACGCGCCGTTCATCGTGTTCGACGACGCGGACCTCGACGCCGCGGTCGACGGCGCGCTGATCTCGAAGTACCGCAACAGCGGCCAGACCTGCGTGTGCGCGAACCGCTTCTACGTGCAGGACGGCGTGTACGACGCGTTCGCCGAGAAATTCACCGCCGCGGTATCGCGGCTCAAGGTCGGCGACGGGACTGAGCCCGACGTCACGCAGGGCCCGTTGATCGACATGAACGCGGTCGTCAAGGTCGAGGAACACATCGCCGACGCGCTCGCGCACGGCGCGAAGCTATTGACCGGTGGCGCGCGCCACGCGCTCGGCGGGCAGTTCTTCGAGCCGACGGTGATCGCCGACGCGACCGCCGACATGAAAATGGCACGCGAGGAAACCTTCGGCCCGGTCGCGCCGCTGTTCCGCTTCAAGACGGAGAAGGAGGCGATCGCGCTCGCCAACGACACCGAGTTTGGCCTCGCCAGCTATTTCTACGCGCGCGACGTCGGACGCATCTTCCGCGTCGCCGAGGGGCTCGAGTACGGCATGGTCGCGGTCAACGCCGGCATCCTGTCGAACGAGGCGGCGCCTTTCGGCGGCGTCAAGCAGTCCGGCCTCGGCCGCGAGGGCTCGAAGTACGGCATCGACGACTATCTGGAGATCAAGTACCTGTGTCTGGCCGGCTTGGACGGCTGAATCGGAGCCCAGGCTTGGCCGAGCCTGGAGCCGCCTACCCGCCGGACCGCGGAGGACGAGCGGCTTAGTCGCCGCTCATCACCAGCCGGTTACGTCCGCCGTGCTTGGCCGCGTAGCAGCGCACGTCGGCGCGCGCCATCGGGTCGGCCGGTATCTGGTCGTCCGGTTTGACGCGCGTGTAGCCGATGCTGGCGCTGATGTGGTAGAGCCGGCCGTCCGGCCCTTCGAGCCGATAGTTGCCCAGCGCCGACAAGAGCTCGGACAGCAGCCGTTCGGCCACCGGCAGCGGGCAGTCGTACAGCAGCAACGCGAATTCGTCGCCGCCCAGGCGGGCGACGACGTCGCTCGCGCGCAAGGACTGCGCGATCAGCGTCGCCACCTCCTGCAGCAGCGCATCGCCCAGCAGATGACCGCCGCCGTCGTTGACCGCCTTGAAGTGGTCGAGGTCGAGCATCGCGACCGCGTGTTCGCCGCCGCGGCGCATCTCGTCGGCCAGCAAGGCCGACAGCGCCTGGTGAAAGCCGCGCCGGTTGCAGAGCCGCGTCAGCGGGTCGTGCAGCGCCTCCCAGCGGTGCGTCGCCTCGCGTTCGCGCCGCGGCGCATCGTCCTGGATCACCACCACGCGGTAATCCTCGAAACCCTGCGCGCCGCCGACGCGCGACACCGTCACCTCGACCGCGAAGCGCGTGCCGTCGTCGCGCACCAGATCCACCTGGCGTGCGCCGCCGTCGACCGACAGCGTGCCGATATTGAGCGGGTGGCCGCTCGCGCAATCGACGAAGCGCGCAACGCGGTTGAAAGGCCGGCCGGCGAGCTCGAACGGACGCAGGTCCAGCATCGCCAGCGCCGGCGGGTTCAGGTATTCGACCTCGCCCAGGTGGTTGGTCAGCACCACCGCCTCGCGGATCGATTCGAGGATCGCCAGCGCGCGTTCGCGCTCCATCGACAGCGCCTGGCGCGCGGTTTCCTCGGCGCTGATGTCGAGCAACACGCCGACGTAGCGCGCCGGCCCGTCGCCCGGCATCGCTTGGAAGCGCAAGGTCAAGAGCGGCGCCGGTTCGGCGCCGAGCGCGCAGCTGAAGCGCACCGGCGCCCCCATCGCGACCGCGGCGCTCCACATCGACGCCACCTCGTCGCGCTCGCAGGAGGCAACGAGCTCGAACCACGACCGGCCTAGCGGCGGCGTGCCGTCGTGCGCCAAGAGATGATGGGCAGCCTGGTTGCAGTAACCGATCTCACCGCCGGCCGATACCACCAGCACGCCGAGCGGCGAGGTCTCGTTCAGCGTGCGAAAGAAGGCTTCGCGGTCGGCCAGCGCCGCCTCGGCCGCCTGCCGTGCGGCGAACACGCCCGACACCGCGTCGGCCACCGCCTGCAGTTCGGCGCCGCCGCCGGGCGAGAGCGGGCCGGTGTAGCGGCCTTCGTGCAAGGCCTCGACCTGCTCGCGCAAGGTGTCGAGCGGGCGCAACAGGCGGCGCAGCACCAGCCACGCGAGCGCGATCAGCACGGCGCCGGCCAGCCCCCCCGACACGAGCAGCACGCGGGTCAGCCGCGCGATCGGCGCGTACGCCTCGTCGGCAGGCAGCACCGCCCCGACCACCCAGTTCGCGTTCGACAGCGGGCGGTAGGCGTACAAGGCGCGTGCGCCGCCCCGCCCGTGCCGGCTCTCGGCCACGCCCTGCCAGCCGGCGAGCGCCCTTTGCAGCAGCGGGTTCTCGTCGGGCTGCGCCACCGGCTGCATGATGCGGCTCGCGTCCGGGTGGAACAGCGTCGTCTGGCTGCGCACCGAGCTGACCGTCAGGTAGCCGCTATGGCCGACCTTGAAGGCAGGAAATCGCCGAAGAACTCCGGCGAGAAGAGGTCGATCGTGCCGACCAGCATGCCGGCGAAGCGCCCCTCCTCGTCGAGCAGAGGCGCGGTGAACGCCACCAGGCTGCGGTTGCCGCTGGTGCGCGCGCGGAACGGCTCGGATACCACCGGCTTGAGCGTACGCGAGGTGCGCTGGAAATATTCGCGGAACTGGATGTTGATGCCGACGCGGCCCGGCAGCGGCGGCGCGTCGCCGACGATGCGCCCGTCGGCATCGACGATCACCATCGAGTCGAACAGCGCGTTCAGATGGGCGAAGCGGGCGGCGAGCCGTGGCGCCTCGGCCGGCAAGGTATCGGCGTCGACGCCGACCGACTTCGCCGCCGCCTCGAGCAGTTGGCTGCGCTGCGCGAGGCGGTCGTCGAGGTCGGTGACGACTGCGCCGACCTGGGTAGTCAGATAATCGTTGAGCTGCGCGCGCAATTCGGCGGTCGCCTCGCGGTAAAACAGCCCGCCCTGCACCGCGAGCAGCGCGAGTCCCGCCAGCAGCAAGAGCAGCGTGATTCGGGTCTTGAGTTGTCCACGCGCCGCACCGGCGCGCGCAAAGGGCTTCGACACTCGATTACCTCTCGTGAAGGACGGGAAGCCAGTCTGGACGCTGCCCTACTGTGGATGAGTCAAGCCATTGATAAATCATAACAAAACGGAAATTTTAATCCAAATCCATGCACCTATTTGACCATATACAATAAGGGTATACCCGCGATTGATTATGACAATACTGAAATCGGCGGGTTAAAATAAGCACTCCCCATAAACATAGTCGTCACGCACGACACATACCAACGGAATAACATCATGCTCACCAGTGCACGCAACCAGTTCGTCGGCCAGATCAGCGCCATCCGCGAAGGCGCGGTCAACGACGAGATCGACATCGCGCTCGCCGGCGGCGACCAGCTCGTCGCCGTCATCACCCGCGAGAGTACCCGTTCGCTCGGCCTGGCCACCGGTGGCGAGGCGATCGCGCTGGTGAAGGCGCCGTGGGTGATCCTCGCCAACCCGAGTTCGGGCGTGAAGCTGTCGACGCGCAACCGCCTCGAAGGCACCGTACGGGCGATCAACCATGGCGCGGTGAACACCGAGGTGCAGATCGCGCTCAAGGGCGGCGACGCGCTGACCGCGATCGTCACCCAGGACAGCGCGCGCGAACTCGGCCTCGTCGAAGGCGGCGCGGTGGTGGCCTTCTTCAAGGCGTCGCACGTGATCGTCGGCGTGCGCGGCTGACAGCGACTCGGCCCGCGTCAACGCAAAAGGTTGGCCGAGCCCCCGAGGCTCGGCCAACCTTTTTGTTTGCGGCACGGCTGGCTTCAATCGCTGCCCGGGCCGGTTCATTCGTGTTTTGCTACGAATGGCACCCTGCAAAAAAGCTTGGCCGAGCATCACGCTCGGCCAAGCTTTGTTCTTTGCGCAGCCTCGAAAATCAGTGCAGCCGGCTCGCCTGCTCCGTCAACGGAATCCCCGCTTCCTTCAGGCACAGCGCGAGGTCTTCCCACGCCGCTTCCTTGTCCGGCGCGACGTCCGACACTAGCGCCCACGGCGCGTGCGCGAGCACGTCGTCCTTGCCGCTCGCCTTGATCAGCACCTGGTAGGCGTAGTGCTCGGGCTGGTACTGCGCGACCGCCTCGAGGCCCGCCAATCCGCCGGCGCTGGCCGCGACCAGCGCGACGGTGACGCCAAGCCGCTTGCGGTTCCACGCCCGCGTGCCGGCCGACAGCGCCTCCCACCACGGCAGCGGCGCGAACAGCTCGGCCTCGCCGTATTCCATCTCGGCGCCAACCGCCTCCTGGACCAGCGGCATCACTGCGTCGAGCGCCTTGCGGCCGAGACGTTTCGCCTTGTCGAGAGGCAGCGTGCCGCGCTCGACGATGAACGGGATCCACGCCAGCACCAACTGCGGGTCGGCGGTCTGCCTTGCGGCCTCGAAGGTCGCGCGCGCCGCGTCCGGGTTGTACGGTGCGAAGTCGCAGCCGGCATCCATCACCGTCGCCAGTTGCGACAGGTTCTGGCACGCGCGCTCGTTCAGCATCTCGAGCGTGAACAGCGTCGGCGACACCCACAGCACCGCGTTCTGCGGCACGTCGAGCGCGTCGGCCAGCGGCGCCTCGATGCGTTCCAGCAGCGGGAAGTGCCACCACACGCCGCCCTGCGCGCGCGAGAACGCGAACGGCAGAGCCCACAGTTCGAACGACGCGAGGCTGCCGTCCTTCCTCAGCACCTCGGGGAAGGCGATGCAGTCGCGCGCGGTGCCGATCAACAGCTCGCGCGCCGCCGGCTCTTTCAGCAAGGCGAGCTGCGCCTCGGTGAACACCGCCGGATCGCCACCCGACAGCGCCATCTGCACCGTGGCCGATAGCTGCATCGCGTGTACCGGGCTCCCCAGCGCCTCGCGCGCCTTGGCGGCCAGGTCGTCGATGCGCTGGGCACGCTCGCGCGGCGGCAACGGCTCGCTCGCTCCCTCGCGGAATTCGCGTAGCTTCACGCCGGTTTCGCGCGCGGCGTACGCCTCGTTCAGGCGGCGATAGGCGTCCATCGCCGCGTCGCACACCTTCTGCAGCTCGTCGGCGGTCGGCACCTCGTCCCAGAAGTTGAAGTCGAACAGACGGAAACCCTGGCTGCACACGTAGACGGTCAGGTTTTCCTCTTCGTCGAACAGCATCGCACTGGCGAACGCGTCGGCCTCGACCTCGCGGCCCGGGAACGGCGTATTGTCTTCGCCGACCAGGCGGCAGACGAAAGCCGGAAATTCGGTATGAATCAGGTACTCGCTGGGCTCGATCCCGCTGTCGTCCACCGCATCGCCGAAAATGAATCGGCTGGGCAGGAAGGGGTCGCCCTTGATTCGCGCATTTCGGGGGTGGGATTTCATCGTCGCTGCAAGCCGTGATTGGACAAACCTTGGATTTTACCCTGATGCGTGCCCCGCCGATACCGCCGGCCGTCCGCGCCCGTTGCGGCCGGGCAATGGCAAGCCCGGACGTGCTTAGTGCGATGGCGGCGTCAGCAACTAAACAGATGCGTGAGGCCGCGTTACTACGCAGGCAAGGCTTATCGACGGTGAGGTTGGCCGAGGTCGGCTAAAGGACTAAAGGACAAAGGGGCAAGGTTCGGCCCGCCCTGGTGGTGGGTCCCATCACACGCCGAGGCGGGTTGGGCGGGAGCATAAAGCAACAAACCCCCGTGCCAGGGGCACGGGGGTTGCGTAAGGGGCGTCTGGCGGTGACCTACTTTCACACAGGTATCTGCACTATCATCGGCGCTGAGGCGTTTCACGGTCCTGTTCGGGATGGGAAGGGGTGGGACCACCTCGCTATGGCCGCCAGACATAAACTGTCAACAAACTTAGTAAGCCGAAGCGTGCCCCCGAGGGGTCACGGTTCAATCAAATTCTTGGGTGACGATCGTCTCTCGTCGCAGTCACAACACTCTTAAAGTGTCTCAAATGATAGGATCAAGCCTCACGAGCAATTAGTATCGGTTAGCTTCACGCCTCACAGCGCTTCCACACCCGACCTATCAACGTCCTGGTCTCGAACGACTCTTCAGGGAGGTCAAGCCTCCAGGGAAGTCTCATCTTCAGGCGAGTTTCCCGCTTAGATGCTTTCAGCGGTTATCTCTTCCGAACTTAGCTACCCGGCGATGCCACTGGCGTGACAACCGGTACACCAGAGGTTCGTCCACTCCGGTCCTCTCGTACTAGGAGCAGCCCCCGTCAAACTTCCAACGCCCACTGCAGATAGGGACCAAACTGTCTCACGACGTTTTAAACCCAGCTCACGTACCACTTTAAATGGCGAACAGCCATACCCTTGGGACCGGCTACAGCCCCAGGATGTGATGAGCCGACATCGAGGTGCCAAACTCCGCCGTCGATGTGAACTCTTGGGCGGAATCAGCCTGTTATCCCCGGAGTACCTTTTATCCGTTGAGCGATGGCCCTTCCATACAGAACCACCGGATCACTATGTCCTGCTTTCGCACCTGCTCGACTTGTCGGTCTCGCAGTTAAGCTACCTTATGCCATTGCACTATCAGCACGATTTCCGACCGTACCTAGGTAACCTTCGAACTCCTCCGTTACACTTTGGGAGGAGACCGCCCCAGTCAAACTGCCTACCATGCACTGTCCCCGATCCGGATCACGGACCAAGGTTAGAACCTCAAACACACCAGGGTGGTATTTCAAGGATGGCTCCACGCAAACTGGCGTCTGCGCTTCATAGCCTCCCACCTATCCTACACAAGTCTGTTCAAAGTCCAATGCAAAGCTACAGTAAAGGTTCACGGGGTCTTTCCGTCTAGCAGCGGGTAGATTGCATCTTCACAAACACTTCAACTTCGCTGAGTCTCAGGAGGAGACAGTGTGGCCATCGTTACGCCATTCGTGCGGGTCGGAACTTACCCGACAAGGAATTTCGCTACCTTAGGACCGTTATAGTTACGGCCGCCGTTTACTGGGGCTTCGATCCAGAGCTTGCACCCCTTCACTTAACCTTCCAGCACCGGGCAGGCGTCACACCGTATACGTCCACTTTCGTGTTGGCACAGTGCTGTGTTTTTAATAAACAGTCGCAGCCACCGATTCTCTGCGACCCCTTCGCGCTTCGTGAGCAAGTCACTACACGCTACAGGGGCATACCTTCTCCCGAAGTTACGGTATCAATTTGCCGAGTTCCTTCTCCTGAGTTCTCTCAAGCGCCTTAGAATTCTCATCCTGCCCACCTGTGTCGGTTTGCGGTACGGTTCTCGTATAGCTGAAGCTTAGTGGCTTTTCCTGGAAGCGTGGTATCAGTCACTTCAGGTCCGTAGACCCTCGTTATCACGTCTCGGCCTTAAGGAGAGGCGGATTTGCCTACCTCTCCAGCCTACCGGCTTGAACGACCTATTCCAACAGGCCGCTGACCTAACCTTCTCCGTCCCCACATCGCACTATACGAAAGTACGGGAATTTTAACCCGTTTCCCATCGACTACGCTTTTCAGCCTCGCCTTAGGGGCCGACTCACCCTACGCCGATGAACGTTGCGTAGGAAACCTTGGGCTTTCGGCGAGCGGGCTTTTCACCCGCTTTATCGCTACTCATGTCAGCATTCGCACTTCTGATACCTCCAGCAGCCTTTACAAGCCACCTTCACAGGCCTACAGAACGCTCCCCTACCATCTAGACGACACTGACGACGTCTAGATCCGCAGCTTCGGTTATCAGTTTGAGCCCCGTTACATCTTCCGCGCAGGACGACTCGACTAGTGAGCTATTACGCTTTCTTTAAATGATGGCTGCTTCTAAGCCAACATCCTAGCTGTCTAGGCCTTCCCACCTCGTTTACCACTTAACTGATCATTTGGGACCTTAGCTGGCGGTCTGGGTTGTTTCCCTCTTGACGATGGACGTTAGCACCCACCGTCTGTCTCCCATGCTCGCACTTTCCGGTATTCTTAGTTTGCCATGGTTTGGTAAGTCGCAATGACCCCCTAGCCATAACAGTGCTTTACCCCCGGAAGTGATACATGAGGCACTACCTAAATAGTTTTCGGGGAGAACCAGCTATCTCCGAGTTTGTTTAGCCTTTCACCCCTATCCACAGCTCATCCCCTAATTTTGCAACATTAGTGGGTTCGGACCTCCAGTGCGTGTTACCGCACCTTCATCCTGGCCATGGATAGATCACTCGGTTTCGGGTCTACGCCCAGCAACTGAATCGCCCTATTCGGACTCGGTTTCCCTACGCCTCCCCTATTCGGTTAAGCTTGCTACTGAACGTAAGTCGCTGACCCATTATACAAAAGGTACGCAGTCACCCCATTTTTCAAGGGCTCCCACTGTTTGTATGCATCCGGTTTCAGGATCTATTTCACTCCCCTCCCGGGGTTCTTTTCGCCTTTCCCTCACGGTACTGGTTCACTATCGGTCGATCACGAGTATTTAGCCTTGGAGGATGGTCCCCCCATCTTCAGACAGGATTTCGCGTGTCCCGCCCTACTTCTCGTACGCTTAGTACCAGTAAACTGTTTTCGGATACGGGGCTATCACCCACTATGGCGGCTCTTTCCAGGGCCTTCTCCTAACACTCTACTTATCACGTACTGGCTGTTCCGCATTCGCTCGCCACTACTAACGGAATCTCGGTTGATTTCTTTTCCTCCGGCTACTTAGATGTTTCAGTTCGCCGGGTTCGCTCCCTCTGCCCTATGTGTTCAGGCAGCGGTGACTCTTTCGAGCCGGGTTTCCCCATTCGGATATCGCGGGATCATAGCTCTATTGCCAGCTCCCCCGCGCTTTTCGCAGGCTTACACGTCCTTCATCGCCTGTGATCGCCAAGGCATCCACCAGATGCACTTAGTCGCTTGACCCTATCATTTCAGACACCTTACGATTTCTGAACTAATCGGTTGTGTTTGCGACGCGGCATGCTCCCCTTTTCAAAGAACACGCCGTTGATACAATCATCTACCCAAGTTGGCACTTCATCCGGCAAGGAATTAACCACGCCGTTTGTCGCGCCGCTTTGATTGATTTCGGCTTACAGTTTGTTAAAGATCGATGCGTTAATCACGCAAACGAAAGCTCACGCCAACCAGAATCCTCTGGCCATGCGCTTTCGTTTGCGGAATGATGGTGGAGGCAGACGGGATCGAACCGACGACCCCCTGCTTGCAAAGCAGGTGCTCTCCCAACTGAGCTATGCCCCCAACTAGAACTGGTGGGTCTGGTTGGACT